>CAYUFQ010000056.1:0-9808 GCA_964444045.1 uncultured Bacteroides sp.
TATGCCGATGCGGCCGCAAAACACGTAATCGAACGGTTTAACTCATATGAGCTGCGCACCGACGTGCCCGAGTGGAACGACGAGGGCACGCGCCACCCCGAGGAGATGGTGCTCATAACCCAAAGCATCAAGGAAGTGAACCAAATCATGGGCACATATGTTGGCATAGTGCGCAGCAATCTGCGCCTTGACCGTGCATGGAACCGACTCGACATACTATACGAAGAGACCGAGAAACTATTCAAAAGCTCACATGCCTCGCGCGCCATTTGCGAGCTGCGCAACATCATCAATGTGGGCTACCTTATCATGCGCCAGGCCAAGGAGCGGCAAGAGAGCCGCGGGCTGCACTACACGCTCGACTATCCGCCGGTGTCAAAACGTTCGGAATGATGTTCCGGCGGGTCGTTGCATTGATTGCCGTGGCGCTTGCCTGCGCCGGGGTTTCGGCGCAGGAGCCACAGCCGGTCATCAAGCCGCATTATGTGCAGGGCTATTACACCGAAGTAACGGCCGAGGGCGACACCGCCTATCATATCGTTCTGAAGACCATCACCGTTTTTCCCGAACTAAAATTCAAGGATAAGAAACAGGAGGAATACTACTGGCGCACGGTGCGCGACGTGAAGAAGGCCCTGCCATATGCCAAGCTCATCTGCCGCACGCTCACCGAAACCTATGAGTATATCGAAACCCTGCCCGACACTGAAACCCGCGAGAAGTATCTCAAAGACATGGAAAAAGAGGTGTTCAAGCAATACAAGCCCGCACTGAAGCGCTTCACCAAGGGGCAGGCAAACCTGCTGGTGAAGCTGATTCAGCGCGAAACAGACCAGAGCAGCTACGAGATTCTCAAGGCGTTTCTGGGCAGTTTCCGGGCTTCGTTCTGGCATGGATTCGGAAAGATGTTCGGCGTGAGCCTCAAAAATAAATACAGCCCGGAAGATAATCCCGACGACGCCATAATCGAGCGCATATGCATCGACGTTGAGCAGGGAGTTCTTTAATCACATTATGATTTTAAGCAAATATCTCGGTTACTACAGTCAGATTGTGAAGCTCGGCTTGCCCATAATCGTCGGGCAGGCCGGTATGATAGTGGTGGGGTTTGCCGACAATATCATGGTGGGCAATTACGGCACGGCCGAACTTTCGTCGGCCTCGTTTGTCAACAACGTGTTCAATATGGCATCGCTGGCCTGCATGGGCTTCACCTACGGCGTTACTCCGCTGGCCGGTGCGCTGTTTGCCCGCGGCCGATTATGGAAAATAGGGCGCATTATGCGCAATGCCGTGGCCATAAACGTGGCCTACACTCTGCTCGTCACCCTGCTGATGGGGATTCTGTATCTCAATGTCGAACGCCTTGGCCAGCCCCGTGAGCTGATGCCGCTGATTAAGCCTTACTTCTTGCTTTATCTGTGCGGACTGTTGCCGATGACCATATATAACGTCTTTGCCCAATGCTCCTATGGCATGAGGTCAACGGCCGTGCCCATGTGGATTATCCTGGGGGCCAATCTTGTGAACGTAGCCGGCAACTATGCGCTCATCTACGGCCATTTCGGATTGCCCGAATGGGGCCTGTTCGGTGCCGGTATCTCCACTTTGGCCGCGCGGATTCTCTCGGCGGTGTGCATGGTGGCCGTTTTTGCGAAAACGGCGCGTTTCGCTCAGGTGCGCCGCGGCTTCGCGTCGGCGCGCATATCGCGGCTTCGGCTGGCTCTGCTGGGGCGCACGTCGCTGCCGGTTTCGCTCCAGCTCTTTTGCGAAACGGCGGCATTTTCGGGCGCGGCCATCTTCGTAGGCTGGCTCGGTGCGGTGGAGCTGGCCGCGTTTCAAGTGATGGTGAGCATCGGCACTCTCGGCTTCTGCTTCTACTATAGCCTCGGGTCGGCCACTTCGGTGCTCGTGGCCAACGCCGCCGGGCGCAACGACGTGAAAGCCATGCGCCGCATCGGCTTTGCCGGCTATCACCTCACTCTCATGCTTGCGCTGGGCGCCTCGCTGACGTTTGTATTCGCCGGGCGGTGGCTCATCGGCATGTTCACTCCCGACACAAAGGTGATAGCCATGTGTCTGAGCCTGATTCCGCCGATGCTGTGCTATCAGCTGGGCGATGCCACTCAGGTCAACTTTGCCAATTCCCTGCGCGGCACCGCCCGGGTTATGCCCATGCTGTGGATAGCCTTTGTAAGCTATCTGCTTGTGGGCCTTCCGTCGAGCTATCTGTTCGGCTTTACGTGCGGCGGCGGCATCGTGGGGGTGTTCTACAGCTTTTCGGTCAGCCTCTTCATGGCCGGACTCCTCTTCCTTTTGTTTTTCCTGAAATATACCCGCTATAAACGTGAATAAGCTATATCTTCTGCCGGCCGCAGTGGCGGCGTCGGCTCTTCTTGCCGCATGCGCCAGCATAGGCCGCCCCGACGGCGGCCCGCGCGACGTTGACCCTCCGCAATACGTGGGCAGCACACCCGCGCCCGGCACCGTCAATTTTTCGGGCAACAAAATCTCAATATATTTCGATGAGAACGTGCAGCTCGACGATCCGGCGTCGAAAGTGGCCATTTCGCCTGCCCAGATTCAGCAGCCCACTCTCTTTGCCAACGGGCGCAGGGTTGACGTTGAGCTTAAAGACTCGATGATGAGCAACACCACCTACACCATCGACCTGGCCGATGCCGTCAAGGACCTGAACGAAGGCAACGTGCTCGACGGCTTCGCCATCGATTTCTCAACCGGCCCTGAAATCGACAGCCTGAGCATTTCGGGCATGGTGTTGCAGGCGCGCAACCTCGAGCCTGCGCAGGGCATGATGGTGGGCGTTTATTCCTCTGATGCCGATTCGTGCATAACCACGCGCTCATTCGAACGCATTGCCCGCACCAACCAGCTCGGTGAGTTTACGGTGCGGAATCTCAAGCCGGGCAAGTATCAGATTTTCGCTCTCAACGACCTGAATCGCGACTATCATTGGGACCGCAGCGAGGACGTGGCCTTCATGTCGGAACTCATAGTGCCCGAGGTGGAGCCGGTGGAGGTGGCCGACACCGTGGCCCCCGACTCTATAGTGAGGCGCACCGAGGTGCGCTATCTGCCCGACAATCTGCTGCTCACCTGGTTTAACGAGAACTATAAGGCGCAGTATCTGAAGACGTATAAGCGCGAGCCGCGCAATATCATTCATCTGGAAATGGCTGCTCCGGTTGATTCGCTGCCCGAGCTCACCATAATAGCTATGGGCAAGGACTCGACGATGCGGGTGCCGCTGGCCGATGTGGCTGTGCTGTCGCGCACGGTCAACGGCGACACGCTCGACTACTGGCTGCGCGACCAGAAGGTGATTGCCTCCGACACGCTGCTGGTGGAGGCGCGCTATCGCAGGGTGGATTCGCTCAGCGCCTTGACATGGCAGACCGACACCCTGAAGTTCAACATACGCAACCGCGGCAAAAACGCGGCCAAAGGCTCCCTGACGTTGCAGCAGAAAATCGACTCGGTGCTTGCCATAAGCGACACCATGAGGGTCGACACCTTCGCCCTGATGCAGCCTGACGTATGGCTCACGATGACTGTTGATGCAAGCTCGCAGGACCTGAACAAGCCGTTGCGGTTCGCCGTTAACCGCCCGATTGACCGGATAGCGCCGGGCGGCATACGCCTGGAGGCGATGCCTGATTCGACATGGATTGCTGTTGACCCGCAGCCTGATATTCTTCCGGCCGACTCCATTTCGGCCATGAAGCTGATGATGCAGCCGCAGTGGGTTCCCGACATGAAGTATCGGCTTGTTGTCGACTCGATGGCGGTGACGGATATCTACGGTTACTACACCCGCGGGTCGGAAAATGAGTTTAAGACGCGCAAAACCGACGACTATTCCACGGTGATATTCAACGTGAGCGGAGTGCCCGACGGCGAGGCCGCGGTGGTTGAGCTGCTCAACGGGTCGGACGATATTGTGGCCGCCCGCCCCTTGCAGAACGGCACTGTGAGGTTCGAATACCTGCTGCCGGCAACGTATTACGCCCGCCTGTTCGTTGACCGTGATTCCGACGGCATATGGACAAACGGCAATCTGACCGGACGCATTCAGCCCGAAGACGTGTATTATTTTCCCAAGAAGCTGGTGCTCAAGAAAAACTGGGATTTAAGCGAGCCGTGGGATATCAATGCCTTATCGCCCGAACTGCAGAAACCGCTTGAAATCAAGACCAACAAGCCCCGCCGCAAGGCCGGCGAGATGCCTGAGGCCGTCAGCCCGTATGACGAAGACGAGGAAGATGACTATGAAGGCTTCGGAACGAACCATTTTTCGAATCAACGACGCTGAATAATTTGCAAAGACAATGAATAATTTCGATTACTGCACACCGACCGACTACGTTTTCGGCCGTGGGGTGGAAAACCGTGTTGGAGAACTTGCCGCCGCTCATCTCGGCCGCAAAGTGATGGTGGTTTATGGCGGCGGGTCGGCCGAGAAGTCGGGTCTGCTCAACCGCGTAAGGGCTTCGTTGCGTGCTGCCGGAGTGGAATTCGTGGAGCTGGGCGGAATCCGCCCCAATCCGACCGACGACCGCGTGTATGAAGGCATAGAGGCCTGTCGCGCCCAGGGCGTGGAGGGGCTGCTTGCCGTTGGCGGCGGGTCGGTTATCGACACTGCCAAGGCGATTGCCGGCGGAGTGCCCTACGGCGGTGATTTCTGGGATTTCTGGGCCGGTAAGGCCGTGATGACCGAGGCTCTGCCTGTAGGCACCGTGCTCACCATAGCCGCAGCCGGCAGCGAAGGCTCGGGAAATTCGGTGATTACGAAACTCGACGGCGGCAAGAAGGTGTCGCTGCGCACCAACGTGTTGCGCCCGCGCTTTTCGCTGCTCAATCCCGAACTGACCGAAACGTTGCCGCCGTATCAGACGGCATGTGGCATAGTGGATATGATGGCCCATATAATGGAGCGTTATTTCTCAAACACCCCCGACTGCGAAGTGACCGACCGCCTTTGCGAAGGTTTGCTAAAGGCGATTATCAACGTGGCTCCGCGAGTTATGGCCGACCCTCACGACTATCAGGCCCGCGCCAACATAATGTGGGCCGGCACTATGGCGCACAACGGCATGTGTGGCGTAGGGCGCGACGAAGACTGGACCTCGCATGGCATGGAGCATGAACTTTCGGCCCTTTACGGAGTGGCCCACGGGGCTGGTCTTTCGGTGGTATTTCCGGCATGGCTGAGCTATGTGGCCCAGTTTAATTCAGGCAAGGTGGAGCAGTTCGGACGCCGAGTGTTCGGCGTTGAGAGCGCACCGGAGGCAATCGAGGCGCTAAAGCGGTTCAACCGCTCGCTCGGCATGCCCGTCACCCTATCGGAACTGGGTGTCACCGACCCCGACATTCCCCTTCTGGTCAAGAAACTTCACGAAACCAAGGGTCGCTCCATAGGCAACTATTGCCCTACCGACAGCGCGGCCTCAGAGGCCATTTACCGCCTGATGCTTTAGCGGAGGGGGTGGAGGGCGTCGCGCATCGCAACGAGGGCTGCGCGAATCTCCTGAAGGCGCTGAATGGCCCGCTGCTTGGCGGCTACCGAGTCGGCCGACGTGCGCATCTGCTCGGCGGCCGCCTCGATTTTCAGCCCGCGCTCCTTGAGCAGATATTTTATTTGCCGTAGAGTGTCGATATTTGCCGGAGTGTAGTAGCGGGTGCCTTTGTCGTTGCGTTTCACCTTGAGCTGCGGAAAGGCCGACTCCCAGAAGCGCAGCGTGCTGGCGGGCTCGTTGATAAGCTCGCTCACTTCGTTGATGCGATAGTATTTTTTAGAGAGCTCTTCTGTCATAGGTCGTCAATGCCCGGTTCAATCAGGTTGATGTAGTCTCCGTAGCCCTCGGCCTGCATGCGGTCGAGCGGAATGAACCGCAGGGCCGCCGAATTGATGCAATAGCGCAATCCCCCTTGGTCGGCCGGTCCGTCGGGGAATACGTGGCCAAGATGAGCCCCCGATGCCGATGACCTGACTTCGGTACGCTCCCGGCCGTAGGAGTAATCGGGCAGCTCGCGCAGCACGCCGCCGGTTATCGGCCGGGTAAATGCCGGCCAGCCGCATCCCGAGTCGTATTTGCGCGATGAGAGGAATAGGGGGGTGCCGTCGACTATGTCGACGTAGATGCCGGGCGAGAATTCATGGTCGTATTCGTTGACAAAGGGTTTTTCGGTGGCGCCGTTCTGCGTCACCTCCCACTGCAGCGGAGTGAGGCGCCGGCGCAGGGCGTCGCGGTCGGTCTGCGTCGCGGAGCTATTGACCGACTTCGTAAGCCTCCTGGCCTCGGCAAAGAGCGACGGGTCCACGTGGCAATACCCGTCGGGATTCTTCACCAGATAGTCCTGATGGTATTCTTCGGCCGGATAGAAATTAACTATGGGGCCGCACTCGATGACCACGGGAGCCGGAGTGCGCCGCTGAAGGGCGGAAAGCAGAGCCTCGATGGCCGGCGCGTCGGCCGGGTCGGAGTAGTATATGCCGGTGCGGTATTGAGTGCCTGAATCGCCGCCCTGGCGGTTGAGTGCCGTCGGGTCTATGCTCTTGAAGAAAAGCATTATCAGGTCTGTGAGGCCAATCACGTCGTCGTCATAGTCAACCATCACTGTTTCGGCTGCTCCGGTCAGTCCGGTGCATACCTGGCGATAAGTCGGGTCGGCCACTTTGGAGTTGGCATATCCGCAGGTGGTGCCGGTAACGCCGTTTACCAGCGAAAAGAGCCGCGCGGTGCCCCAGAAGCACCCTCCGGCAAGATATATCGTGCGTTTCATTAGCGTTGTCGGATTATGTTTCAGTTGGTTCAGTCCATGACGTAGCCGGCATTTTCAGCGTGGGTTATCATGGCGTCGTATTCTTCGGGAGTGAGGTCGTAGAAGTAATAGTTCACAGGGTTCTGCGGCACGTTTTTGAGCCTCACCTCATAGTGCACGTGAGGTCCGGTTGACTTGCCCGTGTTGCCCGAATAGCCTATCATGTCGCCCCGGCGCACCTCCTGCCCCGGATTGACGATGATTTTCGACAGGTGGGCATAGCGGGTCGTGTAGCCGTAGCCGTGGTTGATTTCAATCTGATTGCCGTAGCCGCTGTGCCAGCCGGCTGCCGTCACCTTGCCGTTGCCGGTGGCATAGACGGGGGTGCCTACGTCGCAGGCAAAGTCCATGCCCTCGTGCATCTTGGCTGTGCCGTAAATCGGGTCGGTGCGCCGTCCGTAGCCGCTGGCCATTTGCTTCAGGTTGGCCTCTGAGATGGGCTGGATGGCCGGAATGTGGGCCAGGCGGTCGGCACTCTTCGACGCCAGTGCCTGCAGCTCGTCGAAGCTGCGGCTCTGCACCACTATTTCGCGCTCGAGCAGCGCCATTTTGTCGTTGAGGGTATTGAGCAGCTGATTGTCGGAGAGCGACGACAGATGCGGCCGTTCAATTCCGGCATACCGGCGTGAGTCGGATATGCGGTCGGCCTGCAGCATGACGCGGTAGAAGTTGTTGTCGCGGTCGGCTATGTCGTCGAGCACCGATTGCGCGCGGTTCATGCGCGCGCGCAGCATGTCGAGCTCCGACATCAGCTTTTCATTCTGCTCGCGCAGGTCGCGGTCCTTGGGCATGTCGAGAAAAACGTCGAGAACCATAAACACGGCGCAGCCTATCATGATTGAAAGGATCACGTTGCCTGCGAGCGACACCAGCCGGCTGCGGCGCGACGGGTAGACGCGCTCATAGGAATCGGTGCGGACGTTATAGCGGTAGTAGACCTTTCTTCTCATTGTGTGAATCGCAGTTATGATGCAAAAGTACAAAAAGTTTTAAAAAAGCGCAAAATATTTGTTGGTTTACAAAAAACTATTGCTAAATTAGCGCCGCTTAAACTATATGATTTCAGAACCAAAAAACGATATAAATCTATGATATACAATTTTCGAGTGGTTTCGGACGAAGCCGATAACTTCCGTCGGGATATTCAGATTGATGCCGATGCGACTTTTTTGGATTTGCGCGATGCAATCTACGACAGTGTCGGCTACGACAAGAATCAGATGTGTTCATTCTTCATCTGCAATCAGGAATGGGAGCGTGAGCGCGAAATCACACTTGAGGATATGGGCCTCGATGCATCGGAAGATGCCTATATAATGGAGGACACCATTCTCAGCGACGAAATCGAAGACGAAGGCCAGCGCCTTATGCTGACGTTCGATTATCTCAACGACCGTTCGTTCTTCATTGAAATGAAGACCTCCACTCCCGGAAAGTCACTGAAGGATGCCCTCGTGGCCAGTTCGATGGGTGTGGCTCCCAAGCAGGAGAGCGTGCTCGAGGTGCCCGAGGTGAAGTCGGCAAGCAAGTCAGCCAAGGCCGTTGAGGATTTCGACGAGGAATTCTATGGCTCCGATGCCTACAGCGACGATGAGTTCGAGGCCGGCGGGTTTGACGAGATGACCCTCGAGGAATAGGTCAGAGCCTGCGGTAAACGAGCCATGTGGCCAGGTAGGTGGCCGGACACAGCGCCATCACCAGCCAGAAAAAGCTGCAATACCCGATTGCCATCTCGATGCTTCCGGCCACGAGGCCCGGAAGCATCAGGCCAAGGAACGCTATGCCCGTGCAGAAGGCGAAGTGAGAGGTGGAGAAGGGCGAATTTTCGTTGATTTGCAGCATGTAGACCATCATGGCCGTGTAGCCGAATATATATCCGAACTGCTCTATGGCTATGCCGGCGTTGATAATCACGAAATTATCGGGCTGGGCGGCGGCCAGATAGCAGTAGAATCCGCTGGGAAGCGTAAGGGCAAGCGCCATGGGCCAGATGCAGCGGCGCAGGCCGTAGCGGGCCACCGCTATGCCGCCCAGAATGCCGCCCAGAATGCCGCCCGTCATTCCGCACGTGCCGTTGGCGATGCCCACCTGGGCCGTTGAGAGGCCAAGGCCGCCGTTGTCGGGGTCGGCCAGCAGGAACGGCGTGGTCAGTTTGTTGAGCACGGCTTCGGGCAGGCGGTAAAGCATCAGAAACGTTATTGCCACGGCTATCTCTTTCTTGGCAAAGAAGGAGCGGATGTTGCGCCCGAAGCTGTGCATCACCTGTCCGGGCGTCGCCGCGTGGTTGGGCTTGTCTTTCGGCACTGCGGGCATCGCCGCGGTGTGCCACATTGTCAGGGCAATGAAAATGGCGGCAGAAATCAGCAGGCTCGTCTGCCATGAACCGGCAACCGATTTGCCGCCGTCGATCATCCGGCCGGCAAACCACACTATTCCGCCCGAAACGAACAGTCCGGCCAGCCGGTAGGCCGTGGAGCGGATGCCCACGAAGAAATCTTGCTCCTTGTCGGTCAGCGCAAGCATGTAGTAGCCGTCGGCGGCAATGTCGTGAGTAGCCGAGGCGAACGCCAGTATCCAGAAGGCGGTCAGCCCGGTTGCGAGCCATACGGGGGTTTTGAGCGTCAGGGCCAGCAGGCCTATGCAAAGCGCCATGAGCGTCTGCATGGAGAGGGTCCAGCGGCGTTTGGTGCTGAACATGTCGATGAACGGCGACCAGAACGGCTTGACGACCCAAGGGAGATAGAGCAGCGACGTGTAGAAAGCGGCCATGTCTTCGGCGATGCCCATGTTGGTGAGCAATGTCAGCGCCACGGCCGTGACCAGGGCGTTGGGCAGCCCTTCCATGAAATACAGGGAGGGCACCCAGCGCCATGGTGAGTTATGCTTTTGCTTCAATCCACTTGCGCGCATTTATGAAGGCATCGATCCATGGGGTCACCTCGTCGGCTGTGCGCCCGGTGGGGTA
>CAYUFQ010000057.1:0-9434 GCA_964444045.1 uncultured Bacteroides sp.
GGGCGAAGAGATGGTCGAAGCTGGAGTGTACGCCGCCGTTTGAGGTCAGGCCCATCAGGTGGAGTCCGCAGCCGGTGTTTTTGGCGGTTTCGAAGGCGTTTTTGATTTGCGGGTTGTTGAGAATCGAGCCGTCGGCGATGGCTTTGTTGATTTTCACGAGGTCCTGATACACCACGCGGCCGGCGCCGATATTGAGGTGGCCCACCTCGGAGTTGCCCATCTGGCCGTCGGGCAGGCCGACGTTCTCGCCCGATGCCTGCAGCTCGGAGTGGGGGTAGGTTTTCAGAAGTGAGTCCCAATAGGGGGTGGGCGTCGAGTAAATCACGTCGCCTTTGGAGTGGTTGCCGATGCCCCACCCGTCGAGGATTACGAGTAATGCTTTGTGAGCCATAATTTTATTTTGAGTGTTGTGTTTAGTTTGATTTTTCAAAGTGCAAATTTACTCTTTTTTCGGCAAAACGGCAATGCCTTTTCGCGAACGAATTATCAACTCGCTTATCCGGCGGGCGTTATCGGGCGTAGGCTCGGGCGCCCCGCTCAGAAGGCTGCGCCCCACGCCCCGGTAGGCTACGCCGGCGCCCATGACGTCGAGCAGGGTGGGGTAGACGTCGGCCTGCGAGGCTTGCGCGTCGATGCGCACTGTCGGGCCGGCGTTGACGATAATCAGGGGCACCGACTGGCAGAGCAGGGAGTCGGCCAGACCGGAGTTGAGCGGCGCGGGATGGTCGCCGGTAATCGCCACTACGGTGTTGTCGAGCAGGCCGGACTCTTGCAGCCGGGCAAAGAAGCGGCGCAGCTCGGAGTCGAAGTGGGCCAGGGCGGCGAGATAGTTGGCGGTGCGGCTGCCCCCGGTGCCGGCGGCATTGGCTGAGGTGCGGGGCACGGAGTAAGGGACGTGGGTCGATATGGTGGTGATTTCGACGAAAAACGGGCGGGGCGATTCGCTGATGTAGTTGGCCGCGAACGATAGGATGCGGCCGTCCTGGTCGGTTCCGTCGGGGGCTATGCCGGCAAATAGCCGTTGGTAGCCGTAGGCGGCGGTGGTCTGATGGTGGTTCCAGAGCGCCGCTCCCTCGCCGATTATCTCCACCGAGTGGTAGCCCGTCAGGCTTTTTGCCAGCGAGGGGTAGTCGGCTTCGGCATAGTTGGCCACGAGCGGCTCGTCGGCAAGGGGGAGCAGGCCGGTATTGTAGATGAACTGGCCGTCGGACGATACTCCGGGGCCGATCTGCGATGCGAGGGTGGTGGCCGTGAGGGTGGAGGGGCGGCTCATCAGCTCGTTGAGGAACGGAGTGGCCGGAGTTTGCAGGGTGGTGGAGTTGAACGATTCAACTATGATGAGTATGAGGTTCTTGCCCCGGTTGGCGGCTATTGGTGCCGATGATTCGGCGCGGCTGCGGGCAAAGTCGGCTATCTCGTTTTTCTGATGGTCGGTCAGCGTGATTTTCGGCGGAAATGCCGACGCGATGGCGCGATAGAGGTAGGGGAACAGGCCGAAATCGGTCAGTGCCTTGTGGGGCGACGCGCATTGCATTTCCCTGAGGTTGATTTCGAGGTATGCGCCGAACGACTGGCCGTCGGGGGTGACGGTTTCGTTGGTCCACCGACGGTACCAGTAGGTGGACTCTACGAAGAGCAGCGGAGGCGCGGCCAGCCAGCAGGCGAGAGCCGTGAGTCTGACCCTGCGCGAAAACGGTTTGTCGCTTTTCATCCATTTGCGGGCTATGATGAGGATGATGAGCGGCGAGGTGAGCAGCATGAAATCGCCGAAGCTGAACAGGTCGGCTGCGCTGCTGATTACCATAGGGGTGAATATGCCGTCGGTTTTCAGGGCCGACAGGCCGGGAATGGCGCCGAACTGCCGATAGTAGAGCGAGTTGATTTCAAAAATCAAGGTCAGCAGGGTCAGGATGGCCATTGTGGCCCTGAAGCGCCATCGGGCGGGGAGGAAAAAGTAGGGGAGCGCCACGCTGAGGGCGTTGAGCAGGTTTTCGGCGATGCAGGGGCGCAGCCCTCTGAAGGAGTCGATGAGGCTGGCCTGGATTACGAAGAGCGCAAAGGCGCATGCAATCAGGATAAGGCCGAGCGTCAGGGCCGGGTGTCGGGCCGGCTGTAGCTTCATGAGAGGGATAGCTTGAAGGTTTCGGCCAGGGTGCGCACCGTGGGATTTTCTTTCAGAATCTTTTCGAGCACTTGGGTTTCGGTCCATATGGCCGGGGAGCCCTCGCCTTTGATTAGCTCGATTGTCACTGTGATGTCATCGTTATGGAGGCGCGAGTGAAGGAATTCAAGTACCGAGGGCAGATTGTCGGATAGGATTTTCTGCTGTGCCTCGCTGTTGACCCCCACCACGAAGCGGTCTCCCTCGACCCGGCGCGGCTTGCAGGATTTTAGGATGTTGTTGAGCGCCACTGCGGCGGGGTTGGCCGTGGAGCAGTTGGTCCATGTGATTTCGAGCGCCGTGTCGGTGTAGGGGGTAGAGCGGCGGGCGGGCGCGGGCGTGGCCATGGCTGGGCGCTCGGGTTGCGGCGTCGTTGCCGGCCGGGCTGTTGCTCCGGGGCGTATGGATATGCTCGGGCCTATTGTGCCGGCCGGGAGGGGGTGTGGGGGGTGAGGGGGTTGATGAGGTTGAGGGGTTGGAGAGGGTTGGTGAGGTTGAGAGGGGGTGGCAGCTGCTATGGGTTGGAGTGACTGCCCCTCGCCGATGCTGCCATCAGGATTTTGGGAGGGGCTGTCCGCTTGGCACAGTTTTATCAGCGTGAGTTCGACGAGGAACTGCTTGTTGGCTGCGGTGCGGAAGTTGAGGTCGGCCGTGTTGCAGAGGTCCATGGCGAGGTATAGCCAGCGCGGGGTGCATCGGGCGGCCAGGGCGGCCATTTTGTCGCGGTGCTCGTTGTCGGTTTCGAGCAGGGTCACCGTTTTGGGGTCGCGCGCCACCACCAGGTCGCGGAAGTAGTCGCCCAGACCGGTGAGGAAGAAGTGGTTGTTGAAGCCTTTGTCGCGAATCTCCTTGTAAATCAGCAGAGCGTCGGCCACGTTGCCGCTGAGAAACGCCTCGAGCAGGCGGTTGTAGTAGGCCGAATCGAGCACGTTGAGGTTTTCGATTGTCGAGGCATAGGTTATGTTGTTCATGCTCGATGCCGCAATCTGGTCGAAGATTGACAGGGCGTCGCGCATGGCACCGTCGGCCTTGCGGGCAATCACGTTAAGGGCGGCGGGCTCGGCGGTGATTCCCTCTTGCGAGGCTACGTACTGCAGGTGTTCAACCATGTCGGGCACGGTGATGCGGTTGAAGTCGTAGATCTGACAGCGCGACAGGATGGTGGGAATCACCTTGTGCTTTTCGGTGGTGGCCAGGATGAAAATCACGTAGGCCGGCGGCTCCTCGAGGGTTTTGAGGAAGGCATTGAAGGCGGCCGACGAGAGCATGTGGACCTCGTCGACGATAAACACGCGGTAGCGGCCGTTGGTCGGAGGCACCTGCACCTGGTCCTGGAGTATGCGGATGTCGTCGACGCTGTTGTTGCTGGCGGCGTCGAGCTCTATGATGTTGAGCGAGCGGTTTTCGTTGAACTGCCTGCACGACTCGCACTCGTTGCAAGCCTCGCCCTGGGCCGTGCGGTTGGTGCAGTTGATTGTTTTAGCGAAGATGCGCGCGCATGAGGTCTTGCCCACCCCTCGCGAGCCGCAGAACAGGTAGGCGTGGGCCAGCCGGTCGGAGGTAATCGCGTTTTTCAGGGTGACGGCAAGCGCTTTCTGACCGACCACCGATGCAAAAGTCGACGGCCGATATTTACGCGCTGATACCAGATAGTGTTCCATATGGTGCAAAGATACGAAAAAAATTCGGAATCAGAGGCTATTCCCCGAGTCTTCTTCCGTGGCCACCGAGGTGGAGTGCCATACGTCGAGCCGGTTGAACACGGTGTAGCCGTCGGTGATGGGCATCGGGGTGAATCCGGCGGGCTTATCGGCCGAGATGCACATGGTAGGGGCGCCGCACACGTATTCGCCCTCGGTTTCGCCCCGTGCGGTTTCGGGGTCGGAGTCGAGCGCCCGGCGCAGAAGGGCGGCGGCCGATGTGTCGCCGCCACCGTCGGTGGCAGTGACTGTCAGCTCGGATTTGGCTCGGGTAAAGGCCACGTAAAGGGCGTTGAGCTCGTCGGTAAGGGCTTCGGCCTTTCGCCGGCGTAGCTGCGGGGCGAAAAGCGTCAGTTTCATGTCGGAGCTTGCCGAGTCGAGCGGAAAGTAGGCGGGGGTGGCGCAGTTGAGTTCCAGCCTGTCGAATATGGCGGAGGCCTCATACCAGCTGTGGCCTTTCTCGGTGTCCATCCGGCCCGACAGGGAGGGGATGTGGACGCACTCGAACTCCAGCCCCTTTGATTTGTGGATTGTGAGCACCCTGATGGCGTCGGTCCCCTCGGCGAGGCCTACGGCGGCCGTCTGCTCCAGGCGTTCGTCCCAGAGCTGCAGAAAACCGTGGACCGTGGGGGCATACATGCGGCAATATTCAATCACCAGGTCCTGAAACGCGGCGATATACTGCGCCTGGGTCTGCCGCAGGCTTGGGTCAGGCAGCCGGCCAATCAGCTCTTCGACTATTTCAAACACCGAGCGGCCCCGCGCCCTGGCCCTCTGGGCGGCATCGGCCTCGACCGATTCAACGGCCAGGTGGTTGCGCTCGTCGAAGCGCCTCAGGAGCTCTTCGAGGTTTTTTTCGGAGTCGGCCGAGCGGGAGTTGATCTGGTCGAGATTCTCGCATAGCCAGTCGAGCTCGCGTTCGGTGGTGGGCGGGAGGCCGGTGCGCGGATTCACCTTTATCTCGGCCGGGTCGCGCTGAATGCGGTCGAGCTCGCGCAACTTGGCAACGATGAGCTGCACGGCCTTCGATGAGCGTACGTAGAGGGCTTCGTCGGAGATTATCCTCACCCCTTCAAGCCGTCCGCCCGGGCGGCTTTCGGCAGTGAGCTGCTCCACTATCCGGCCGGCCTCGCGGTTGAATCTTACCAGCACCACTATGTCGGCCGGCTTATAGCCCGAGGCGAGCTGGCGCCGCATGTGGTCGACCATGCGGTCAAATCCGGCGGTTTTGTCGGCGGTGAGCAGTATGTTGATGTAGCCGTTGCCGGCGTCACTGCGGGGCGTCTGGCCTACTTTGGCATATGAACTGAGCCCGAGTCCGGCGGCGATGGAGGCGAACAGCCGGCTGTTGAAGCCTACAACGTGGCGCGAGCTGCGCCAGTTGGTCGACATGTCGGGCAGACTGATGGCATGGCTGAGTTCGCCGTCGGCCTCGAGTTCGGTGTCGAGCAGGCCGGGATATGAGTTGCGGAAGCGATAGATGCACTGCTTGACGTCGCCGATTATCATATTGTCGTAGCCGTTGGCTATGCTGTTGGCAATCAGCGGATGCAGGTTGACCCACTGGAGTTTCGACGTGTCCTGGAACTCATCGATCAGAAAGTGATGCAGCTGCTGGCCGGTGCGCTCGTAGATGAACGGGGTGGGGCTGCCGGCTATGATTTTGTTGAGCAGGGTGTTGGTGTCGCTGAGCATTATGGTGTTGAGATGCACCTTCAGGAGCGATGCCACCGACTGCACTTCCTTAAACAGCCCCAGATTATACATGCGGCTGCACATCAGATTGACTGTGAACCGGAGCCGCAGCAGGTTGAATATGCGCTCAATGCGTTCGATGTGGGCGGCGGTTTCGCCGGCCGATTTGAGAAAGAATCCGTCGACCGACGTGCGCTCGCCGCTGACGTATTGCAGGTTGGTCTGGGTGAGCGAGCCGTAGTTGGCTTCGGCAAGCCGGGCAAAGAACTTGGTGGCGTTGGCGTTAAGTATGCCCGGGGTGGAGGTGGCCTCGAGGGCTAAGGCGCTGATTTGCGAGTCGAGTTCGCTCCGCTTGGCCGTCAGGGCGCTGAGCAGGTTGTCGATGGCATCGTCGGAGTCGAAAAATGGCTGCAGCCGTTCGCTGATGGTCTGATACGTTTCGTCGGAGAGGTCGTTGATAAACGTGGTCAGCTCTTTGCGCACCGAGCTGTTGCGGTCGAAAATCTTGATTTCCTGGGCCGCGTCGGCCTTGAGGTTGAGCAGCTGGCCTATCCAGCGGCGCACCCGGGCAATGTGGCGCCGGTCGTAGTCGGTAGAGCCGCGCAGGCCGCACACCATAGTGAGCATATCGGCCAGCGCCATCTGAATCATCAGCTTGTTGTCGACCATCAGGTCGTAGTTGCCGGTCAGGTCGGCTTCGTAGGCAAACGAGCGGAGAATGCGCTGAAAGAAGGCGTCGATTGTGCTCACCTGCATCCCTCCGAAGTCGAACAGCAGCGACGTGAGTGCCCGGCGCGCCGCGTCGGCCAGGGTGACGGCGTCGGTGCTGCAGGCTTTGAGCAGATGCTTGCGATATTTGCTCTTCAGTTCAGGCCGCGAAAGCAGATACAGCTCGCTGATGATGCGCTGCTTCATCTCTTCGGTGGCCTTGTTGGTGAAGGTTATGGCCAGAATCTCGCGATGACGGCGGCTTTCGCCGCAGCCGTAGAGGCGTATGTTGCCTTTTTTGTCGATTCGCTTGCCCAGAAGCAGGCAAATGTATTTCAAGGCCAGCTGATAGGTCTTGCCCGAGCCGGCCGATGCCTTGTAGATTTCAAGAATCGGAGCAGTGTCGGCCATAAAGGGGTCAGAGTTTGAATCCCATCTCCCGGAGCAGACGGATAGCGTCGGTCCGGCGGTCGCCCTGAATCAGTATCTCGCCGCCTCGGGCCGAGCCGCCGGTGCCGAGTGCCGACTTGAGTCGGGCCGCGATGCGTTCGAGTTCGGCCTGCCCGGCCGTGAATCCGCTTATTATGGTGGCCGTCTTGCCGTTGCGCCCCTTCTTTTCCATGCTCACGATGAGCTTGCCGGCTGCCGGTTTCGGAGTGGTGTCGGCCGGTTGGGGCGTATCTTCGCCCTCAGGCAGCGAGCCGCTGTCGAGCAGTGCGCCGAGGGCGCTTTGCCAGTCGTTATTGCTCATCGGTTCCGTCGGTTACCGTCAGCTCCGACTCTTGGGTAACCACCTGGCGGCGGAGCTGGCGCAGAAGTTGCACGTAGGGATAGGATTCTGGGCTCATAGAGTCGAAGCGGGCGGTGGCGGCAAGCGAGTCGCGCTCGAGGGCGGTCGAGTAGCATTTGAGGGCCTGAGCCGTGTAGTCGGTATTGTCAGTGCCCGACTCCGACAGGCGCACCAGCGCCACGGCCAGGTCGCACAGGTCGGTCACCGAGGCCGATTCCATGTTGAAGTTGCCTGCAAACAGTTCGTCGGCACACTTGCGGGCCGCATCGGCATCGTTTTCGGCCAGGGCCTCCGAAATGCTGCGTGTGGTCTCGGCGGCATCGGGTGCCGGACGGCAAGCCCACATGAGTCCCAGCGTAAGGAAAACGAGCAGAATTATGTATTTCAATTGAATCATATTGCAAAATTACGAAAAAAATCGCAAGCATGAAAGTCTTGGTTCGCCGATGTATGATAGTCAAAAATCTGCAAGCGTTCAGCGTGACTGCTTGCAGATTTGGCGATTTGTACTCCCGAAGGGAATCGAACCCTTATCATTGGAACCGGAATCCAGTATTCTATCCATTGAACTACAGGAGCTTGGTGCGCTCGCGCGGATTTATGCGCAGTGCAAAGATACGGCAAATAATCTTTTTTTGCAAATTTACCTCACGGTATGTTGATGAGCTTGTGGGTCTGGAGCGAGAGGCGCCAGCGGGGATGAGCCTTGATGTAGGCCACGCATTCGGCCGTGTTGCCGCCCGACAGGGGCTGAAGGGCATAGGTGGAGGCGGCGGGGAGCAGCGCGGCTATGGCCTCGGGGTCGGCGCCGGTATATACGACTTTCAGCTCGTCGACGCGCCTGATGGCATAGGGGGGAGTTTTGGGCGAGCAGGTAACCCAGTCAACGTTGTCGGGCAGCGGCAGCGAGCCGTTGGTCTCCACGTGCACGCGTTTGCCGGCCGCATGCAGGGCGTCGACAAGTGTGGAAGTGAGTTGCAGGGCCGGTTCGCCGCCTGTGATTATCACTATGTCGGCGGGGTAGGACCTGACGGCGTCGGTTATCTCGCTTTCGGTCATGTCGGTCGAGGCGGCGAAGTCGGTGTCGCAAAAGGGGCATGCCCTGTTGCAGCCGCTCAGCCTCACGAACACGGCCGCCCGGCCCGTGTGCTCGCCCTCGCCCTGAAGGGAATAGAATATTTCGTTGACTCGCATTTACTTGATGTAGCTGGCCACGTTGCCCTCGCTCTCCTGCACGTCGACCCTTACGCACGTGGGAATCTGGTCGCAAATCCAGCGTGCAATGTTTTCGGCCGTGGGGTTGAACGGAAGTATGTCGTTGAGGTTCGCATGGTCGAGCTGCGACGTCACCCGCTCCTTGATGGCGGTGAAGTCCTCGACCATGCCGTCGGCATTAAGCTCGTCGGACTGGCAGGTCACGGTGATTATCCAGTTATGGCCGTGGATGTTGGTGCACTTGCTCGGATATGACAGCTGCAGCCGGTGGCTGGCTGATATTTCTATTCGCTTGGTAACTCTATACATGGCAGTTCGTTCACTTGGGTCAGGCCGATCGAGGCGGCGATAGGCAGCATGAAGTCATAGGCGGCCCGGCGGTCGTTGGGAATCTTGCCGTCGAGAATGGCATCTTTGATGGCTTCTTTCAGCACCTTGATGGGCTGCGACGGCGGTATGTTGAATATGTGCATTATGTCGTTGCCGGTGATGGGGGGCTGGAAGTTGCGAATGCGGTCGCGCTCTTCAAGCTCAACGAGCTTGCGGCGCACCAGAGCGAAGTTTTCCAGACACTTGCGCAGCTTTTCGGGGCGTCCGGTGGTGATGTCGGCCTCGCACAGGGTCATCAGCGAGTCAACGTCGTCGCCGGCGTCGAAGAGCAGACGGCGCACGGCGCTGTCGGTCACTATCTCCTCGCTCAGCACTATCGGGCGCATGTGCAGCTCCACCATGTTCTGCACGAACTTCATCGGCTCGCCGAGCGGCAGCCGCAGGTTGCGGAATATGCCGGGCACCATCTTCGCGCCTATGAAGTTGTGGTTATGGAAGGTCCAGCCGGTCTTGGCATCCCAGCGCTTGGTACGCGGCTTGGCAATGTCGTGGAGCAGGGCGCTCCAGCGCAGCCACAGGTCGTCGCTCTTCTCGGCCACTTTGTCGAGCACCTTCATCGTGTGGTCGAAGTTGTCCTTGTGGCTCCGGCCGTTGATGGTGTCGACCTGCTGCAGCTCCTCGAGTTCGGGCAGAATGAAGTGGAGCAGGCCGGTTTCGAGCATCAGGCGCCAGCCGATCGAGGGCTTCGGTGCCTTCATAATCTTGTTGAGCTCGTCGACGATGCGTTCGCGCGAAATAATTTCGAGACGCGCGGCGTTGCGGCAGATTCCTTCGT
>CAYUFQ010000058.1:0-9416 GCA_964444045.1 uncultured Bacteroides sp.
TAGAACACCAGGTCTATGGCCGGGATGCAGAGCAGGTTGAGCAGGTGCACGGCTATGCTCACGCCGATCACGTAGGCGATGAGCACCAGATAGCGGTCGGAGTGGGGCTGGTCGGCGCGGTTTTCCCACTTGAGTATGAGCCAGAACACCAGCGCGGTGCAGAACGACGAGAAGGCATATACCTCGCCCTCGACCGCCGAATACCAGAACGTGTCGCTCCAGGCATAGGCCAGGGCGCCCACCATTCCGGAGGCGAAGATGGTGATTTGCTGCGGCACGGAAATCTCCTCCAGGGGCTTGTAGCCGGTCAGGAGGCGGCGCATCAGGTGAGTGATGGTCCAGAAGAGCAGCAGTATGGTGCCGGCGCTCAGCAGCGCGTTCATAGTGTTGACAGCGGCTGCCACAGTGCCGGCTTCAGCGCCCAACAGGGTGATGAAGAATCGGGCGGTGAGCATGAAAATGGGGTTGCCCGGCGGGTGTCCGACTTCAAGTTTATAACCCTGGGTGATAAACTCCGGACAATCCCAGAAAGAGGCTGTAGGCTCGATGGTGAGCACATAGCTCACGGCCGCGATGAGGAAGCAGAGCCAACCCAGCGAGTTATTGATGATGTTGTAGCGCTTTGAGAGTGACATGGTTTAAAAAATTACTTTCTTTCCGTTCATGATGTAGATGCCGCGGCCTGCCTTTGACACGCGGCGACCCTGCAGGTCGAAAATAAGGCCGGAGGCATCGGCCGGAGCGTCGACCACTTCGGTAATCGCGCTGTTTTCAAGGTCGACCTCAAGGGGCAGTATGGTGAACTCGAAGGCATCAATGAGGTTGCGGCTTTCGTTCGACAGGCCGTTGGAGTCGGTGATATACCAGAAGTTATCGCCGGCCTGGCCGCCGTTCTGAATGGCGTACTTGCCGTTGAGCTCATAGAACTTATAGGTGTTCCACGACGCTATGTAGGAGTTTGAACCGATTTTCGGGTGCTCGCTCACATAGTAGCTGCCCTGCGAGATTTTCAGGCGGTTTGTTTCGGGGTCGACCGCGATGGTCCACTTCTGGGTGGACTTGACGGGCACTGACGACGTGCCTCCCTTGGCAAACTTGAGCTCGCTGCCGCTGCGGGTCATATACAGGCCTTCGTCGTTCTTTATCACGTAAACATCGTCGGTCCACACGCTGCCGGCAGCGTCACCGTCATCGGGAATTTCCGAGCCGGCCGGCACAATCATGAACATGAAGTTATCCGTGTTCCAGTCGCTGTAGTCGCCCTTCTGCACGCGGTTTGACTTGGCGGTCCAGAACTGGGTGCCGCTGCTGCCGCCATTCTGAATGGCGAAATATCCGCCCAGCGAGGTGAGGGTGTAAGTGTTCCAGGCATCGGAATACTCGTTGGTGCCGAAATTGCCCAGCTCGTTGACATAGCGCCGGTCTTCGGCCGAGATAATCGAGTAGCGGCCGGTTTCGGGCACGTAGCGTATGGTCCACACCTGGCGGTTGGGGTTCACGTTGTCGGGCGTGGCCACGAAGGTGGGATAGGTAGAGCCGCTGCGGTTGGTGAGGTAGCGGCCTTTATAGATGATGTGATAGTCGCCGCTCTGCAGAATACGGGCGGGGAAGAGGCCTTCGGGATATTCCACGCCAAGCTCCTTGAACTGCTCGATGAGCGACTCGACGGTGCTGCCGATGAAGGGCTCAACGTATTTTGAGCCGCAGAAGGGGGTCAGCACCCTCAGCGAGCCGGGATAGTCGTGGCTGCGCAGGGCCTCGGCGGTTTTGGTCAGCTCGGCATAGTCGGAATAGGCGGCGATGAAGTCGGCGGCCTTTTCGGGCGTGAGGCTGCGGCGCATGTCGATGAGCGCCAGGCCGCGGCGTCCCTGCAGCTCATAGCAGTCAATCCACTCGGCCAGTTCGGCAACCAGCCGGTTGTCGCTTATGCCTTTAAGCTCGGTGGCGGCTTCAACCTGCCGGGTGAAGTAGGCTTCGTAGGCAGCCTCGTCGAAAGAAGCGGCCTCCATGAGCGCCTTGAAGTCGGGGGTCTCGTCGTAGATAATCGGGCCGCCGTGCGACTTCGGGGCCGGATAGTTGAAGTTGCTGTAGCAGTAGGTGCGGAATGCATCGGCATGCCCGGGCATTATGTATTGCACGGCCTCCTCCCAGGCCTCCCAGGGGTCGTAGGCCTCGGGGTTCCAGGCAAAATCGGCCATGCCGTAAAGGCCCACCTTCGATGCCTCGTAGTATTCCATGGGGTTGGCGGTGAAGCCGGTGATGCGCGAAGGCAGGTCGGTCGACGCCGGCTCGTAGGGGCAGAGCAGCAGAGGACGGCTGCCATAGTCGGAGCAGGGATAGTTGTGCCATATGAAAGGCTTGCGGCCGGTTTTGTTGGTAAACCACTGGCATGAGCCCGACAGCTCCATGTCAACCACGGCCGAACCGGTCCACATTATGTCGATATCGGCATCGAGCCCCTTGCCGAGCTCATTGAGATAGGTGCTCGAGGTGTTCCAGCCGCCGGCAAAACTTATGCAATACTCCGAGGGGCACACAATCAGCCCCTTCACGTCGCCCTTGGCCTTGACCACCTCGCGGTTGAGGTAGTTGAGAAAGTCAACCTGCTTCTGCACGCTGTTGGCCGAAATATCGTCGAAAAACACGGCAAACCTGCGGAAGCCGAGCTGATACATGGCCTCGAGTTTTGCCTTGGCCTTGGCCAGGTTCGCGCCGTCGTTGGAGTTGCCCGGGTGCATGGCCCACACTATGTCTACCTTGTGGGCATTGGCTTCCTTGACCAGTGCGGCGAGGTTGGCGGCCGTTTCGGCCGGATATTCGGTGAACACACCGCTGCCGTGATGGTAAGAGTCGTTTTTGGGGCCGTAGATGAAGGTGTTCATCTTGTTGCGGTCGAAGAAGGCACACATATCCATGCAGTCTTCGTGGCTCCAGGGGTTGCCGTAGTAGCCCTCGATGACGCCGCGCACCTCGGTGCGGGGCCAGTCTTTAACCTCGATTGAGGGAACCGCCCCCTTGCCCACAAGCTGCAGAAACGACTGCACGCCATAGTAGGTGCCCATGCCGTCGTTGCCGGCTATAATCACCTTGCCCGGCTCCACCTTCAGATAGTAGCCCTGGGGATAGTCAGGAATTTTTGAGGCGACGGAGCTTACGGCGGCATCGCCCTTCTCGCCGAGAATAATCTGCACGTTACCCCCATCGGCAACTCCCACCTCGCGGGCCAGGGCATTGACGGCGTCGGGGTCGGCTTCGGAGCCGTTGACTATGTAGAATGATGCAGTCGAGGCATCGAAAGCGGTTGTTCCCACGGTTTCCTCCTGCGGGTTGGGAAAGATGCCCGAAGGAGCCGCGGCCCGGCCCGAAAGGGCCACCAGAGCCGCAAGGAGAGATAATATCTTGGTTTTCATGATAATGTATTACTGATTTACGGGAATAAATTCAAATTCGAATGTAGGCTGCTTGGCATTGGTGATGATTGTTTCGCCATCGACCGTCCAGAAGCCCTTGCCGCCATTGCCGGCGTTTTGAATCGAGAATTTGCCGTCGGCATCGCGCTCGATGATGTAGGTGTTCCAGTCTTCCGAGAAGGTGTTCACGCCAAAGGCGCCCAGCTCGTTGAGATAGCGCTCGTCCTTGCTGTTGCGGATTTCGTAGCGCTCGGTCACGGGGTTGAGCTTCACGTGCCATTCCTGACGGTTGGGATTGATGTCGTCGATTTCGGTCTGGAACACGGGTTTGCCCCCCTTGCCGCCGGCATCGGGGTTGCCCAGCCATGCGCCGTTGTGCATTATGTAATAAGTGCCGTTTTCAACCACCTGCACGGGGAACAGGTCGGCGGGATATTCGGCGCCGCTGGCCTTGAAGGCTTCGGCCAGGTCGGAGCTGAGCTGCTTCACCCAGGGGTCAACGTAGAGAGTGCCGGTTTTGACGCGCACGCTCTGAATCGAGCCGGGGAAGTCGCGCGAAATGATGCCGTTGGCCGTTTCCTGCAGATAGCGGAAATGCTTGTAGGCATTGACGAAGGCTTCGGGCAGCTCGGCATCAAGGGCCTCGGCCATGGCGCATATCTGCATTCCCTGGGCCGACTGCACGGCAAGCGCCTGAATCCATTCGCGCACCTCCGAGAGCATCGGGTCGCCGGCGTCGGCGGCCTGCATCAGCTCCTTGGCGGCGTCGATGCGGGTCTGGAAATAGTCGCGGTAGGCCTCGACAGCCTCAGGCGAGTCAAGGGCCGGATATTTTTCGCGAAGGGCCTTGAAATCAGGAGTCTCGCCATAGAAGCGGAGATTGTGCACGCTATTGCCCACGTCTACGTTGTTCTCGCAGAAAATCCTGAAGGCGTCGACATGGTCGGGCTGCAGGTAGCTCAGCGAGCGCTCCCATGCGGCATCGGCATCGTAGTTGGCGGTATCCCAGGCAAAGTCGGCCAGCGAATAGAGGGCCACTTTCGAGGCTTCGGCATACTGCATGGGATTGGAGCAGAAGGCCGAAACCATGTTGTAGATGGCAGGTTCGTTGCCGGTCACAGGGCCAAGCAGCATATTGTGCATGCCATAGTCGTTGACGGGATAGTTGAGCCATATGAACGGCTTGCGGCCGGTCTGGCCGGTAATCCATTCGCAGTCGGCGGCATCTATCATGTCGCACACCGAATTGCCGGTCCACATGATTTTGATGTCGGGATTCAGTCCGGCGCCCATCTTGTTGAGATAGTCGCCGCTGTTCCAGGCGCGGTTATAAATCGTGGGGCATACCACCAGCGGCTCCACGCCGGGGTGGGTCTTCACGAATTCGCGGTCGAGGAAGTTCAGATAGTCAATCTGAGTGTCGACGCTCTTGGCCGAGATATCATCGAAGAACACTGCAAACGAGCGCACTCCCAGGTCATACATGTGCTGGAACTTATCGAGGGCCTTGCGGCGGTCGTCGGCCGTTTCGATGGCGTTGGCCGGATGCATGGCCCAGGTGAATTTCACCTTGTTTTTGGCGGCGTGTTTCACCAGCTCGGCCATCTCGGCCGCCTTGTCGTCGGGATAGGGCTCATACCAGCGCGAGTGGTGATAGGGGTCGTCCTTGGGGCCATATACGTAGACGTTCATCTTGTTCTCGCCGTAGAAGTCGAACTGGCGCATGCGGTCTTTGAAGCTCCAGGGGTTGCCGTAGAAGCCCTCGATAACGCCGCGCAGGGCGATAGCCGGACTTTGGGCCGTTTCGCCGACGGCCTGCCTGTCGGCCATCTGCAGGAACTCCTGCACTCCATAGAAGGTGCCTGCCTCGTCGCGGCCGGCTATCACCACCCTGGTGGGCGAGGTGGAGAGATAGAAGCTCTCGGCGGCCTCCGGAATCAGCTTGGCATATTTCTTCACAGCCTTGTCGCCGGCCTCGCCGATAATAATCTCAACCGTGCCCTTATCGGAAACGGGAAGCGCCTCCGACAGCCGCGCAACGGCCTCGGCATCAGCCTTGTCAGCTCCACGCAATTTATACGTTACATCTTGTGCCTGAGCGGCAAAAGCGGCCGTCAGAACAGCAACGGCAGCCAGTGACTTGGGTGTAAACTTCATTTGTCTTAGGAATGTGAATGGATTAAATCACGCAAAGATACGAAAAATCACCGACATAACCCGCATTCCCCGTCAAAAAAATTGCCGCGGCGGTCAGCTGAAGAGGGCATGGAGGCGGCGGAAGGCCGCGAGGTTGGCTTCGCCATAGCGGAGCATGGAACGCTCAACGGCTTCGAGGCTCTTGCGCTGCATGGAGCCCGACTTTGAGTAGAATTTATCGGCGTAGCACACCAGCTTCTCGAGCAGGGTTTCGGGCACGAGCTCTCCGATGCCCGTGCCGGTGTGGCGCTCGGCCACCCGCGCCGCCCATTCCGGAGCGCCCTCCCGGCGCAACAGGGCGGCGCCGAGCGGCCCGTGCTTGATGTAGGGCTCGGAGCCGTGGCAATGGATGCCGGGGGCATCGGTCAGGAATATGCCTACGTCGTGGAGCATAGCCGCGGCCCGCACCTGAGCGGCATCGAGCTGCGGCGCATAGCGGGCGCGCAATTCCTCGGCCAGAGCAGCCACATCGAGCGCATGGCGCATATAAATATCCCGAAGGGGGGTGCCTTCGGGATAATATCTGTCGATTATCTGCTGATAGTTCATTCCACGATGGTGTTCCAGCCGTGCACGTCGTCGACATCGCCATTCTGAATGGCGAGCAGGCGGTTATAGAGCGCGGTCACCACCGGGCCCGGCTTATGGTCGGGGGCTATGACGTAGTGCTTGCCGGTGTCGAGGTCGTGAATCTCGGCCACGGGCGAGGCCACGGCGGCGGTGCCGCAGGCGGCAGCCTCGCTCACCTCGGCCAGCTCGTCGACGGTGATGTGGCGCTGCTCCACCTCCATGCCCATATCCCGGGCAAGCTGCATGAGGCTGCGGTTGGTCACCGACGGGAGAATCGACTCCGATGCTGGGGTGATATACACTCCGTTCTTGATGGCGAAGAAGTTGGCCGGGCCGCACTCGTCGAGATACTTCTTCTCTCTGGGATCGAGGTAGAGCACTGCGCTGTAGCCCATCGAATGAGCCTTTTCGCCGGCGGCGATAGATGCCGCGTAGTTGCCGCCCACCTTCCAGCGGCCGGTGCCCTTGGGGGCCACGCGGTCATACTCGCGCATTATGCAGATGTTGGTGGGCCTGAACCCCTCTTTGAAGTACGGGCCTACGGGAGTGACGAACATCATGAACAGATATTCGGTCGAGGGCTGCACGCCGACACGGGCCGAGATGCCTATTTCCAGCGGGCGGATATAGAGCGAGGCGCCCGAGCCATAGGGGGGCACGAAGCGTTCGTTGGCCTTGACCACGCGCTTCACCATTTCGCAAAACAGCTCTTCGCTGACGGGCTCCATCATGAGCCCCTTGGCGGAGTCGATGATGCGGCGGGCATTCTCGCGCATGCGGAACACGCGAATCTTGCCATCCTTGCCGCGAAACGCCTTCAATCCCTCGAAAATCTCCTGGCCGTAGTGGAGCGACGTAGCGGCCATATGCAGGTTAATATACTCTGATGAGGTCTCTTCAATGGGGCCCCACGCACCGTCCTTAAACGTGCAGCGCACGTTCACATCGGTGGGGACGTAGCCAAACGGAAGTTTGGACCAGTCAAGTTCGTTGGATACCATTTCAATAATTATAATTATTTAAACGACCGCAAAGGTACGAAAAATTCCATATGCTCACAAATGGTTTTTCGGGCCGGCGGTTTTTTCACATCGCTTAAGCCGCTACACGATCAGAGGGATTATCATGCCGGCAAATATCAGCAGTATGCTTCCGACCGCATAGGTCACCGTGTAGCTCATTGCCGGCAGGGTGCTGTCAAGGTTATCCTGAATGGCACCGAGAGCCGCCACCGCATTGCGGCTGCCGGCAACGCACCCTAACGCAATCGCAGGGTGAAAGCCAAACAGCCGGTACGCTATGAGCATGGCCAGAATGAGAGGAACGGACGTGCAGACTACTCCAACCAGGAAGAACTCCAGCCCAACCGCCTTCAGTCCGGCCAGAAACGTAGGCCCCGCCCCAAGCCCGACCACGGCGATAAACAGGTTAAGGCCGACGTTGTTCATGAACCACACGACCGGGCGCGGTATGCGCCCGAACGTGGGCCTTTTGTTGCGCAGCCATCCCAGCACCAGGCCGGAGAGTATGGCGCCGCCGCTCGTGCTCAACGAAACGGGGATGCCGCCGCAATAAAATGTCAGAGCGCCGATGAAGCAGCCAATGGCAATGCCAAGCCCGATGAACGCCACGTCTGTCGACTCCGCAGGCCGGTCGGAGAATCCTATCTCGGCCACTGCCACCGCCACATCCTGCGGCAAGCCGACCAGCGTCAGCACGTCTCCCTTTTCAAGACGCGTCTTCGCCTTAATCGGTATGCACATATCGTCGCGCATGATTTTGCGCACCATCACTCCTCTCATATACTCTTTTCCGCGCAGTTCGTAAAGGGTCATGCCGGCAGCACCCGACTTCGACACCGTCACAGGCAGGTTCTCTGCCGTGAAGTTCAAAAGGTCGTGGTCTGTAACCTCCGAGCCTATCCAGCCGGCATCGTCAATAACCGTCTCCCGTCGGCCACTTATCACTATAATGTCGCCCTTGCGCACCTTGAGGCCGGGCTGTGGGTCTTCAATCTCACCCCGCAGGCGCAGGCGCTCTATGAAGTGCCGCAACCCCTGCTTTTCGATATGGCGTTCTATCTCCGCAACCGTGCGCGGATGGCTGAAATAATCCGACTCGGCCCGATAGGCACGGAATGAAATGGGGCGGTTTGCAACGAAAGTGCCCGGGTCGGCGATAATGTCGCCGCTATCCATCTCGGCCTCGAGCCGCGCGGTCTGCTCCTTCACTTTAGCCAATCCGCCGAGCAGCTTAGGCCCGAGATTGGCTATGACCCATGCGGAGCCTATAGTGCCGAACACATAGCATACGGCATAGCAGGCGGGGATGATTGCGAGCATAGGCCCGGTCTGCTCCGGCGGAAGCCCCAACGACTTTATGGTGCTCGAGCCGACTCCGATTACAGCCGAAAAGGCCTGCGACCCTGAAAAGAGACCTACGGCCTGCCCTTTGTCGTAGCCCATGATGATGCTCACAACGGCAACCGTGGCTATACACAGCACCACTTCCACGCAGGCAAACCCAATCTGCTTCAGGCCATCACCTTTAAGCGAGCGGAAAAACTGCGGCCCCACGGAGTAGCCTATCGCGAAGAGAAACAGCATGAACGCCACTGACTTCAAAGTGTCGGAAACGGGTATATCCAATTGTCCGATAACGACACCCACAATAAGAGTGGCCGTTACAGGGCCGAGAGAGAAGGACTTGAACTTCAGCCCTCCGAGCCAGAAGCCGACACCGATGGTCAGAAAAATCGGTATGACAGTATTTTCACGCAATATTTCGACAATATAGTCGCAGAACATAGATAACCAAATTATTATGAAAACGGTTGGTTTTTAGGCAGCGGGAGATATGGCAATCCCGACACGGAAAGCGGAGAGTGACACGCGCCTTTCCGACACTTCACTCTCCGCTTCGGGCTATTTTCTAATTATCTTAATTATCAGATAGCGGGACCGGCTGCAACGAGAGCCTTGCCGGCGGGGTTGTTTTCAAACTTCTTGAAGTTGTTGATGAACTTCTCGGCGAGCATAACGGCCTTCTTCTGCCATTCTTCGGCGTTGGCATAGGTATCGCGCGGGTCGAGAATCTTGGGGTCAACTCCGGGCAGCTCGGTGGGCACGGTGAAGCCAAACACGGGAATCTGCTTGGTGGGAGCGGTGAGAATCGAGCCGTTGAGAATAGCGTCGATGATGCCGCGGGTGTCGCGGATGGAGATGCGCTTGCCGGTGCCGT
>CAYUFQ010000059.1:0-9386 GCA_964444045.1 uncultured Bacteroides sp.
GTTGAAGCGGTTCACTATCTCGCGCGTCAGCTCGATCATCGGGGCCTGGTCTTCGCCAACGGGCACCGTCGTGGCCTTGAATGCCGTGATGTCAGACGCCTGACTCACCGGATAGCAGAAGAATCCGACCGGAATCGACTGCTCGAAATTGCGCATCTTTATTTCGGTCTTTACAGTAGGGTTTCTCTGCACGCGGCTAACCGTTACGAGATTCATATAGTAGAATGCCAGCTCACACAGCTCAGGCACCTGAGTCTGAATGAATATGGTGGTCTTTGCCGGGTCAATGCCCACCGACAGATAGTCAAGCGCCACTTCGATTACGTTCTGACGCACCTTCTCGGGGTTGTCGGCATTGTCGGTGAGCGCCTGGGCATCGGCAATCATCACGAAGATTTTATCGAATGTGCCCGAATTCTGCAGCTCCACCCTGCGGCGCAGCGAGCCCACATAGTGGCCGAGATGCAGCTTGCCGGTAGGCCTGTCGCCGGTAAGTATGATTTTCTCCATGTTGTGTGTAAATATAATGCAATGTTATTTGTCAGTGCAAATTTAAAACAATTATTTCACGCTGCAAAATTTTTCGGCCACCGACGGGTTCTGACTCTCGGTAAAATCACGTATATTTGCGGCCAGTAAAATCATATCTTCAACTATGGCAAAAGCAGAATACATTGAGAAAAACAGGGCATGGCTGAACGCCAAGGCTCAGGAGCCCGGAGTGAAGACGCTCGACGGCGGCATATGCTACAAGGTGCTGAAGTCGGGCAACAAGGAGGGGCGCACACCCAACCGCGGAAGCGTGGTTACCGCTCATTACACCGGCAAAACCATCAACGGCAAGACATTTGACAGCAGCCGGGGCGGCGTGGCCCCCGCCTTTCGCCTTCACGACCTGATTCCGGGCTGGATTATCGCCCTGCAGCAAATGCACGTAGGCGACAGATGGGAGGTATATATCCCGGCAGAGAAGGGCTATGGCAAGTTCAACCAGCCCGGCATTCCCGGCGGCTCCACCCTGATATTCGACATAGAGCTTATAGGCATAGCCTGAAGCCTGCGACCCGCTGAAAGTTCAGAGCCTGCCCCACAATGAATGGAGCAGGCTCTGATTGATTTCAGGCGGAAACGCGGATTACTCGGCGAGGATGGTCACCTCGGCACCGGAACCATAGTCGGCGCCGTTCTGGCTCGAAAGACCGGTGAAGCGGACGTAGCGACCCTTGACGGGGGCGAAGTCAACGCGCTTTTCATCTTTGCTCTTATCGAAGGTGCCGTTAGCCACCTCGGTCCAGTTCTCATTGTCGGCGCTGACCTCAATCTTGTAGTCCTTGAAGTCGCCGTTGTCGCCCGACTGACGGGGCATGTAGGTAAGACCCTTGATGTTCTTCTCCGAGCCGGTGTCGAAGATAATCCAGTGGGGATAGTTGGCGAGAGTAACGCCGTAGACGCTGTGCCAGATGGTGTTCTGGTCGCCGTCAACGAGGTTTGAAGCCCGACCGCCGCTCTGCATCTGCGAAGAAACGCCTACAACCACAACATTGACCGATTCAATCTTCGGGAACGTCATGCTGACGGGCATATCAGGAGCAGAGGCATCCCATGCGGTGACGGTGCCGCCATCGTAGAGGTTGATGGGCTCGGTGTAGGGCATAGCCTTGGGCTTTTTGTAGCGGCCGCGCTCAATCTTCATGCCTTCGGGCACAACGGTGTAGAGAATCTCGGCGTTGGGCTTGCCCGACATGATGGTGACCATGCCGAAGCGGTCGCGGCTGAGGTTGAGGGGCTGCTCACCGTTGCTGCTCACCGAAGCCTGCTCCTGCAGGTCGGCGCCGGCCTTGACGGGACGCATGATGAAGCCGAACACCTGCGGGCCTGCATAGGTGCGGTCTTTCTCGAGGGCGATATCCTGGCCGCAGCTGTTGCCGCCCAGGCCGGTCACCTTCTTATCGAGATGCACGAACACGCCCTTGCTCTGCGGCAGCTCATAGGGATGGGCGGCGCCCATCAGCTCGATGTCGTTCCAGGGCAATGCCGAGGCGCTCATGGTGCCGCCGGTGGCGATGAACTGGATGCCGTTGCCGGCCTTGTCGGTCAGCGCGTTCCAGCGGATGCCCTCGCGGTTGCCCATGCTCTGGGGCTTGGGGAAGGGAACGAACTGCTCGGCCACGGTCTGCTTGTAGAGGCCTACCTGCTGCGACGTTTCGCGGTCGTTGAAGTTATTGAGGGGACCGCGGCCATAGTAGGTATATTCGGTCAGGTCGAGCGGCAGGGTCATTGCATAGCCCAGACGAGCCAGCAGAGTGTTCGGGCGGTTGGAGTTGATGGCCGATGAAAGCTCGATAGAGCCGTCGGGGTAAACCACCCATATCTGATTGGTGGTGAACTTGAAGTCGGTATCTTTCATCTTGCGGCCTTCGTTCACGGTGTATTTGCCGCTTTCGCCGCCGCCATTGGCCGAGGCACTGTTAGGAGCCTGCGACTCAACGTTGTATTGCAGCACCACGGCACCGTCCTCGCGAACGTAGGCCTTATGGTCAAGCACCTTATGCTGCAGGTTGTGCAGACCGCTGGCAAACCAGTCGCCATAAATCCACTTGTCGTTATCGACCGGCGCACGGAAGGCATTGATGGCCGGACCGTTGCCCGGGGTGATAATCTGCTGTCCGTTGTAAACGAGCGATGAGATGGTGCCGGTGGCATTGTCGAAAATCACGCTGAAGCCATCGCCGCTAACCTCGTCGGCAGCTTCGCCGGGAGTGAATGAGGGAAGCGAACTGCCGGAAGCCGCAATCGGAGCATAAGGTTCGTTGGCCTTGACGGGCAGCTGCACTTCGGCCTGCACGTAGCCCTTTTGGGCCCAAGGCTTGTCTTCGTTGAGCAGGAACTGCAGGGTGACGAAGTATTCGCCGGCCGAGTCGGCGGCAATCTTAGCGTAGTCGTAGGGGATGCGCCAGGTCTGGCTTTCGCGCGGACCTACCTCCATGCGCGGACGGTTCACGTCTTCGCCGCGGGCCACTTCAACGCCGTTGCGGGTCAGAATCCAGCGGGGCGACAGGTCGGAGAGGGTCGTATAGTAGTTCTTGTTGAACACGTCGACAGTGCCGGTGGTCATGTCAACGGGCTTCACGCCTACATACTGATGCACGCGCTTCACCTCGGCATACTGAGGCTTCGGCGTCAGGTCGGGGAACATGATGCCGTTCATGCAGAACATGCCCTGGTTGGGACGGTCGCCGAAGTCGCCGCCGTAGGCCATGTATCTGGTGCCGTCGGGAGTGTAGTTCCAGATAGCCTGGTCAACCCAGTCCCACACGGCGCCGCCGCATATGAAGTTGGTGCTCTCGATAGCATCCCAGTAGTCAATGAAGTTGCCGAGGGCATTGCCCATCGAGTGGGCATACTCGCTGATATGGAAAGGATAATGCACTTTGGCCTTGCCGCTGGCAATGGCGTAGGTGTCGGGAATCGAGGGATACTGGTTCGAGCCCATGTCGACAATCCAGTTGTTGCGCTCGTATTGCACGGGGCGCGAGGGATCGAATTCATGCACTGCGGCATAGGCATACTCGAAGTTCTTGAAGGGGCCGGCTTCGTTGCCGAGCGACCAGATTACAATCGAGGGATGGTTGACGTGAGCGCGGACCATCTCCATATTGCGGGCCACGTGGGCATCCTTCCACTCCTCGGGGATTGAGAGCGACGCGTCGCCATAGCCATATTCGTGGCTTTCGAGGTTGGCTTCGTCTTCGAGATAGATGCCGTATTTATCGCAAAGGATATACCAGTAGGGATCGTCGCAATAGTGAGAGTTGCGCACGTGGTTGATGTTGGCCTGCTTCATCAGCATCACTTCCTTTTCCATGCGGTCGCGGCTGAGGGTGTGGCCGGTGGCAAGGTCGTTTTCGTGGCGGTTCACTCCCTTGAGCTTCACCGTGCGGTTGTTGATGTAGTAGTAGCGGCCGGCCAGTCCGAATTCGTCGTCTTCGGCAGCGGTTTCGCGGATTTCAACCTGACGCACGCCGAAATAGGTGCTTACGGTTTCAACCACCTTGCCCTTCTTGTCGAGCAGCTGAGCCACGAGCACATAGCGGTTGGGGGTCTCGGCACTCCAGAGCTTAGCGTCGTTCAGGGTCAGCGACACGCTCTTTTCGAGCTGCGAGCCTTTGGACAGACGGCCGGCATTGACGGTCCATTCGAACACGGCGGGCTCGGTGTCGTCGCTATAAAGCTTCACAGGGAAAATCTGATACTTGATTTTGGCATCCTGCATATCCTTCTTGCCCAGATTGCGCAGGGTGGCGTCGATGTTGACCGTGGCGGTCACAGTGCCCACAGGCGAGGCATCGGCCGGAATAGTGGTGCGCACCACCAGGTCTTCAATCTGAGTGGACGGAGCGGAGGTCAGATACGTGTTGCGGAAAATGCCGGCGAGGCGGAACATATCCTGATTCTCGAGCATGGCGCCGTCGCTGTAACGGTAAACCTCGAGGGCCACCACGTTGTCGCCCTTGGGGTTGAGATACTTGGTTATGTTGAACTGAGCCAGGTTGCGCGAGTTTTTGCTGAAGCCCACATACTGACCGTTAATCCATATGTAGAAGAACGAATCAACGCCGTCGAAGTTGATATACACCTCGCGCCCCTTCCAGTCGGCGGGCACGGAGAAGGTGCGGCGATATGAGCCCACCTCATTTCGGTCGGTATAGGTGGTCCAGTCCTCGGGCGGAGTGCGCATCACGCCTCCGCGCCAGTCGTCGGGCACGCGCTTGTATAAATAAGGTGAGGGCTGATTCACGTAAATCGGCTTGCCATACTTCTGCGAGCCGTCTTTCTGTATGCCCTGCACGTTCCAGTTGCCGGGCACCTCGATGTCGTCCCAGCCGGCCACGTTGAAATCGGGCTTGAAGAACTCCAGCGGGCGCTTGTCGGGATGGTTCACCCAGTGGAATTTCCATGTGCCGTTCAGGCTTTTGTAATACTTCGAGTTTTCGGGCAGCACTTTCAGCGCGTCGTCGACCGAAGCGAAGTTGAAGAAGTAGGCATGGGGCTGCTCCTTGTTCAGGGCCAGAACCTCGGGATTCTCCCACTCCGTGCCTGCAGGCGCGGCCACGTCGCCATAAGCGTAGCCGCCCAGCGGAGCCGCTGCCGAGACCGAAAGGGCCATAGCCGCCAGCACACCGCTCAATAAGCATTTTTGCATGTCGCTCAGATTTAAAGTTAAATGGATAATGTGAATTATATCGGCAAAGTTAAGAAAAAATCCGTTAGCATGCAACTGCCGGGGCACCCCGGGCGAAGATTATTTGCAATTCCGAAAAAATTGCGTAACTTTGTGCTTTCTTAAGATTGCACTCGAGAAAAGAGATGACAGACCAAACATTCAGTGACATTGCGCCATTTGATGATGGCGTCGATTTTCATGACCATATAGCCAAACTGGTGGCGGAGCCTCAGTTTCAACATGCTGTCAAATGGGTTATGCCCGATGTGGATTACGAACAGTTCGCACGGCATCTGCTGAGCGTTGACTCGCAAGACGCGTTTCAGCTTCAGATCATGCACCCGTTTCTTGAACGGCTGGAAGCATCGACCACCGACGGCATCACGGTTTCAGGCATAGAGCATTACGACCGCAACCGCAACTACGTGCTTATCTCAAACCACCGCGACATAGTTCTCGACGCGGCATTCCTGAATCTGGCCCTGATACGCAGCAAACTATCCACCTGCGAGATTGCCATAGGCAACAATCTGCTGATTATGCCGTGGATTGACGAGCTGGTGCGCATCAACAAGAGCTTCATAGTGAAGCGCGACACCGGCATGCGCGGCGCCCTCGACGCCGCCCGCCACCTCAGCGCCTACATCCATTATGCCATCACCACCAAGCATCAGAGCATATGGATTGCCCACCGCGAGGGGCGCGCCAAAGACTCCAACGACCGCACTCAGGAGGGCCTCATCAAGATGCTTGCGCTCGATGGCGGCGGCTCCACTCTTGAAAACCTCAAGTCGATAAACCTGCTGCCGGTAAGCATCAGCTATGAATACGACCCCAACGACTACCTGAAAGTGCGCGAATTCCTGCTCAAGCGGCGCAATCCCGACTTCAAGAAGAGCCAGCACGACGACCTGCTGAGCATGGAGACCGGCATAATGGGCTACAAAGGGCGCGTGCACTTCGAGCTGACCCCATGCATCAACCCCGAGCTCGGACAGATGGCGCCCGACCTGCACCGCTCGCAGGTGTGTGCCGGAGTTTGCGGGATAGTTGACCGCCACATCCACGGCGGCTACCGCCTCTACCCGGTCAACTACGTGGCGTATGACCTGCTGCACGGCTCGCAGCGCTTTGCCGGCCGATACACCCTGGCCGACGTCGACGCCTTCAACGAGCGCCTGGCCTCGCAGCTTGCCAAAATCACCGATGTAGGCCCGATTACAAACGACGAAATGAACTTTATGCGCCACATGGCGTTGACAATGTATTCAAACCCGTTGTGCAATAAACTTCAATGCGAATCCCTCTGATTCTCGCCGTGGTGTTGCTGCTCCTGCAGCTCGCCACAGACACATATCTGTTTCTCATCGCCTGGCGACGCATAAAAAAACTCGGCTGGGCCAAGTTTCAGCTCGCCGAGAGCGCATTCTTCCTCGTCTACGTAATCGTGATATTCTGCCTGCCGGTCAAGGACGGGCAGAGCGACATGCTGCGCACGGTCATGTGGATGATTCTGATTTACATAGCCGTATATGGCGGCAAAATCGTGTTCGTACTCTTCGACCTGCTGGCATCGGTGCCCCTGCTCTTCAGGCGCAAGCGGCTCAGATACGTGTCATGGCTCGGCGCGGCCGCCGGAATCGCGGCAGGGCTCACAGTGCTTTGGGGCGCCTTCATCAACCGCTTCCGCCTTCAGGTGACCGAGCAGACCATTGAGATTGAGAATCTGCCCGAAAGCTTCGAGAACTACCGCATAGTGCAGATTTCAGACCTCCACGTAGGCACCTACGGCAGCGACGTTTCGTTCATTGAACGACTCGTTGACAAAGTCAACTCACTCGAGCCCGACATGATAGTGTTTACCGGCGACCTGGTGAACCAGCACACCGCCGAACTCGAGCCGTTCGTAGCCGCGCTCGGCCGGCTGAACGCCACCGACGGCGTATTTTCAATCCTGGGCAATCACGACTACGGCGACTACCACAACTGGCCATCCGACCAGGCCAAGGAGGAGAACATGGAGCGGCTGATGGACCTGCAGATTGAAATGAACTGGCGCCTGCTCACCAACAGCGCCGAAACAGTATATGGCTCCAACCCCGCCGACTCCATAATAATAATAGGAGTGCACAACTGGGGCGACCCCCCGTTTCCGCAACTGGGCGACCTCAAGGGAGCATATCCCGAACTGAACGATTCAACAGTGAAGATACTGCTCACCCACAATCCCATTCACTGGAAACAGGAAGTGGAACAAGCCGACTCGTGCAACATCCGCCTGACCCTCAGCGGCCACACCCACGCCATGCAGTTCATGCTCGGAGGCTTCAGCCCGGCCGCATGGCGCTATCCCGGATGCTGGGCCGGCCGCTACGACAGCGCCGACGGCAAGCGTTCGCTCTACGTGAATATCGGCACCGGCACCGTGGGCCTGCCCATGCGCATCGGAGCCACCCCCGAAATCACCCTCTTCACCCTTACGTCAACAAAATAAATCCCATACAGTGAGAATCCCCGTAACCGACCTCCCCTCAATCATCGCCAACGAGCTGAATCTGACCCGCAAGCAGGTAAACGCCACCATAAAACTGCTTGACGACGGCGCCACAGTGCCCTTCATAGCGCGCTACCGCAAGGAAGCCACCGGCGAAATCGACGAGAAGCAGGTGCACCTGATTGCAGTCAAGCTGGCCGCCCTGCGCGACTATCTGAAGCGACGCGAATTCGTGACCGAGCAGATCAAGGCAGCCGGCGCCCTCACCCCCGAGCTGGCCGACCGGATCGAGCACACGCTCGACCCCGCCACGCTCGAAGACATTTACCTGCCCTTCAAGCCCAAGCGGCGCACCCGCGCCGAAATGGCCCGCGAAAAGGGGCTGGAGCCGCTGGCAAAAATCATCATGAGCCAGACGGCCGGCGGGATTTCAGGCATAGCGCGGAAATACGTGGGCGAGGAGGTGGCCACCCCCGACGAAGCCATCGCCGGCGCGCTCGACATCATTGCCGAATGGATGAGCGAGAACGAAAAGGCGCGCAACCTCGTGCGCTCACGCTATCAGCGCAGCGCAGTGCTCACCTCGGCCAAGGCCCGCAACGCCAACGACCCTGACGGCCTGTATGCCAACTACTACGATTACTCGCAGCCGCTGCGCATGGTGGCGTCACACAGGTATCTGGCAGTGCACCGCGGCGCCGAGGCCGGCATACTCAAAGTAGACATATCGATCAACGACGACGAGATGATAGAGCGCCTCGGACGCTTCTTCATCAAGCCGGGCGCCACCGACGAGTGCGCCGCCCTGGTGGCCGACGCCGTGCGCGACAGCTACAAGCGCCTGCTGCGCCCGTCGATAGTCAACGAAATATCGCAGGCAGCCAAAGACAAAGCCGACGCCACCGCCATCGAGCTGTTTGCCGACAATCTGCGCCAGCTCCTGCTGGCCCCGCCGATGTTCGGCAAAAGAGTCATGGGCATCGACCCCGGCTTCAAGTCGGGCTGCAAGGTGGTTTGCCTCGACGAGCAGGGACGGCTGCTGGCCCACGACGTCATCTTCCCCCACGCGCCGGTGGGCGACGTGCATGGCTCCACCTATCAGCTCTGCGCCATGGTGAGCGACCACAAAATCGACGTGATAGCCGTCGGCACCGGCACGGCCGGACGCGACACCGAGAAATACCTGTCGACCATCCGCTTCCCCCGCAAGGTGCAGATTGCCATGGTCAACGAAGACGGCGCCTCGATTTACTCCGCATCCGACATCGCACGCGAGGAATTCCCCGACAAAGACATAACGGTGCGCGGCGCCGTGAGCATAGGGCGCCGGCTGCTCGACCCCCTGGCCGAGCTGGTGAAAATCGACCCGAAGAGCATCGGCGTGGGCCAGTATCAGCACGAAGTCGACCAGACCAAGCTGAAGGAAGCCCTTGACTACACCGTGGAGAGCTGCGTCAACTCGGTGGGAGTAAACGTCAACACCGCATCGCGCGCGCTGCTGAGCTACGTCAGCGGCATCGGCCCGTCGCTGGCCCGCTACATAGTTGAATACCGCACCGAAAACGGCCCGTTCCGCTCGCGGCGCGACCTGATGAACGTGCCGCGCATGGGCGAGAAGGCCTTCCAGCAGTGTGCCGGATTCCTGGGCATACCCGACGCCCCCAATCC
>CAYUFQ010000060.1:0-9329 GCA_964444045.1 uncultured Bacteroides sp.
ATTTTTTGCCGATAGCCGGAGTGCTTTGGCGAATTATTTGTACCTTTGCGCCATGCGAAAGATTTTCCTGATGTTATATTACGGGCTGGCAACCCATCTGCCCGACTCATACGCGCCCGTTGTGGGGCGTCCGAGCAACTGGCTGCGCGTGTGGTGCTGCAAGCACATATTCAAGCGCAGCGGCCACATAGTAACAGTGAACCGCAAGGCCTACTTCGGCAACGGCAGCGGAGTGGAGATTGGCAACGAGAGCGGCCTCGGCGCCCGCTGCAAACTGCCCAACGACACCATTATAGGCGACTACGTGATGATGGCGCCCGACGTGCTGGTGTTCAACAACAACCACAACTATTCCGACCCCCACGTGCCCATAGGCGAGCAGGGCAAATCGGCGCCGCGCCGCGTGGTCATAGGCAACAACATCTGGATTGGCGAACGCGTGATAATCAACGCCGGCCGCACCATTGCCGACGGCACGGTGATAGCCGCCGGCAGCGTCGTGACCAAAGATTTCCCCCCGAACTCCGTCATCGGCGGCAACCCCGCGCGCCTCATCAAACCCCGCTGCATTGATAATTGAATAATCGAGATAAAGGGTGACTGACTGCTATCCCTCTATTATACTTCTATTGTGAAGAGGTGACGGAGGGGAGGGTGGTCAGGCGGAAGTCGACAAGGTTAAAGCGCACGCTGCCGAACAGCATCAGGGTGCGCAGGCCAATGTTGGCGTCGTTGCCTCCGTCGGCCCGCGTGTTGGCCACGAGTCCGGAGGGCTTAACCGTGGTGCCGCCGATAGTTACGGGCAGGTCGGGCAGATGGTAGGCCGGCGTTATCGTTACTCCGCCTAATCCGGCGCCGCGGATGGTGTCGGGCCGGCCCGCGGTTTCTATATACGTTTTGTGCGTTGCGTATAATCCGGCGCCGAGGGTGCCGAACGACGCATCTCCGGAGTCGATGCACATTAAGGCCGGAGTGTTGAGTATGGTGCCCCGGGTCAGCAGGTTCATGCCGCTGGAGAAGCAGATGTTTGGGGTGGCGTCTGACCTTTCGGGCGCATCGGCGGGGATGAGCAGCGTGTGCCGGTCAAAGTCGATGGTGACGTCTTTGAGCCGGAGCATCAGTTCGCTGCCGACGACGATGTTGAAGCAGTCGATATATCTGTCGGCTTCTTCATTGTCGGATGAAAGGGATACGACGACAAACGGAACGTCGCCAACGGTGATGTCGCCCAGTTTCAGCTGCCGCGCAATGGCCACGTAGCCGTCTCTCTGCCCCACTCCGGCCACTGTCTGCATGGTGCCTTCAAGCGGAGTCAGATTGTATTTGAGGGCCATTTCGGGCGAGATGACGTTGGCGCCGGCTCCGGTGTCGAACGTGATGTCGGCGTCGATGCCGTTGATTGAGCAGTTGCGCAGGTGCATCAACACGGAGCCTTTTTCTTTCGGGCCTACGGGCACTATGGCGAACGGAACCGATGCAGTTTCTTTGTCGGGGGGGAATGCGATGCGGTAGGGGGTGTATTCGGCCAGGGCGGCATAGCGGTTGGCGGCGGCAGTCAGCCCGATTACCGTGGCCGAGTCGAGATATTGAGCCGTCTGGTCAAGTATGGATGCGGTCATCGACGCGGCTTCGGCATTGCGGCCTTCGCGGCTCAGGTCCATGCCGAACATGTGGACGACGGAGACCAGATTGCCCAGGTCGAGCGACTGAGAGTTGAGCAACTCGGCGAATGCGGGAATCGACACCTCGGGGCGGTTCAGGCGGTTGCCGATGAGGCAACGCGAGAACACCTCGAGGTATGGGTTGATGGAGTCTTTCGGAGTTGCATGATAGATTGAGTCGAGCGCGAACCAGTCGGCCGCGTTCATGGCGCGGCCGATTTTTTCGTCGGCCGACTGCGGGCGGACGGTCAGTGACGAAAGGCACAGGAGGGCCGATATGAGAATTTTGCGTGACGGCATAGCAGTTACAGGATGTGAATGGGGATGGTGAGCAGCGCAAAGTTACGCAATTCCCGGCAGGAGGCAAAGAAAAACGCCGGCGGGTGGAATTTTTTTATTCCGACGGTGTGAAATCCGGCTTTTTTATCGTAAATTTGCGCATACGTTATTAAACAAAAATCAGTCATTATGCTCGAACTCAGTGAAATTTATAACGCTTCGCGCGTGCTGAAGGGAGTGGCCCGGCGCACTCCCATCATGTTTGCCTCACGCCTGAATCCCGAGGCAAAAGTACATCTCAAATGCGAGAACCTGCAAAACACCGGCTCCTTCAAGCTGCGCGGCGCGTATTACAAGATTTCGCAACTCACCGACGAGGAGAAAAGCCGCGGCGTGATTGCCTGCTCGGCCGGCAACCATGCCCAGGGCGTGGCCCTCGGCGCCAGCCGCAACGGCATCAAGTCAATCATCTGCCTGCCTGCGGGGGCTCCGCTGAGCAAGGTGGAGGCCACCAAGGGCTATGGCGCGGAGGTGTGTCTGGTGCCCGGCGTTTACGACGACGCCTACGCCAAGGCAGTTGAGCTGCGCGATGCCCACGGCTATACGTTCGTTCATCCCTTCGACGACGAGAAGGTGATTGCCGGCCAGGGCACGATAGGGCTCGAGATTATCGAGGATATGCCCGAGGTTGAGGCCGTGATAGTGCCCATCGGTGGCGGCGGCCTCATTTCCGGAGTGGCATATGCGGTGAAGCAGCTGCGCCCCGACGTGAAGGTCTACGGCGTGCAGAGCGAAGGCGCTCCGTCGATGTTCAACTCACTCAAGGAGGGCAAGCGCGTGCATCTCGATTCGGTCAAGACCATTGCCGACGGCATTGCCGTGAAGGAGCCGGGCGAGAACACCTTCGAGCTTATTTCGAAATATGTCGATGAGGTAGTGACGGTGTCGGAAGATGAGATTGCAGCTGCCATTCTGGCGCTGATGGAGCAGAAGAAGCTCGTGGCCGAAGGTGCCGGAGCCGTTGCCGTTGCCGCCGCCATGTTCAACAAGGTGCCGGTTAAGGGCAAGAATGTGGTATGCGTGGTTTCGGGCGGCAATATCGACGTGTCGGCCCATAATCGCGCCGTGCGCCGCGGCCTGGTGAAGAGCGGACGCGACTGCGCCCTCACCCTCGACCTGCAGGATAAGCCGGGCCAGCTGGCCGGAGTGCTCCACGTGATCAGCGAACACGGCGGCAACGTCATGTCGGTGGTTCATGAGCGCAATACCGACAACGTGGACGTGAACGGCTGCCTGCTCCACCTCGAAATCGAGACCCGCAATCACGACCACATCAAGGAAATCAAAAACTCGCTCCGCGCAGCCGGCTACGTGATAGTGAAATGAACAATTACTGCGAGCTGAGGCTCGACTTTACACCCTGCAGCGCAGACATTACCGACGTGATGGCTGCGCTGCTGGCCGATGCGGGCTATGAAAGTTTCGTGCCCGATGAGGAGGGCCTGACGGCATATATCCGGGCCGAACAGTATGCCGACGAGGCGGTTGCCGCCGCCCTGGCCGCCCTGCCTTTCGCCACGGAGTGCCGCCGCAGCGTAGCCACCATCGAGGGGCAGGACTGGAACAGCGAGTGGGAGAAGCATTACTTCCGGCCTATAGTAGTCGGCGAGCGGTGCGTGATTCACTCTTCGTTCCACAAGGATGTGCCGTCGGCCGAATACGACATCGTGATTGACCCGAAAATGGCGTTCGGTACCGGCCATCACGCCACCACCTCGCAGGTAATCGCCGCCCTGCTCGGGCTCGGCCTCGAGGGCAAGACGGTGATCGACATGGGCACCGGCACGGGCATCCTGGCCATTCTCTGCGCTATGCGCGGCGCCGCGGAGGTGTGTGGCGTGGAAATCGACCCTCCGGCATGGGAGAACGCCGTTGAGAACGCCCGGCTCAACGGAGTGAGCCTCGACCTGCGCAACGGCGATGCCTCGGTGCTCCCATCGCTGCCCAAGGCCGACGTGTTCATCGCCAACATCAACCGCAACATCATCACGGCCGACCTGGCCGCCTACGTAGAGGCGATGAAACCGGAGGCCACGATGCTGCTTAGCGGCTTTTATGAGTCGGATATCCCGGTGATAATGCAAACGGCAGCCCCGCTCGGCCTCGAAGAAACGGGCCACACCGTGCAAAACGACTGGACCTGCCTGCAGCTCCGCCTCAGATAAAACATCAATCCGCAATCACCAAAATGCCACAGAATCATACAAGAGAAGAAAAAATCGAGGCACTCGGACGCGTAATCGACGTGCTTGAGCGCCTGAGAGTGGAGTGCCCGTGGGACCGAAAGCAGACCAACCTGTCGCTCCGCCCCAACACTATCGAAGAGGTTTATGAGCTGGCCGACGCCCTGATGGACGAGGACGACGCCAACATACGCAAGGAGCTCGGCGACGTGTTGCTCCACGTGCTCTTCTACTCAAAGATAGGCGAGGAAAAGGGGGCCTTCGACATAGTCGATGTGTGCGACTCGCTCAACGCCAAGCTCATCTATCGCCACCCCCACGTGTTCGGCCAGGTAAAGGCCGACGATGCCGAAACGGTGGTGCAGAACTGGGAGCAGCTCAAGCTCAAGGAGAAGGGGGGCAACAAGACGGTGCTGGCCGGCGTGCCCTCATCGCTGCCGGCCCTGGTCAAGGCATTCCGCATTCAGGAAAAGGCCTCGCACGTGGGCTTCGACTGGGAATCGCCCGAACAGGTGTGGGACAAAGTGAAGGAAGAGATAAGCGAATTCGAGGCCGAGGCGCAGGCCAAAGAGGCCGATGCGATGGAGGCCGAGATGGGCGATGCCTTCTTTGCCCTGATAAACGCCGCCCGCCTCTATGGCATCAACCCCGAGAACGCCCTTGAACGCACCAACCGCAAGTTCACCCGTCGCTTCAACTATCTGGAGCAAAAGGTGAAAGAGAGCGGCCGCAACATCAAGGACCTCACCCTTGCCGAACTCGACGCCCTTTGGGAAGAAGCCAAAACCGCCCTCAACACCCCCAACCCCTCCTGACCCTTGATTCTCTGCATCACCGAGAAACCAAAGGTTGCCGAGGTCATTGCCAAGATACTCGGGGCGACAACGCGCCGCGACGGCTATTATGAGGGCGGCGACTACAAGGTGACCTGGACTATAGGTCACCTTTGCGAGCTCAAGGAGCCCCACGACTACACCGACCTGTGGAAGCGGTGGAGCCTCGGCTCGCTGCCCATGATTCCCGACCGTTTCTCCATAAAGCTGAAAAACGACAACGGCATAAAGAAGCAGTTTGCCTGCATCAAGAATCTGGTTGGCGAAGCCTCGGAAGTGATAAACTGCGGCGACGCCGGGCAGGAGGGCGAACTGATTCAGCGCTGGGTGCTTCAGCTGGCCGGATGCCGGGTGCCGGTGAGGCGGCTATGGACTTCGTCGCTCACCGACGAGGCCATACGCCAGGGCTTCAGTGCGCTCAAACCCGAGTCTGACTACCGCAGCCTCTACCTTGCAGGGCTGAGCCGCGCCGCCGGCGACTGGCTGCTCGGCATGAACGCCACGCGCCTCTACACCCTCAAATACTCCCAGCCAGGCAACGTGTTGAGCATCGGCCGGGTGCAGACGCCCACCCTGGCGCTGATAGTGAAGCGCCACCTCGAGATTCAGAACTTCAGGCCCGAAGACTTCTGGGAGCTGAAGACCCTATATCGCGGCGCCACGTTCAACGCCACAAAAGGACGGTTTGGCGCCGAAGCCGAGGCCGCGCCCATTCTCGAGCGCATCAAGTCGCTGCCGCTGCGCGTCACGTCGGTTACCCGCAAGGCTGGCCGGGAGGCTCCCCCCAGGCTCTTCGACCTCACCTCGCTGCAGGTGGAGTGCAACAAGCGCTGGGGCTGGACTGCCGACAATACCCTCGGACTCATACAGAGCCTCTACGAAAAGAAGGTAACCACCTATCCGCGAGTCGACACGACCTACCTGCCCGACGACGTCTATGCCACTGTGCCCGACATCCTGCGCCGCATGACTCCCTATGCCCCGCAAACAGCCCCGCTGCTGGCCGCCCCGCGCCTGCCCAAGAGCAAAAAGGTGTTCGACAACTCCAAGGTGACCGACCACCACGCCATAATCCCCACGGGCGAGTCGCCATCGGTGCTCTATGGCGACGAAAAGCTGATGTATCACCTGATTGCGATGCGGTTCATCGCGGCCTTCTACCCCGACTGCGAATTCTCCACCACCACCGTGCTGGCGCAGGTCGACGACGTGGAGTTCAAAACCACCGGCAAGGTAATCACCCGGCCCGGCTGGCGCGAACTGTTTGCCCGCGAGCAGACCGATGCCGACAGCGACTCTGACGAAAAAATCCTGCCCGACTTCGTCCAGGGCGAAAGCGGCCCCCATGAACCCTCGCTGCTGAAAAAACAGACCCAGCCCCCGAAGCCCTACACCGAGGGCACGCTGCTCCGGGCCATGGAAACCGCCGGACGGACTGTCGACGACGAAGAGCTGCGCGAAGCCATGAAGGAAAACGGCATCGGCCGCCCGTCGACCCGCGCCGCCATAATCGAGACCCTTTTCCGCCGCAAATACATTGCCCGCGAACGCAAAAACATCGTGGCCACTCAAGCCGGCATCGACCTGATAGGCCTGATAAAGGAAGAGCTGCTCAAAAGCGCCAAGCTGACGGGCTTGTGGGAAAACAAACTGCGGCGCATCGAACGCGGTGACTACTCACCGGTTGAATTCATGGAAGAACTCAAGCAGATGATTTCGCAGATAGTGCTTGCAGTGCTATCCGATAATTCCAACCGCCGCATTGTTATCGACGACGATAAGCCCGCCCCGAAAGAACCCAGGCCCAAAGCCCCGCGGCAGCCGCGCATCAAGTCAATCGAAGAGATAGCATGCCCCATGTGTGGCAGCGGCCACCTGCTCAAAGGACGCACCGCCTACGGCTGCTCGCGCTTCCGCGAAGGGTGCGCCCTGCGTCTGCCCTTCGACCGATATCCCGACACCCTCACCCCGGCCCGGCTCCGCACGGCCGTCAGCAAACTCACCCCTACGAAATGATTCAATGGATTGCCGTGGCGATAATCCTCGCCATCTGCCTGCTCTACATAGCCCGGGCCATATCGCGCCGCATCAGCCGCCGCCACGACCCCTGCCGCGGCTGCTCCGACCCGACCGGCTGCCCCGGCTGCGCCATCAAAAAACGCAATAAGCGATAGAACAATCGTCGCCCCGGCAGCGTTGTGTGTTTGTAGAAAAAACCCACATACACAACTTTTATCTTTTAACTTGCTATGACATACGAAGAAGTAATTACCCGCCCGGGCACCACGCTCGTTGAATTCTATGCCACCTGGTGCCCTCACTGCCGGCGCATGATGCCGATAGTTGAGGAGGTCAAGGAACTCATCGGCGACAGGGCCCGCATCTATCAGTTCGACATCGACCAACACCCCTCGTCGGCCGATAAAGCCGGCGCCGAATCGGTGCCCACCTTCATCGTCTACCGCGATGGCGAGGAACTCTGGCGCCACGTCGGCGAAATCTCCGGCGACGAGCTCATCGCCGCCGTCACCCGCTGACCCATCTTCCCCCCAAAAAACAAATTCGGCATTACAGCTCTTTCTGCCCTGTAATGCCGATTCATATTTTTATCTAAGTGGAGTGGGGGGGAGAGTCAGTAGAGGCGGAAAATGGCGGGCCAGTCGTAGTCGGCGGGCGAGATGGTCTGGACGAGCAGGCGGGCGGCGCAGCGCACCACGTAGCTGCACGTCAGGATAAGAGCCGCGATAACAAGCAGGTTAAGGGGCCAGATTGAGTTGAGCGAGTCGGTGAAGAGCGGCAGTTGAATGAGATATGACTCAAGGCATAGACCGGCCACTGTGAGTATGACCGGGCGCCACGGCCTGCGGGCCATTATGCGGCTGAATAAAGGCGCTTCGGCGAAGCGATAGAGATAGTAGACGGTGCCCATGAGCGGCAGCAGGGTGACTATCTGCCACGGGGCGATGGCCGGCACACGTTTGGCCGCGAGCTGGATGCCGTAGAACAGGCCTACGCACACGCCCATGAGCGCGAAATCGCGCAGCGGATGCGGAGCGCGCCTGTCGACGCCCTGCGCCTTGCGCCAGCCAAGCCACGCGCCGGTGAGCATGAATGTGAAATATGGCAGCCAGCGATAGGGGGTGGTTATGCCATACATGCCGCGCTCGCCCGTTTCATATTTATAGGGAAAGAAAAGCAGGTATACGGCCAGGCTCGCGGCAGCAACGGCGGCGATGACAAGGGGGATGCGCCTGAGGGCATAGCGTCTGACCAGATAGAGAACGGCATAATATACGAGCAGGGCCAGAATGAACTCGCCGCCGGCAAGCTCTACGGCCGACAGCGTGCGCCCCTGCGGGCTGACGGCCTTGATGAACACCAGGGCACACACCACCGAGGGGAAGATGCGCCTGAGGCGCCGCTTATAGTAATTGTCGAAGCGCCTCGGGGCCGACAGAAACAGGGTGAAGCCCGAAACGAACAGAAACAGACAGTCGCCTATGGCGCCGCCGGTGGCCAGTGCCGAAAAACGCGGGTACATCACGTCGGCGTGCGAGTTGATAATCAACAGCACGGCAAAAAACTTGAGAATCTCAACTGCGATATTTTTCTCTCGGCCCATAACGCCTGCAAATTTAGCCATTTCCCGCCAAAATAAAAAAATCCATCGTCCGAAAAAAAACTAACAGTGTCGGGGGCCGGGGCTTAACCCCCGGTAACCAGTGCTATTGTGAGGGCAATGGCTATCAGTGCGATGGCCGAGCCGTTTATCCATAGGCTCAATGTGCGGCCTTTTGATGGCTTTTGCGTATATGCCTGCTGCAGGTTGAAGGCGGCCAGGGTCACGATTATGCCCATGTGGATATAGAATGATGTGCTCATTGCTCTGTTGGCGGTTAAAGAGGAAAAGGCGAGCGGCCGGTTCTGTGAGAGCCGGCCGCTGCACGATATTTGAGTGTGGAGGTGTGTCGGTGGGGATTATTCGCGGCGGGGCGAGCGGGGGCCACGGTCGCGGCGGTCGCCACGGTCGTTGCGGTCACGGCGTTCGCGGCGTTCGCCGTCACCGCCTTCGCCACGGGGGCGACGGGGTTCGCGCGGACGCTCCACCCAGCCTTCGGGCTTGGGCTGCAGGGCGCGCATGCTCAGGCGATATTTGCCGGTTTTCTTGTCGACCTCGATGAGTTTCACGGTCACTTCGTCGCCCTCTTTCAGGCCGCTGGCCTCCATGTCGGGCAGACGGTCCCATGAAATCTCCGATATGTGGAGCAGGCCGTCGCGGTTGGGCATGAACTGCACGAATGCGCCGAAGTCTT
>CAYUFQ010000061.1:0-9142 GCA_964444045.1 uncultured Bacteroides sp.
TGTGCGTGGCCTCGGAGATTACCGGCGAGGCGCAATCGATCCGCACCCTCCCTCTGAGCCGGTGGAGCCGCGAGCAATACGACTACAATAAGAAACCCACCATATTCCTTCTGTTCAGCTGATGTCACCGCGCAAACCGAGCAAATCCGTGCAATTCGACTCTCCGGGCCTCTTCACCGACGAGATGCTGGGAGAAACCGTGGTGCCGGCAGAGACGCCTCTGCTCGAGCCGCTCGTGGTGCCCGACAACGACGGCGACTCGATGCTGTTCATGAGCTTCGGCAGCGGCTCGAGCGGCAACTGCGCATATGCGGGCGACCGCAACGGCGGCTTTCTGATTGATGCCGGAGTTGACCCTACATCCGTTGAAAACGCGCTTAAGGACAAAGGCATACCCATGACCAAGGTGAGGGGAATAATCCTTACCCACGATCATGGCGACCACGTCAGATTCGTCTACACTTTTCTGCGCAATTTCCGCCACATGCTGGTGTACTGCACCCCGAAGATGCTGAACGGGATTTTGCGCCGGCACTCCATTTCGCGCCGCATACGCGACTATCACCGGGCCATCTACAAAGAGCATGAATTTGCCATCGGCAATTTCGTGATAACCCCGTTCGAGGTGAGCCACGACGGCACCGACAACTGCGGCTTCCATATTCGCCACGGCGCCGCCACCATGGCCATAGCCACCGATCTGGGCTGCATCACCGACAGGGTGGAGCACTACATGAGCAGCGTCAACTTTATGGTGATAGAGAGCAACTATGACCTCAAGATGCTGATGGAGGGGACTTATCACGACCATCTGAAAGCCCGCATAGTGGCGGCTGAGGGGCATCTCGACAACACCGTATCGGCCGACTTCGTGGCCAAGGTGCGCCAGCCGCAGCTCTCACACGTTTTCCTGTGCCATCTGAGCAACGACAACAACCGCCCCGAGATTGCCTTCAACGCTCACCGCAACGCGCTCACCGCGGCCCATCCGGGGCTTACCGTGGGCGACGGCATGCGCGAACACCTCAGCGACCTGCAGCTTATCGTGCTGCCCCGCTATGACGCCACGCCGCTATATAGGCTGAGGCCCAGATTAAAGCATTGACAAAGCGCGCTTTATAGCGTATTCCACAGTGGCGGCCGGATTGTCGGCATATACCTTCAGAAGCGCCTTGCGGGCCTGCGCCTTCTGATATCCGAGCATCACGAGCGCGGCCAGAGCCTCCTCGCGCACTTCGGAGTTAAGGGGAGCGGAGCCATCGTCGGATAGAGAGCCAAGCATGGCGGTCATTTCAGCCGATGCAATCTTATCCTTGAGGTCTACTATTATGCGCTGGGCCGTTTTCAGCCCTATGCCTTTCACCGCCTTAAGTTTATCGGCATCGTTGGCCACTATGCATGCCCTGAGCTGCGACGGGCTGAGCGACGACAGGATGATGCGGGCCGTGTTGGGTCCGACGCCGCTCACCCCTATGAGCAGGCGGAACAGAATCCGCTCCTCTTCGGCAAAAAAGCCGTAAAGGTCGTGGGTGTCTTCGCGAATCACCTCGTGCACAAGCAGCTTCACGTCCTCATGCATGGCCTGAATGGCAGAGTAGGTGTTGACCGATATATTGATGAGATAGCCGAGCCCTCCGGCCTCGACCACCGCTTCGGCGGGATTCACGCGTGTAAGCGCTCCGTGAATATAATCAAGCATCGTGATTGCTGTAAAGATGTGTCAGAATAGCGATATCTTCGGGCGAAATGGCCACGTTGCGATGGCTCATGACTATGGTTTCGGTGGCGATAACCTTATTGAGCGACTGGCGGCTGACGCCCTGCGCGCCGCCATATGAGAACGACGGCATGAAATTGCGCGGAAAGCCGTGGCCATGGATGTTGCAGGCCACTCCGACCACCGTGGCCGTGTTGAACGTAGTGCCGATGGCCACCTTTGTGTGGTCGCCCATGATAAGGCCGCAGAATTGCAGGCCTGTGCGCTCGAAGCGGCGCGAGCCGTAGTTCCACAGACGGATTTCGGAGTAGTCGTTCTTGAGATTGGAGGCTACGCATTCGGCGCCGATGTTGGTCCACATGCCAATGACGGCGTCGCCGAGAAAGCCATCGTGCTGCTTATTGGCATAGCCGAGAAACACCGTGTTGCTGATTTCGCCGCCAACTCGGGTGGAGTTGCCCAGATTAGTGCCCGGAAGCAGCCGCGCGCCGGCTCTTACACGACATTCGCGGCCTATTGCCACCGGCCCGCGCAAAGCCACGCACTCCTGCACGTCAGAACCCCGGCCGATATACACCGGCCCAGTCTTAGTGTTGATCATCACTCCCTCCACTTCGGCGCCCTCTTCGATGAAAAGGCGGTCGGCCGGGCCGATGAGAGTGCAGCTTTCAGGCAGCGGAGCCGAACGGCGGCCCGCGGTGAGCAGAGCGAAGTCGGCCTCAATCAGCTGCTTGCTGGAGCGGAAGATATCAGTCAACGCGCGATATTCAACGGGGCTGAAGGTTGCCACGGGAGCGGAATCAGCAACCTCCCCGCGGCTGACTATGCACTCGCCGCCGGCATCGACAATCCACTGCCCCGGAGTCAGGGCGGAGGCGCGCGCGGCAAGTTCGGCCGTGGGCACCACATGGCCGGCCACCATCAGGTCGGCCCCGCCGCCGGCCGGATATTTGGCCGAAAGATAGCCGGCGGTGTCAAAACCCGCGGTAGAGCCCGGCAGAAGCCGCAGCCAGCGGCCGGCGATAGTGTCGATAATGCCGGCAGGCAACATGGCCGTGGGACGCGTGAGGGTCAACGGCATCAGGTTGACCCGATATTTTTCTATATCCTTAAATAATATGTGCATGGCGATTGGAAAGCTGTTAATTTTTACGGCGCGAACGGCTCATGAACCCCGAGGCCATACGGCGCCACCATCTCGGCGAGGGCATCGGCTCGGTTACCGTGGGCGCGATGAACGACATGGCGTCTTCATTTCGGCCGCTCTGTTCGGGGAATATCACAAGCAGGTTAGCGCGGGTGAAGTATTTCTGGAGAAAAGTATCCATCTCCTGAATGTCGCTGCTGAAGCTGATTGAGCCGGGACGGGCCGACACGACCGTCAGCAAATCATCATCGAGAATATTGTTCGAAAGGAGCAGGAAATCATCCCACTCCTCCATGGGCCTGAATTCCTGGCGGATGTCGATATGCTCGTGGGCGAGCAGGCCGCCGATGATGCGCTGAATCTGAGGGCGGCAGATAAACACTGTTTTACATCCGAGATTCTGCGCCAGGCGGCCGAGCGTGGTCACCCACAGGCTGAATCCGCTCTCGAACTCGGCCTTAGGCGGCACGAACACCACCAGCCGGCGCAAGGTGTTGACCGGATTGAAGAAGCGGCATATCAGGAACATGCGGTGGCTCGACGCCAGCAGGTGAGTCATCTTAGGGCCGAAGAAGGTGTCGGCCAGAGTTATGCGCCGGTGCAGCCCCATCACAATGCAGTTCACGTCGCGCTCATTGATGATGTTCAGCAGGCCGGCGGTGACGTCGGAGTCGAACCGCTCGATGGCCGTGACAGGGATGTCGACCGTGGCCGAGGCCTCACACGCCAGTTTGAGCGACGCATCGCTCAGCGCACGCGCCGACGGCGAATTCGACGTGCGCACGTGGACGGTCATCAGATTGCTCTCCGAGCGGCCGCCGGGGTGTATCAGCATGGCCAGTTCCATCAGGGCCAGGGCAGTGACGGGATTATCTACCGGCACGAGAGTATTGTCGGGACCTTTGGGTTCGGCTCCCGTTGAATTCTCGAGCATGGCTATTTTTATGCGGCCAGCGGCACCCGAAGTGGCCATCGGGGCTATGGCGCAGGTAATCAGAATCATCAGCACGGTGCCGTTGAGCATCGAGGTGTCGAGCAGGCCGAAGTCGTAACCAATCGACACCACGGCCAGCGCCACTGCCGTGTGAGCCGTGGTGAGGCCGAACATCACATGACAGCCGTCGCGCCCCATCCGGTAGGCTTTGGCGGAAATGAAGGCGGGCAGCCACTTGGTGACGAGAGCCACGGCAAGCATTATCCCGGCCATTTTCAGAGTTGGCACGGAAGCGACCACGCGCACGTCGATCATCATGCCCACTCCGATAAGGAAGTAGGGAATGAAGAGCGCATTGCCCACGAACTCAAGGCGCGACATAAGAGGCGACGTGTTGGGCACGAAGCGGTTAAGCACCAGGCCGGCAAAAAACGCGCCGAGCACCGCCTCGAGCCCTATGGCTCGCGCGAGCCATGCGGCGAAGAAAACCAGCGCGAGAATAAACACGAACTGCATCACCCTGTCGGTGAAACTGCGCAGGAACCAGCGCGCCAGCACGCGGTAGGCAATCAATATGCCGCCACAGAAAGCCAGCAGCTTGCCCAGAAGGAGCAGAATCTCGAGCCAGGAGAAAGTGCCGTGGGTGTGAACGTTGACGGCGGTGGCCAGCACGAGCAGCGCGCCGATAACGGCCACTATGGTGCCGACAATGGCCATCAGCACGGCCGGGGCCTTGGTGATGCCGAATCTGACGGCCACCGGGTAGGAAATCAAAGTATGAGAGGCATACATCGACGCCAGGAGCAGCGCCGTGACTCTATCGGTCTGCAGGATATATATGGCCGAGAAGTAGCCGCCCACAAGCGGAATAATCAGAGTGAGCAGGCCGAAGGTCATGCCGCGCCGCAGATTGCGCTGCAGATGAAACAGGTCAATCTCTATCGCGGCAAGAAACATCAGGTAGAGCAGCCCCACCTGTCCGAAAATCTTGAACGAGGCATCGTAGTCGAGCAGATGAAAGCCATAAGGGCCGACACACACGCCGGCCACTATCATGCCGATAATATGCGGTATCTTCAGGCGGTTGAGCAGCAGTGGCGCCAACAGGATTATGGCGAGCACCACAAAGAAAATCAACGTTGGATCCTGAATTAGCGCCGACATTATCGTTTCGGAGATATTTTCCAGGTAATCACGCCCGTTTGGATAGGCTTGGTTGGGGCTGACTTATATTTAAGGAGCATTGACGCTTGGAGAAAAGCGTCTCTGATTCTTGTCTCTTCCGCACCGAAACCCGATGTACTCTTCACATCGGCCTTGGTTACAGAGCCGGAAGCGTCGACCGTGATTTTTACCTTCACCCAACCATGGAGGTCAGTAGCCGACTTATATTCGGGGTCGGTCCTTCCGATAAGCTCGCGACCGTCAAGGCCCAGCCCATCCTCGCTCACGTTGATGCCCTCGGCGGCTTTGCCGGTGGTGGACTGGCCCGCGGCCGATTCCGACTCGGGAGTCTTGGTAAACGTTTTGGCGCCCGGCACGCGGTTGAGCCGCGACTTGCGCAACTCATCCTCCTCGCTTTCTTCGGGAGCGGCTTCGGCCACCGGTTCCTCCGGCTTGCTCACCTGCTGGTTTTCAGGCTGCGGAGTGTTTACGGCCACTAAATCAGGTTCGGCGCCCGACTGCCCCATGTCGGTCATGTCGACTCCGCCGGTCTCGGCAGCCGCCGACGATGCCGGATTGCCGTCAATCTGCTCGGTGGGATAATATGACGTTGGCGGCGGCTCGGGCAGCTCGATATCGGCAAAAAACACCTCTTCGTCACCTTCGTCAGTCAACCTCGCGCTGTTGAGGGCCGACGCCGACATTTCGGTGAAGGCAAGCACTATGGCAACTCCCGAGGCAAGCACCGCAGTGAGCGCTGCGGCAACAATCCGTTCGCGTTTATTCTCCATCGGCAGTTACCACCACGTCGGGGGTTTCGGCAGGCGCCGTAGTGGCCAGTACCACGCGGACGTCGCATTGCGCCCCGAGATTTAAAATTTCAACTATTCGGCCATACGGCACCTCCTTATCGGCATAAAGGCCCACGAAGGTAGCTGCGGCAGCGGCTGATTCGTCATCGCCTTCGGCCTGCTGACGCACCACTTGCAGAAAGGTCTGCAGCTGCGCGTCGTCATCGAGGAGCTGCCACTCGGGCTCGTCGCCGAACATGGTGGCCGTGCGGCCGTCGGCATCCACATAAATCCGCGCCGAGGGCTTGAGGGTGGTCTGCGAGGAGCTTTCGGGCAGATTCACCTCCAGAGCGTTCGGAAACACGAACGTGCTCGTCACCATGAAAAAGATGAGGAGCAGGAAAATAACGTCGGTCATCGAGGCCATGGAGAAGGTGGCCGACATATCGAATTGCTTCTTCAGTGCCATAAGCGAATCAAGCCGGTTCGTTGAGCATATCCATGAACTCCATGGTGTTGCCCTCGAGTTTGGTCATAACTGCATTGATGCGCGACACCAGATAGTTATAGGCGAACATGGCTATAACGCCTACAATCAGACCGGCCACGGTAGTTACCAGCGCCGTGTATATGCCGTCGGCAAAAGTGGCCAGATTGGCGGCCGTACCGGCAGCAGCCATTGCATGAAAGGCCTGTACCATGCCCACTACCGTGCCGAGGAAGCCGAGCATCGGCGCTCCGGCGGCGGTGGTGGCAAGCCAGGGCAGCCCCTTGCCAAGACGCGAAATCTCGAGATTGCCCATGTTTTCAATCGTCACCAGCACATCTTGCATAGGGCGGCCAATGCGGCTTATGCCTTTGGCAATCATCGAGCTGTAGGCGCTGTTGGTGTTCTTGCACAGGTTGAGCGCGCTCTCAATCTCGCCCTCGTGGATATAATCCTTGATGCGGCGCATGAAGTTGGGGTCTTGCCGGTTTGCGCGGTGGAGCACCATCAGGCGCTCTATGAAGATATAAACGCATATTATCGCCAGCAAGGCGAGGGGAATCATTATGAATCCGCCCTGAAGGCACAAATCCCACATTGAAAGGTCTTGCATAATCTGATTGTATTTCTTTAGTTTTTAATTTTCAGTTCATTACGATATCGGCGGATGGTTTCCTCAAGGCCAAGGTAAAGGGCATCGCATATCAGGGCATGGCCTATGCTGACCTCGTTGAGGTGGCTGACGTTCTCGGCGAAGTAGCGGAGATTCCCGAGGCTGAGGTCATGGCCGGCATTGCATCCCAGGCCGCAGCGCTTGGCCTGACGCGAGGCCTCGACATAAGGGGCTACGGCAGCTTCGGGATTGACCGGATATCGGTCGGCATAGGGCTTGGTGTAGAGCTCCACCCTGTCGGCGCCACACTTGGCGGCGGCAATCACCTGCGCCGGATCGGGGTCGACGAATATGCTGGAGCGGATGCCGCCCTCGCGCAGCCGGTCAACCACTTCGGTAAGGAAATCCATGTTGGCCTCAACATTCCACCCGGCGCTCGAGGTAACGGCATCGGGCGCATCGGGCACCAGAGTTACCTGCTCGGGCCTGACGCGGATAACCAGGTCGAGAAACTCCTTCGACGGATAGCCCTCTATGTTGAACTCGGTGCGGAGCGCCGGCCGCAACGCCAGCACATCCTTGCGGGTGATGTGGCGCTCGTCGGGGCGGGGATGGACGGTGATGCCCTGCGCGCCGAAGCGCTCGCAGTCAAGCGCCACTTCAAGCAGATCGGGCCGGTTCTCGCCGCGCGCATTGCGCAGGGTTGCTATCTTGTTAACATTTACACTCAGCTGTGTCATTTGTCAGTATCAAGAAATTTTCTTATCTTTGCATATGCCAAAATCAAAATTGGCACGCTGTTTGTTATGTCTAAAAAACACCACAAATTTACACAATAATTGAGAAAGGAAAAAATTTGACCGCAGAAAATGACATTTTGACCGCAAAATCGCTTGATTCCATCAGCCGGTTTGACCATCTGATGCCGCCGCTCGAGGAGGCATCGATGCTGGTTGTGGCCTGCCGGCCCAACGACTTCAGCGCGTCGGCGCTGGCCCGTGCGGTTGAAGACAGCGACGCGCATCTGCTCAACCTCAACGTAACTGACCGCAGGCTCGACGACGGACGCATCACGATAGAGCTGCGCACCAATCACCGCAACGGCGCCTCGACCGCCCGCTCGCTTGAGCGATATGGATTCGAGGTGGTGGCCATCGACGGCTTAGCCCCCGACGGCGATGCGAAAATCGACGACACGCTGCGCCGCCGCGCCGCCGAACTCACCCACATTCTCGAGATATGAAAATATTTCTTCACGGCTCGCGACGCAGTGTCGGCAGCCTGGCCGATTCCGACCTTATTTTAGACAAGATACGCCGCCTGGCATCTGACGGCCTGCAGATTTCAGAGCCGCTGTTTAACTCGCTTTACCCCACGGACATGGCACCGCAAGGCATATCGGCGGCCACCCCGGGCTCGGAAATCCATGCCGACATGGCCATATCGCTCGGCGGCGACGGCACGTTTCTGCGCACGGCGCAATGGATCGGAGCCTCGCAAGTGCCCATTCTCGGGGTCAACGCCGGCCATCTCGGCTTCCTCGCCGACATGACTCCCGAAGAGCTGCTCCAGGCCGACACATCTTATATAAGGAGCCTGCGCACCGAGCCCCGCTCGCTGCTTCAGGTAAGCAGCTCCACTCCCCTGCCCGACGGATGCCCCCCCTATGCGCTCAACGACGTGGCCCTGCTGAAGACCGACTCGGCATCGATGATTTCGGTCCATGCCGAAGTAAACGGCCGACCGCTTACCACCTATCAGGCCGACGGACTGGTAATCAGCACTCCCACCGGCTCCACCGGCTATAGCCTTAGCGTCGGCGGCCCGATTCTGGAGCCGTCGGTCAATGCCCTGGTGATTTCGCCAGTGGCGCCGCACCTGCTGGCCATGCGCCCGCTGGTAGTGGGCGGCGACTCGCGGATAAGCCTTCGCGTGAGCGCCCGCGCCGGTGCTTTCATGCTGAGCCTCGACGGCAGGTCGCACTCCATGCCCGACTCAACCGCTATTGAAATCCACACGGCCCCGTTCAAGATAATGGTGGCCCAACGCCCCGGGCATCATTTTGCCGCCACTCTGCGTGCAAAATTATTGTGGGGAGAACGCCCTGTAAATCAATAGTGTGCCTCAAAAGACGAAATTTTTTTATAAAATTTTTCCAAAAATATTTGCACAGTTCAAAAAAACTTCCGAACTTTGCACTCGCAAACGGGTCACAGCGGTGACTCAAACAAAAGAAACCAAAAACGGTGTGGTAGTTCAGCTGGTTAGAATACCTGCCTGTCACGCAGG
>CAYUFQ010000062.1:0-9133 GCA_964444045.1 uncultured Bacteroides sp.
TCCACTCTCCACTCTCCACCCTCCACTCCCCCCTTTCCACTTTCAAAAAATTTTCGTACCTTTGACGGCATGGAACCGGCACTATTCAACCCCGAGAATTTCAATCTCTTCCTGTGGATAATGGCCGCCACTGCCGTGGTGGTGTTCATCGCGCTGCTCAAGGTCGAGGCCGGCTACGGCATAGCCTACACCCCTAAATGGGGGCCGGCGGTCAACAACAAGCTCGGCTGGATACTCATGGAGGCTCCGGTATTCATCATCATGCTCATACTGTGGTTCTCGTCGCCGCGCCGCGCCGAGGCAGCGCCCGTGGTGATGTGTCTAATCTTCGAGCTCCACTACTTTCAGCGCTCATTTATCTTTCCGCTGATGATGAAAGGCAAGAGCCGCATGCCCCTGCTCATAATGCTCATGGGCATGACGTTCAACTCGCTCAACGCCCTGATGCAAGGCGGCTGGATATTCTACGTCAGCGCGCCCACCCGCTATCCCGACTCATGGCTTCTCTCCCCGCAGTTCATCATCGGCACGGCCATATTTGCCTGGGGCATGTACACCAACCTGCGCAGCGACAGCATCATACGCCACCTGCGCAAGCCGGGCGACACCCGCCACTACCTGCCCCGGGGCGGCATGTTCCGCTACGTAACCTCAGCCAACTACCTCGGCGAATTCACCGAATGGGTCGGATTTGCCATACTCACCTGGAGCTGGGCCGGCGCGGTATTCGCCCTATGGACGTTCGCCAACCTTGCCCCGCGCGCCCGCAAAATCAACGGCCGCTATCAGCGCGAATTCGGCCCCCTCACCCAGAAATCAATAATCCCTTATATTTTTTAAAATTATGAAAAAACTTGCAACCCTTCTCCTCCTCACCGTGGTAACCACGTTTGCCTCTCTCGGCAAGGAACTCACCGTTGGCTCCAAAGCCCCCGACTTCACCCTGCCCGACACCGAAGGCAAAGAAGTATCCCTCAGCTCGCTCCAGGGCAAATGGATTGTGCTCGACTTCTGGGGCTCATGGTGCGGCTGGTGCGTAAAAGGCTTCCCCCAGATGAAAGAAAACTATGCCAAATACAACCGTAAGGTGACGTTTGTCGGAGTGGCCTGCGGCGACAAGCTCGACGCCTGGAAAGAAGCCATCGCAAAATACGAACTCCCCTGGCTCAACCTCTGGAACGACCCCGAGTCTGAAAACCGCATCCTTAAAGACTACAACATCCAGGGCTTCCCCACCAAGCTCATCATCGACCCCAAAGGCGTTATCCGCAACATCACCATCGGCGAAGACCCCGACTTCTACACCGTCCTCGCCAACCTGATGAAATAACCTCCCCCTCTCCCCCCATTCCCGAATAATCAATCAGCCCCGGGCAGCGCGATATCGCTGACCCGGGGCTGATGTATGAGGTCGGTAGGTTATAATCAGCGGACGAGAGTCTTCTGGCCGTTGATGATGTAGATGCCGGGGCGGCCTACCTTGCTGAGGCGCCGGCCCGAGAGGTCATAGATTCCATCGGCCGCAGGGCGCTGGTCGGAGTGAATCTCGTTTATGCCGCTATCGTCGGCAGCGTAGCTCACGGTAATCTGTTTGTTGGAATATATTGCGTCGAGCCCTTCGTTGCCGGTCACTCCGGTGATTACCATGCCGGGGTGTGAGGCGGCGGCAAACAGATAGCTGGCGCCGGCCTTGACAAACACCGAACGCGAACCGATGGTCTCCCCGTCGGCATTCACCTCGGTGATATCGATTTTGAAGAAGGGATCGGCCTTGGCAATGGTGTAGATCTGGTGAGGGTGACCGGTGCCGCCATCCCAGCCCACCATATCGAGGTCATCTTCGCCATCCCAATACATGCCGTTGGCTCCCTTGATGTTCCAGTGGTCGGTATCGTAGGTGAAGGTGAAGCCATAGGCCTTGGTGCCGAGCTTGCCCGGCTGAGAGCGGCTGAGGGCCTGCACATAAGTTCCGGTGGCAACATTCTTCACGTTAAATTTCGACTTATTGGCTTCGAGAATCCAGGTGAACATCGGGCTGAGACCGGTGCCGTTCTTGGCGCCGTTGACGTAGCCGCCTGAGGTGGCGCAGCGATAGGCATCGCGCGTTGAATGTACGTCGCGGATGGCATAGACAATGCCCTCCTGCACCTCGGTCACGGCCGGACCCACCTGCCCGATGCCCATGTAGGCCTCGGTGGTGTAGTAGGCGTTGAATACCAGGGGGTCATCGGTAGACTCGAGGCTGCTGAAGGTCATGTAGGGCAATGCCGGGGCCTGAGCGGTGAAGCCGCCCGAGGCAGGCACCTTGGTCATGACCTCTTCCCACAGCACTCCGTCGGTGGTGAGGCAGCGGTATATGGCAGTATCGGTTATGCGCTTCAGGTTGGCGTAAATCACCGTGAAACCGCCGTCGGGCTGCTCTTCGGTGAGCGATTCAATCTCGTAATCGTCGTAGGGAGCAGCGGCGGGCAGATGGGTGTCGGCAGGCTCCTCGCCCTTGAGTTCAAAGCGGTAGAAGGTGCCCACGGGCTTGCCGTCGCACTGCGCGATTACGCGTATATGCTTGGCAACGGGGGCTATGCTCCACGTTGCGCCCTGCTTGGCCGGAGCGTTTGCGCGGGCATTGACGCCGTTGGGCTCGATTATCGAGTTCGGGCCGAACGCAAAGAGGCGTTTGCCGTTGACCGACAGGAAGAAGTCGGCACTCCCCTCGGCCGAGCAGGCCAGGGTGACTACGGCCGCCTTCGATGCATCGTCGGTGAGAATCACGTCATAGCCGCCATTGTCGGCATACACATCCTGGAATCCGATGCCCTGAGTGGTGCTGATTGCAGTTTCGGAGAGCCCGGCGAGATACTGACCGGTAACGGCGTTTTGCAGCGTGAGGGGCTGGGTGTTGGTAGCCGCATCATATGCGCCGGCGCTGACCGTCCAGGCCACAGCGCCATAGCCGCGGTCGGGTTCGGTGGCGAGCTCGCCGCCGGCAATGCCGAGCAAACCGCGGCCGGCAGCGTTGACAAAGGCATAGGTACCCGAGGTGAGCGCGGTGAACGCCGGGCCGGCATCAACGGCCTCGGTGGCGCCCTCGAGGGCAAAGAGCCAGATGCCGCCGTTGCCGTCGTCGGGGGCGCTCCAGTTATTCACGGTGAGGTTGGCGCCCGCCTGGGCGCAGTTGAGATACCAGTCAGAGCCGCGGTTTGAGCGAATCGAGTAGGTATGGCCCAGAGGGGCGTCGCCATAATAGTCGCCGACCACGAACTCATAGTGCTTGGCGGCATTATCGTAGTCCCAACGGGCATCGACGCTGCTGCCTTTCATGGCCGGGCTTACAGAGCCTTCGGGGGCCATGCGGTTAACCATGGCATAGAGCCCCGAGCCCGCGGGATCGGCCTCGAACGTCCAGTATTGCCAGTCGTAGTGGTCAGAGCCTTCGGCGACCTGAGTATTGGTCCAGAGGCGGCCCACCGTGGCATTCTTCCCGCCTATGAGCGAGCAGCCGGAGTGAACCAGCTCGATGCAGCGGTCCTTGCGGTTCGCATCGGCCGAGGCCTGGGTGATAAGCCGGTAGTATTTGCCGCTTTCGGGCATCACCTTTGAGTCATCGTTCTGAGCGTCGACATAATGGCGGCCATAGGTGTAGTTGCCCAGGTCGAGCATCTTGGTGTCGGCGTTGAAGCGTGCCTTGAAGTCTTCGAAATCCTTTTTCGAGTCAGGAGTCCAACCGGTTTCGGCCACCGCGATCATGCGCGGCAGGGCGTTATACTCCAGGTGGGCGGGCTCGCAAACATATTCGGTCCAAAGGTTGCAGTTCACGCCATAATAGAGGTCCTTATGTTTCGCATCATAGTCGGGCTTGGCGTTGTAGACGCGCTCAAGGGTGATGGTCGACCCCATCGACTTGGGTTCGGACGAGCCGCTCCACTGCGGATAGTCGAGATAATAGTGGCTGGTCGAGCACCACACCGAGCGCAGGCCCAGAGCGGCGGCCTGCTTCGAGGGATTGTCGGCCGCGCCGGCGTTGAGCCAGGCATAAATCAGTATGTCGGCCTCCTTGGCCATTTTCTTGTCGGCACCGTCGGTGGTGATGATTTCATTCCAGGCAATGAGCTTGCGGTCGTGCTGACGCGAATAATCGGCCAGCTCCTTGACCAGCCAGTTCTGAAGGGCACGGTCTGACTTCAGGCCGTATTCCTTTTTAAAGGCCTGACACGACGCGCTGGCGGCCCAGGCGCCCGTGGGGCACTCGTCGCCGCCAATATGGATATACTCGTAGGGGAATATCTCCACCAGCTGGTCAATGATATCTTTGGTGAACTGCACCACGGCGGGATTGCTTATGTCGAGCACGTCGGTCGACACTCCGGGCCAGTAGCGCACCTGATGCTCGCCGTCGGGGGTAGTTGAGAATTCGGGATAGGCGGCTATGGCGCACTGCATATGGCCAGGCAGGTCAACTTCCGGACACACCTCTATGTGGCGTTCCTTGGCGTAGGCCACCAGCTCCTTCATCTCGTCGACGGTGTAGAAGAGCGGGCCATACATCTCGTTGGTGAGGAACGACACGTGGTTGTCGAAATCCCACCAGTAGGCGTTCTTCGGCGCGGCGGCCTCGGTGGTGAGCTTGGGATACTTGGGCATCTCCAGGCGCCAGCCCTGGTCGTCGGTCAGATGCCAGTGCAGGCGGTTCATCTTGTAAACGGCCATGATGTCTATCATCTTCTTCATCTGGTCGATAGTGAAGAAGTGACGGGCCACGTCAATCTCCATGCCGCGCCAGGGATAGCGGGGCTCGTCGTTGATGGTCATTACCGGCAGCGAGTAGTCGCCGGGAGCATATTTGCCGAGAACCACGTTTTCGGGCATCACTTTCATCACCGTGGTGAACGCATAGTAGAGGCCGGCGGCGGTGGAGGCCTCGATGGCCACTCCGTCGGGGGTCACCGACAGGGTGTAGCCCTCTTCGGCTATCTCAGGATTGACGGCCACGGTAAAGAGGCCCGACGCGCCTTCGGTCACGGAAATGCCGGTGGCGGTGCCGAACCTGGCGATAAACTTGCCCACTTCGGCCTGCATGTCGGCAGGCAGAGCGGCGTGGCCGATGGCGAACGACCGGGGCAGGGCCAGTTCACCCGAGCCGACGGTAATTTCCTTGGGCTGCGGAGTGAGGTTGATTCGCGGAGCCGCTGCCGTTGCCGTCAGCGCGCAGCAAGCCACGATTGCAGAAAGAAATCTGATTTTCATGATTGATTTAAGGAGAATTTATAAGAATTATCAATTATAAATTATGGCTCAATTGATAATTCATAATTTATAATTGATAATTAATTTTAGCGCACGAGCACCTTGCCGGTGAGGGCGCCGAAGCGGTAAACGTAGATGCCGGCAGGCACTCCGCTGAGGTTGATTGAACCCGTGCCGCTTACGGTGCGGTTCACTACCGACCGTCCGCTTATATTATACAGCGTGAGGCCTTCGGTGCCGTCGACCGTATAGTGCAGCGTGCGGTTCGAAACGCGGATGCTGCTGCCGGCCACTTCGGCAGTGGCAAGCCCGGCCTGAGGCTCGGGGTTGAAGCTGACGGTCAGGTTCACTGTCTCCACGCCGTCGGTAACGGTGACTTTTGCCACGTAGGGCTCTGCGGGCATCTGACGCTCGTTGGCGATGTCGATAATCAGCGGAATGAAGCTGCCGGCCATGTAAGAGCCGGTTTTTGAAACGCCGGCCGTGGTGACCATCTGGCACTGACCGTCAAGACCGCAGAACTGAATCTTGCCGTCAACGTTGGCAGATACGGAAACCGTGAACTTGGAGTTGCCGGTGATGGCCGAAGTGGCCTGGTTCACGTGAACAACCAGCTCCGGGTCCCAGTTGTAGCGGCCGGGGACGACTGACGGGGTGTAACCGACGTTGACCACGTCGCCGTCGGCATAGGCCACGTCGTCCACACCCGTAACGGTGAAATTCTGAGCCGAAACGCCGAAAACTGCGGCGCCAAACAGGGTTAATGAAGTAAAAAGCTTTTTCATAAGCAATTATCTGATGTTTTTAGTTATTATTCAGAAATCTTAACCGGCGCCTGAGCCGCATTGAGCACTCCGCCTTCGGGGGTGTCGATAAACACCACCACGCGCAGGTTCGCGGTGTTCCACCCGTCGCTTACCGGGAACCCGGTGACGGTGAACGGCGTAGCCTCATTGCGGTCAAGCTCCAGGGCGCGGCCGCGGAGGCCGGTCAGCGAGGCGCGATAAACGGCATGATGCACGTAGTTTTCCTTGTAGCTGCCGTCGGGCTGCGCCTGCCAGTCAACGATACCATCCTCGACCACCCACACGTTAAGAGCGGCATTGCCAATGGTCACGTCAGACATCACGCTGCCGCTCACGGCCAGAGTGTTGCCGCTGAGCTCAGCCTCCACGCCCGACAGGCTCACCGACGACCGGCGCACTATCTGCGAGTTCACCTCGGCAAACCAGCGGTCGGTGCCGAGAGCATCGGTGCGGCGGTTGATGCGGGCGGCCGGCGCGGAGTTTTGGTTCTTTGATAGGCTCGCAGCCTCAGGAGCCACGTAGCCCCCTTCGGCAACGGGGTCGCCGAATGCCGGAATGTGGATGCCAACGGCTATCACGCCTACTCCGGCCTCAAGATTGGCCGGAGTGTTGTAATAACCCTCAATCTGTTCGAGCACATCGTGGCCGGTCGGACAGTTGGGGCAGAACACGCCGGTATATTCCTCGATAAGCACCGTGCGCACCGGCGCTCCGGTTTCGGGCATGGGCTTATAGCGCTCATCAAGGTCAATCTTCTCCTCGCAGCCGGCCAGAGCCACCGCCAGGAAAGAGATAAGTGCAAGTTTCTTTATCATATTCTAATTAGGAGAGTGTATGCTTTTAGATGCTTTAGAAATTGTAGTTATAGACAATCTGGAAGCCACGCGTTGCCGGCACGTAGCGGCAAACTCCGCCCGAACAGTTAATGCCGGCGCGGGTGCGGCCATAACCAATCATCAGCCGGTTGTTGCGGTAATTGCCGGTGACGTTAAACATATAGTAGTGGGTCTTGTCGCCGTTGGGGTTGCCGACGTTCCACTGGTCGCTCGCGCCCACCATTATATAAGGCAGAATCGAAACTTCGGCCATGCCGTAGAGCCAGTCGCCCTTATCCTGCCTGGTGCCGAGATACTGCACCTCGGTGCGCAGCGTCACCTTTTTCGACAGGCGGAACTTACCCTCGGCCACTCCGATGTGGGCGTTGATCGTGCCGCCATGCCCTTCGAGCACCGTTTGATTATAGCGCTGAAACATATACATGGCGTTGAGCGAGAACACGCGCGAGAACTTCTTGTCGAGCTGCAGGTTGAGGTCCTGATAGTAAAGGGGGCCCGTGCCGAAGAAGTTGGTCTTCTGCCCGTCGGTGCCGAAAAGGTCCTGATTGGGCACTGACCAGTCGCCCTCGCGGTCAATGCCGCGTATGTAGCTCATGTTCAGGCGCAGCTTGGTGCCGTAGCGGCCGCCGAATGTGGTGTTGCGCTTGAAGTTATATGAGAAGTTGGCCTGGAATGCCCATTCGCCCGGCGCATTTTGCGTGGCATAGGGATACATGGCGGCCAGGGCATAGGTGTGCTGATAGGCAAACGGCGGCATGCTGTTGATAAACAGGCTGAGCTTATCGGCATCGCGCTGCGAGCGAAACGCCATATCCTCCGAGCGCTTGGCCTGCACCTGGGCGGAGAAGCCCTTGTTGGAGTACGTGGCCGAGAGCAACACGGCCGACCCGTGGCGGAAGGTGTAGTTATTGTCTTTCGACGGGTCGGGATGCTTCAGCGCCACTTCGGCCAGCAGGTCAAAGTTGCCCTTATAGAAGTGGGTGCGGAGGTCGAACGCGTTTACCCGCTCAGGCAGGTTGAGATACATGAGCTTATCGCCGTCGGCCACCACCACCCGGTCGGCCGCGCCGTAACGCTCGTGTTTCGTCACGAACGACGCGCCCAGGGTCCACACGATATTGTGGCGGCTCAAAGCCCCGATATGCTCCTGCATATCCCACTCAACGTCGCCGGCATAGACGCGACTCTTCACGTCCCATTCCCAGAAGTTGCGCTGCACGCCGCCCAGCAGGGTGAACCGGAAGCCGTTCAGAGCGTCGATTTTCAGGCGCCCGCCGCGAATGGAGTTGTCGATGCCGAGCGGACGGTCTTCGTAGGTGCGCAGAATCAGGCCGCTGCCGAACTGCTCGTAAATATCGCCCGCGGTGAGCTGAAAGCCCTTATATTTGCCGGTCACGTAGAAGTTGCCGATGCCCCAGCCCTTGAATCCGGGCTCGAATCCGGGCAGCGGATGCTCGAGATACTCCACCCGCAGGCCCGCATCGATGAAGTTACTGAACAGGCCTACGTTGGCATAAGCATTGCCAAGCAGCTTCTCCTTATACTTTTCAGTGCCTATCACGGCATCTTCTTCGGGAAACAGCAGGTCGGCCTGCACGGAACCGTGCACGGTGACGCGGCGGTCGGGGTTATTGGTGCCGCCGAAATCAAAGGCAGAGGCAACCGCCGGCATGGCAACGGCGGCCACCAGCGCTAACATTGGGCGCAAAGCGTTCATTTACTTGGTGATTTCGCGAAGTTTCTCAATTATGTGGGCCTCGGAGCCATCGGTGTAGCCGCTACGGCTCTCGACGATTTTGCCGTCGCCGTCGATAATCAGCAGATGAGGAATCTGCTGAATGCCCATAGCGCGCATGAAGTCGCTGTTGGGGTCGAGCAGAATCTCATACTCCCAGCCTTCGGAGTCGACCATGGGCTTCACTTTCGAGGCATCCTGAGCCTTGTCTATCGATATGGCCACGAGCTTCACGCCCGTCTCCTCCTGCCATTCGGCATAATATTCGTTTATAGCGTTCAGCTCGCGCTTGCAAGGCTTGCACCAGCCGGCGAAGAAGCTGACAATCATCGGCTTGCCGTCGTTGCTGAGCTCGGCCGTATCAACCGTCTTGCCCTGCAGGTCTTTCAGCTTGGCCGAAGGGAGAGCGGCCTGCGAGGCAGGTGCGGCCAGCGCCAGAGCCACTGCGCAAAGAATGGTCTTGAAGAATTTCATAGAGATAACGATTTTATAGTTTATCGTGCAAAGTTACGAAA
>CAYUFQ010000063.1:0-9124 GCA_964444045.1 uncultured Bacteroides sp.
ATATGCTCAACGAGTATTATTTCCGCACCATGCACCATGAGTTCGGCCACATCCTGCACCAGACCCGCAGCTATCCCACCGAATTCAACCTGCTCAGCACCGGCCGCTACGACTCGGGCACCTGGCAGAACAAACCCATAGGCCAAATGGCTTCGCAGGGCTTCGTCACCCCCTACGCTTCGGCGCAGGCCCGCGAAGACTTTGCCGAGACCATCGCCAACTACCTGACCCGCACCCAGGATCAGCTCGACCTGATTCTCTGGATGGCCGATAAGGGCTGGAGCACCGGCGGCGACGACACCTTCGCCACCAACGACGATGCCGAATTCTGCTGCTACTACTATTGCCCCGACCCCTCCAACCCCGAGGACCGCAAATACTTCCTCACCTCGCTTGAAAAGGACTCGGAATATCGCGTAGCTCTCGTGGGCGAGAACGGCGAGACGTTCAACACCGTAGAGGCCGTTGAGGCTTATCTCGAGAAGATGAACGCCACCAAGCCCGGCGGTATCTTCCCCGTGCCCGACAACGACACCGTCAACGGCCGCGACATGATTCTGCAGAAGCAGAACATCGTGCGCAACTGGTTCAAGGATACCTGGCAGCTCGATTTCGACAAACTCCGCGAAATAGTGCAGCGCCGTCAGTCCGACTTCGATATCGATGCACTGCGTGCCGAAATCGACGCCATCCAGTAAGTAATTATAAATTATCGATTATAAATTATCAATTATTGGTTTGATTTATAATTAAAAATACAATAAAGAGATGATGAAAAAGAAACTATATATCCTTCCTCTGCTTGCTGCCGCAGCGCTGAATTTCAGCTCCTGCTCCAACGAGGACGAAAGCATATTCGACCAGTCGGCCGCCGAACGCCTCGAGGCAGGCCGCAAAAGCTTCTCCGACGCTCTCTGTGCCGAAGGTGGCATATGGGTTATGGAATACTTTTCAAACGTTGAGGAGCCCGGCTATATATTCGTGTGCGAGTTCGAGCCCGACGGCTCCGTGACCATCAGCACCGACCATGACTGGATCGGCGGTCAGTTCAAGAGCGAGAAGTCGCTCTGGGCGGTTATCTCCGACAACGGCAACGTGTTGACGTTTAATTCATACAACACCCTGTTTCATGTGTTCTCCACTCCCGAGAACATTGTCGGCCCCGGCGCTCCCACCAACGACCGCAACGAGGATATCAACGAACAGGGCTACGGCCATAACGGCGACTATGAGTTCATGCTCATGGAAAACGACGGACAGACCATCCGCATGCTCGGCAAGAAGCGCAGCCTCAACATCTATCTTCACCGCCTGCCGCAGGATACTGACGTAGAGGCTTATCTCGCCGGCATCAAGGCTGCCCGCACGCAGTTCCTGACCAAGTTCCCCACACTTACCCTCACCGACCTGACCTCGGGCGACACCTACGACATGCTCGGCCTCTCTTCGGGTGTGGTTAGCGTGGTGCCCTACAAGTCGACCAACCCCAACGCGCAGACCATTACCGGCAACGGCATTTTCACCGCCGACGGTTTCCGCTTCATGAAGACCACCGACATTATTCGCCGCGACGACTCGTTCTGGCCCGTTGACGGATTCGTGTGGGCCGAAGACGGTTCGCTGGTGAGCACCGACAAGAACGCTCCCGCCCGAATCGCCGCACAGAATCCCGGCATCAACCTGCAGAACGTGCGCTTCAGCTGGATTCTCGACAAGGATAGCATGAGCCCGGTTCTCGCCGCCGCCCACGATGCCGCCTCGGCCAACCTGCAGGAAGTTGTCGGTTCGCGCTACGACCTGCGCAACGTCACCTACGGATATTTCGCCAATGCGGGCGTTACCTACTTCTCGCTCACCACCAACGTGGGCACCCGTATATGCCGCGACTACTGCGAGCTGAAGGTCAACGACGACGCCACCGAGGCAACCATCTCGGTCGTTGCTTCAAACAAGGCTTCGGCCGACCTGACTGAGACCGCTCCCGACTACGTTGCCTTCAAGCAGATGCTCATGGGCGACTTCACCGTTAGCAACATCGCTCCGATGAATCCCGGCACTATCGTGTTCACCTCGAAGTCAAACCCCGACGTTTCGTTCTCGGTCAACGTTCAATAAAACGATTATCAATTATAAATTATGAATTATCAAGCATTTTGCACTCCAAAATGAAAATTGATAATTCATAATTGATAATTTTTCACTGAATATAGCAATCATTATTGTTTAACCCCAAATAAAGTGTCTTAAGATGAAAAAGATTACTCTCATTGCCGCTGCTGCCCTGACCGCTTCGTCGGCCTTCGCCGCAGCTCCCACCAAGGTCGATGCACCCGTGCAGACAATGCGTGCCGAGCAGCTGAAGCAGCACACCCTGCGTGCTGACCGTGCCGCCGCTCCCGCTTCGGTTGCCGCCTTCAAGTCGGCCGTTGCCAAGGTCGCTACTCAGGACGACGAAGTCGAAGTGACCCCCGACGTACGCTACGTGCCGGCTGCCAGCTCGTTCTACAGCGGCATGGGCCCTGCCACAAACTACTTTCAGCTTCCCCTGGCATTCACCGGTATCCGCAATGCCATCGGCTTCCGCAACCTCACCCAGGGTGCCGACAGCTACCTCTGGACCGTGGGCAAAGTAACCGGCCTGAACGAAGACCGCTCCGGCTATCTGTATGACTACACCACTTCTGAAGATACCAACCTCTTCATGGAGCTCAACCCCCTGCAGCGCTATGCCTACCCGATGCTCACCGCCACCTTCGGCGAAGATGAAATCAACTATCAGGCCGGCGTCAACACCCCCAACTGCCTCTACTACGCAGGCCGTTCGCCCTTTGACTGGGGCTGGGACTTCATGGACGAAGGCGCAGAGGAACTCACCAGCTGGGATGAAGTGCTCGGCCTTTCGCCCTGCTCGGCTATTGCCGGTGCATCGCTCTTCCCTGAATTCTCGATTAACCGTCCCGGTTCAACGAATTACAACGCAAGCAGATATGACACCAACGGCACCAGCCTGAACTGGTATGACTGGGCCGATCCTGAAAACGGCGAAAAGTTCGAAAACATGGTGATTAAGTCGTTTGGCACCTACATTCCCTCAATGCCCAGCGCTTATCAGATGGATGCCATGTGGTTCTGGTATCAGGCGCAGACCACTGCCGACGTAACCCTGACCATCAACGTATATGCAGTCAATGCCGAAGGCAACGTTGACTACGACACCCTTCTCGGCACCGGCGAAGTTACCCTGCCCGAAGGCACCAACTCGCTCGTGAACCTCGGCAGCATGCCCGTTGTGGAACTCTTTGCTGTCGACGCCGACGGCTATGCCATCGACTCGCCCGTATGCGTAGGTGAAGGTCAGCCGATTTTCGTCAGCATCGAAGGAGTCGACAACGAGGCCATTCAGGCTTTCGACCTCATTGCTTACGACACCACCTCGTTCCCCATCGCCGACCGTGCTATCTCAAGCTATCTCTATCCCAGCCACGCCTACACCATCATCAACGCTGACCTGACCGTAGGCGAAACCACCGTTAACGATGACTTCATGCTCACCTCTCCCTATATGTATTACCCTGATGACACGAAAACTTCGCTGATCAAGCTGTCGGACTTCGACATGTTCTTCGACATCAACTTCCCCATCGTTATGAACGTTGACGAGAATTCTGCCGACTACGAGAGCGCTAACTTCAGCGTTGAGCTCCCCGCCGAGGGTGGCGAGGTGGTTGTGCCCGTTGCCTGCGACTACAAGATTGACGTGCTGATGCAGGAAGAACTCGTGACCAGCATCGCCTCCGACTGGATTACCTACAACCAGACCTTCGACGAAGAGCAGGGCGTTACCAACGTGACCATCGCTGCCGCCGCTCAGGAAGCAAATGCTCCCGAACGCACCGGTTATGTAATCTACCAGGGCTATGGCATTGACTTCGCTATCGTTGTGACCCAGGCCGGCAATGGCGACTCGGGTATCGACAGCATCACCGTGAAGCCCGTGAAGAAAGGCACCATGTTCTTCGACATGCAGGGCCGTCGCCTCAGCGGCGCACCCGCCAACGGCATGTACATTGAAAGCGTAGACGGCAAGGCTACCAAGCAGATTGCCCGCTAAGATATTTCCCCTATATCATCTCTAAATTGAACGGTCCGGACCTCCGTGAAGGAGATTCCGGACCGTATTATATTTGCATATTGCGGATTTGAGGAAAATTTTGTAACTTTGCGGCGTTCTATCGGCCTTATTCGCCATGACGGCGCGTAAGTGTCGGGTAATCAATTGAGAAAATCATCTGTTATGCGCATAAATATTTTGAAATCTGTTAAAGTAGCGGCCTGTTGCCTTGTGGCGGCGGTTGCCCTCTCGGGGTGCAATGCCTCCAAAGAGGTGATTTATATGCAGAATGTCAGTCCGGACGAAGTGTTGCGTCAGGCTGCTTCGAAGCCGATTACCGTGCAGCCAGGCGATGAAATCATGGTCTACGTGAGCTGCGGCGATGCCGAGATGGCAGCGCGTCTGTCGCTGATTTCGGGTTCACGGCGCCCTGAAATCAAGGAGGGATTCATGCTTACGAGCAGTTCGGCCGTGATTCTGCCCTATACCGTCAGCACCAAGGGATATATCAGCATGCCTGAAATAGGCGAGGTGCACGTGGCAGGGCTTACGCGCCAGCAGATAGCCGAACTCGTTGAGCAGAAAATCATCGACGCCAAGTTGGTCAAGGATAACTCGGTAAACGTCACCGTGGCTTTCGCCAACCTCACTTTCAGCACCGTGGGCGAGTTCAATCAGGTGGGCAACTACAGCATCACCAAGGATAACCTGACGCTCTTTGAGGCGATATCCATATCGGGAGACCTGACGATATATGGCCGGCGTGATGCCGTGTGGGTGTATCGCGAGAATCCCGACGGTTCGCGCAAGTCGTATTGCGTTGACCTGCGCGACCCCGCGTTCATGCAGTCGCCGGCATATTACGTGCAGCAAAACGACGTTATCTACGTCGAGCCCAATGCCGTGCGTGCCGGCCAGAGCACCCTCAACGAAAACACCTTCAAGAGCGTTGGCTTCTGGACCTCGTTGGCATCGATTGCCATATCAGTGGCCACTCTCGTCGTAACCCTTACAAGATAATACCTAACGCACCGTGATGGAAGAAAAGAATAAATTTCGTGCCGAGAGAGGCGAGGATTTTGAAGATCAGGGAGTTTCGTTTATCGAACTGTTTCGCATAATGCGTGCGAAATGGGTTTGGTTTCTTGTTTCGGTGATTATCACCGTGGGGCTCGGTGTGTTGTATCTTTTGTCGGCCACTCCGATGTACACCCGTTCGTGCGAGGTGCTTCTGAAGGACGACTCGTCGCAAAACCTGCCCACTCAGCTGAGCCTGAACGGCCTTGACGCCGTGCCCACCGACATTCTCAACGAGATGTTCGTGATGAACTCGTCGGTGATTATGACCCAGGTTGTGATGGACCTTAACCTCAACGAGGTGTACAAATACCCCAAACTGCTGCGCAAGGCCGAATACTACAACAATTCGCCCGTGCTCGTCGAGGCTATCGATTCCCTTACCGACCGCACCAAGGCCTATTCGTTTAAAATCACGATTTCGGGCGACAAGAGCGGCGTGACCCTGTCGAAGTTCAAGCTCGGCGGGCAGAAGGTTGACGGCGAGCCGGTGTCGGTATCGTTCGGCGAACCGGCCGTCACCCCCGTGGGCACCTTCATCGTCGTGGCTACCCCCTATATGGATAATCCGGTCAAGAAAATCGGCCCGCAGTCGGAGGTCTACTATTCGTATACCACCGTGAAGGCATGCGCCAACAAGTATGCCGAGACCCTCAAGTCGGAGTCGCCTAAAGACGTGGGCAACGTGGTTACTCTGACCATTGCCTGTCCGGTGGCCAAGAAGGCCGACGATATCCTCAAGGGAGTGGTCGACGCATATAACCGCAACTGGGTTAACGACAAGAATAAGATTGCGCTCGCCACCTCGAGCTTTATCGACGAGCGCCTGCGCGCCATCGAAGATGAGCTGGGCAACGTGGAGAGCAACATCAGCGAGTATAAGAGCTCGCACAAGATGCTCGACATGAATGCCATGGCCAGCCTCTACCTCACCCAGTCGTCGGAAAACCAGCGTGCGCTCAACGAGCTGACCCAGGAGATAGCCATAGGGCGCTACATCAAGTCAGAACTTGCATCGAACGATATCAGCCGCATGCTCCCGGCCACGGCCAACATTGCCGGCACCGACGTGCAGCAGATGATAATAGCCTACAACACTCAGGTGGGCGAGCGCAACGCCAAGCTGCAGAGCCTGCCCGAGGAGAACCCTCTGATTCAGCAGAAGACGGAGGCCATACTCAATGCGCGCGCCGCCATCCTCACCTCGGTCGACGCCGCTCTCGAAACCCTCGGCAAGCGCTATGAGGCCATATCGACCAACGACCGCAAGACTCAGGAGCAGCTGGCCAGCGCACCGGGCCAGGCCAAGTATCTGATGAACGAAGAGCGCAAGCAGAAGGTGATGGAAGAGCTCTACGTGTTTCTGCTTCAGCGCCGCGAGGAGAACGAGCTGCAGCAGGCATTCGACTCCTACAACACCCGTATGGTCACCGAGCCTTTCGGCCCGGATTCGCCCACCTCGCCCAAAACCCAGATTATCCTGACGGTGGCTTTCCTGATGGGCCTGATTATTCCCTGCTGCGTAATCTACTTCCGCGAGTCGATCAACACCAAGGTGCGCTCGCGCAAGGATATCGAAGACCTGCCGATGCCGTTCCTCGGCGAGGTGCCCATGTGTGGCCGCTCCAGGCGCTTCCGCCTGCCGTTACTGAGGTCGGGGCGCCGCGCCGACGCTTCGGGCCGCACCACCCGTGAGGTGATGGTCAAGCCCCATTCGGGCGGCATGATTAACGAATCGTTCCGCATGATCCGCACCAACATCGACTTCATGGGGGCCATGGGGCAGCGTCGCGAGGCCTCTAACCGGGGCAAGACGATTATGGTGGTGTCGCTCAACGCCGGTTCGGGCAAAACGTTCGTGAGCCTCAACACGGCTGCCATCTATGCCCTGAAAGGCAGCCGCACGTGCCTGGTTGACCTTGACCTGCGCAAGGGCACGGTGAGCCTCAACGTGGGGAGCCCGGCCAAGGGTGTCACCGACTATCTCGTGGGGCGCAACCAGAACCTCGATGACCTGATTGTGCGCGACGTTAACGGCATAGAGGGCTTTGACATACTGCCCGAGGGCATCAAGCCGCCCAACCCCACCGAGCTGCTTTACTCGCCCACGCTCGAGCGCCTCGTTGAGGAGCTGCGCGACCGGTATGACTACGTCATCTTCGACTGTCCGCCCGTTGAAATCGTGGCCGATGCCCGTCTGCTCAATCCGTTTATCGACCTGACGGTGTTCGTGATGCGCAGCGGCATGTTCGAGAAGTCGGACCTCAGCGTGCTCCGCGATATCTACGAAACCCGGCGCTACAACAACCTGGCGCTGGTGCTCAACGCCACCGACGAGGTGCACGGCATCTACGGCACCTACGGCTATGGCTACCGCTACGGCTATGGCCAGTCGAAATCGCATAACTGAAAATAAAACCGATAAGAGAAAAAATGGAGAGCACGCTCATACGGCTCTCCATTTTTGATTTGCGCAAGACTGTTTTTTTGCGTAATTTTGCGGTCAGATAGCAAAATTTCATATAATTCTTATGGATCTCTTACTCCACATGACCGAACGCGCGCGCAAGCGTCAGCGTCGTATCGTGCTCCCCGAGGGCACTGAAATCCGCACCCTCAAGGCCGCCAACCGCATTATAGCCGAGGGGCTTGCCAAAGTGTCGCTCATCGGTAATCCCGACGCAGTGCTCAAACTCGCCGACCAGTATGGACTGGAAGCCGTTACGGCTTCCGCCAACATCATAAATCCGGCCGACGAAGCCGTGATTGACCGCTATGCTCCCATTTTGCTCGAATTGCGCAAGAGCAAGGGCATGACCGAGGAGCAGAGCCGCGCCACTGCCGCCAATCCCCTCTATCTCGGCTGCCTGCTCATCAAGGCGGGCGACTGCGACTGCATGGTGGCCGGCGCCGAAAACACCACCGGCAACGTGCTTCGCGCCGCTTTTCAGATAATCAAGACCAAGCCGGGCATCGACGTGGTCAGCGGCGCCTTCCTGATGCTGCTGCCCGAGGGAGTGAACTACGGCACTGACGGCATAATGATATTCGCCGACTGCGCCGTGGTGCCCGATCCCGATGCCCGCCAGCTGGCTCAGATTGCCGTAAGCTCGGGCGAAACCGCGCGCAATATCGCCGGCATCGAGCCCCACGTGGCCATTCTCAGCTTCTCGACCAAGGGGAGCGCCAAGCATGAGCGGGTTGACAAAGTAATCGAGGCCACCAGAATAGCCCGTGAGATGGACCCCTGCCTTGACCTCGACGGCGAGCTGCAGGCCGATGCCGCCATGGTGCCCGAAGTGGCCCGCAAGAAGGCTCCGGGCTCGGAAGTGGCCGGCCATGCCAACGTGCTCGTATTCCCCTCGCTCGAGGTGGGCAATATCGCCTATAAGCTCGTGCAGCGCCTGGGCGGAGTGCAGGCCATCGGCCCCGTTCTGCAGGGCCTTGCCGCTCCGGTCAACGACCTGAGCCGCGGCGCCTCGTGGGAAGACATCTATAAAACCATCATCATGACCTGCAATCAGTAAAAAGCATATCGTCCACAAATGAAAATATTAGTTCTCAACTGCGGCAGCAGTTCTGTAAAATACAAACTCATCGACACCGCCACCGAGGCCGTGCTTGCCGAAGGCGGAGTGGAAAAAATCGGCCTGACCGACGGATTCCTCAAATTCAAGTTCAACGGCGCCAAGGAAGTGAAAGAGCTTGGCCTGGTTGACCACAACGGCGCAATCAATGCCGTGCTCAACATACTGACCGACCCGAAATTCGGCTGCATAGCCTCGCTCAAGGAAATCGATGCCGTAGGCCACCGTCTGGTTCATGGCGGCACCAAGTTCTCGGGCTCAGTGCTCATCACCGACGAAGTGAAGCAGATGGTGCGCGAGTGCTACCCGCTGGCTCCGCTCCACAATCCGGCCAACATGACCGGCGTTG
>CAYUFQ010000064.1:0-8995 GCA_964444045.1 uncultured Bacteroides sp.
TTTAACAAATCAAAATTAACACAAGTCTGCCATATTTGACAAGTTTTTTACTAAATTTGCATTTAGGAACATCATTGTTCATCCCAAAACTACCAACCGATAGTACATACTTTAATTAAACCGAGACCACAAACTTAGGCTCCAGCAAATGAGACTGTTATTGTTCATACTTGCAGTCGTTGCCACATCAACATCGTTCGGCCAGAACAGGGCCGACTCGATAAATGTGTACTTCAACGTAGGGCACCGCTATTTCGACCCTACGCTGAGCAATAACCGCGAAGTTATGGGCTCATTTATAGACTATGTGAAAGAGGCTGCGGCTGCCGGCAACGTTGACAGCATCGTGGTCTACGGCTACGCCTCGCCCGACGGCAAACCCCGGGCCAATGAGCGCCTTGCGCGCAATCGCTGTGCCGCCATAGCCGAATATATCGCCACGAAATCGGGAGTAGACCCCTCGCTCATAGAGCAACGCCCTGCGGGCATAAGCTGGAACGAGTTGCGGCGCCTGGTCGATGCCGAGCAGAGCGTTCCGCGGCGTCAGGAGGTGCTCAGCATACTCGACAACACTCCGGTGTGGGTATACGACGGGCAGGGCCGGCTGGTCGACAGCCGCAAGCGCCAGCTGATGAACCTTGCCGGAGGCCGCTCATGGAACTGGATGTATCAGCACCTCTTTCCGCAGCTGCGCAACGCAGTGGCCATATCGCTCTACCGCCATCCGGCCGAGCTGACCGAAGAGGCCGATCCGGCTCCCGCCGCCGAAGAACTGCCTGCTCCCGAAGCAGAGACGACCGGGATAGCTGAACCCGTTATCGCTCCTGCTGCCGACGACCACAACGACGCCTCCGCAACCGAGGCAACCGGAGCGACCGCCACCACTCCCGCCGACGGCTACAAGCCCCTGCACCGCTTCGCGCTGAAAACCAACATGCTCTACTATGCCGCCCTGATGCCCAACCTTGAGTTCGAGTGGCTCATCAACGAGCGCTGGTCGGTGGCCGTTGAAGGCAACCTGGCCTGGTGGGGCAGCTATAAAAAAGAGAAGAGCTACCGCATGGCGATAATCGACGCCGAGGCGCGCCACTGGATTAAGCCGCGCGAGCCCTGGCACGGCATGTACGTAGGCCTCATTGCCGGCGGCGGATGGTACGACCTTGAGAAAGGCACCCCCGGCCACTACGGCGAGGGGCTGATGACCGGACTCTCGTTCGGCTACATGTGGCCCATAGCCCGCAACCTGTCGCTCGAGGCCGAAGTCGGCGCCGGCTACGTGTTTACCCGCTACAAAGACTACCAGCCCTATCAGGGCCACCACGTGTACATGCGCACCAAGGATATCAACTATTTCGGCCCCATCAAGCTGAAATTCTCCATAGTGTGGCGCTTCTTCGACATCAACAAACCCAAACTGACGGAACCGGCCCTATGAAGAAAACCGTCAGCTACAAAATAATGGCCCTGCTGCTCGCCCTGATGCCCATACTGGCATCGTGCCGCCAGGAACTCTGCTACGACCACTATCCGGCCGTTGACCTGACCTTCAGCTGGGAGCAGGAATGGGAGCGCGACTACGGCCACCACCACATCGACAACTGGGACCCGACCTACTACGGCCATGCCTACGACGCCCTCAGGCCCGCCACTCCCGAGTGGGTGAATCTGCTCACCTACTACCCCGACGGCCACAGCAACGAACGCTTCATGTCGCCCGACGGCCTGCGCTTTACGGTTGAAGAAGGCAAGGAATGCTCCATGCTGCTCTACAACGGCGACACGGAATACATTGTGCTGAAAGACGTAGCCTCGCTCAACGACGCCCGTGCCTCGGCCACATCGCGCTCGCGCTCGCGCTCATCGCTCGAAATCATGTATCAGAAGCATGTCAACGCCCGCACCACCAACTCGCCCGATATTCTCTACTCGGCCTATATCGACAACGTGCCCGCCGTCAGGAACCACGAACTGAAGGTCATGCCGGTGAAGATGCAGCCTCTGGTCTACTCCTACGTGATTATATATGAGTTTGAATATGGCATCGAGCACGTGGCGCTTGCCCGCGGAGCCATAGGCGGCATGGCCGAATCGGTCTATCTCCGCACCGGCGTCACCTCCAAGGAAACGTCGATTATCCTCTTCGACTGCGAACTGAAATCACATAGCTGCCAGGCCACAGTGCGCTCATTCGGCATTCCCGACTTCCCCGACGAATACTATGGCCGAACCCAATCCGAGCCCAAGGAAGACCAACCCTATAGCCTCAACCTCGAAGTGATGCTGCGCAACGGCAAGACCCTTGAGTTTGACTTCGACATAACCGACCAGATGAAAAAACAGCCGCGCGGCGGCGTAATCAAAGTGAGCGGGCTGCGGATTGAGGACTCGCAGAACCAATCGGGGTCAGGCTTCGACGTCGACGTTTCCGACTGGGATAATTCGGGCGAGGTTATCGACCTGCCGTTAGGCAACCAAAAACCAAACAACCAACAAAACGAATAAAAATAATCAACAAATTTCAATCACTTTTATTATTTAATCACATGAAAAGTAAATTTTTCTATTTCGCAGTAGGCGCACTCGCCCTCACGGCCTGCACCTCTGAAGACGTTGTGGACGACGTGGCCATGAGCCGTAACGCCATCGGGTTCGAAAACGTGGTTAACAAGCACTCACGTGCCGACCTTGACAACAGCACAATGAAATCATTCAACGTGTATGGCTACCACATCACGGCCGGCAACGCACTGGTTGAAAACGACTTCGTCAATACCCTCGTGAGCAAGGACGCAGAAAAAGAAGGAGAATGGACCTATACCGGCGAGCGCTACTGGATGCCCGGCGCAACCTATAACTTCTATGCCTATAGCTGCGGCGACGGCGAACCCCTGACCGGCAACGAAGTCAGCTGGACCAACGCCGGCGAAAACGGCGCTCCCACCGCCACCAGCGAGCTGGCTATAGTAGACTATATCTGCGACCACAACACCCAGAATGACCTTGTTTACGCATCGCAGACGGAAGTAAAGGCTCTGGAAGCCGGCAACTCTAAGGTAGCCTTCCAGTTCGACCACATCCTCGCCAAGGTTCAGGCTCAGTTCACCAACTCCTTCCCCGAAGCCTACGACGTTGAAATCAGCAACATTACCATCAGACACCTACACCGCAGCGGTTCCTACAATCCCACCGACGGATGGTATGGCTTTGATTCCTCAAACGCCGCCTACGTGAAACTCCTTGAGGACGGCGCCACCATCTCTCCGAAATACACCGACACCGGGGCTACCCCGACAACCACCGCCTACGTGATTCCCTATAACTACGGCATCGAAGGCAGCACCGAAGACGTGGATATTCAATTCGACCTCAAAATGACGAGCAACGGCGTTGACGTTATGAAGAAAACCATCAGCGGCACCTTCAACCCCAACTGGGCAAAAGGCTATTCCTACACCTACAACGTAGTGCTCTCCGGCTCAGCCGCCAAGCTTGAAGTAATCACCTTCACCACCGTTACCGACGGCGTGGGCAGCGTTACCAACTGGAATGGCGGCGACAACTCGGAGACTCCCACCTTCAAGTTTGATGCCAGCGACATCCTCTAATCCCACATAAAAACCTCTCTCCGCAACAACAAAGACAAAAATAACGACTGCGCCGCTCGAATTGCGGGCGGCGCAGTCTTTCCTCCTCGAAACAAAACAATGCAAGAAACACTGCGACACTCCATCATATTGCTCGCCATCACCAGCCTGATGGCCTCATGCGATTCGTATGAGCCGGACCCTGCGGATTCGAAGTCCGAAATGCAATTTGAGATAGCAGCACTGTCTCGTGCATCAGAGACTACCTCGCAGTCCATCACCTCCAAACCATTCGTCGTATATAGCGACATGGCAAGCATGGACCCCGAACCCGAATCGAAGTACATTCCGATTCATAACGCTACCCAGGTCAGCTACAACGCCTCGGCCCAGCAATGGAGCTATAACAACCCCCAATACTGGTTCGATGGCTTTCAATACGCATTCGTTGCGCTTCATCCGGCATACGTTTCAAGTATGTCAGACATCCTGTACAAGAACAATCAATTAACCTTCAAATATAAACAGCCGTCAAACTATCAAACGGCCTCCGACCTGCTTATATCAACCCACCGGCGCAATTACTCCGGCGGCAAGGCCGATGCCGTGCGCCTAAGTTTCACCCATATCCTCACCAACGTCAACATAATGGTGTCGTACAAAGGCATCTCCTCCGGGCCGCGCAGCATCACAATCGATGGCCTGACGTTCCAAAACATTCCGATAGAGTCAATCTACTCCATCAAGCCCGCGCCACTGACCGGCAACAGCGAAATGACCTCCGACTGGGTGAACGAAGAAGGCTCGCAGAATGGCTGGAAAGTCAAGAAGTGGGGCAGCCTGAATATTAACTTCCCAAACTACGCCACCAGAACAGCAGAAGTCAACAAGGACGCAATACCGCTGTTTTCAAAAGACGACGCGCTGATGCTGCTGCCGAACCCCTACGATCCGGATAGCCCGACCGAAGTGGAACTGAGGTATACAACCGATACCGGAGAGAAAGAAACCATCTCGGCCATCATACCCCGAGGCTGGAATCCCGGCACAAACGTGATTCTGAGTTTAGGCATCGACAATGGCCTGGTTCAATTCAGCATCAGCGTTGAGGACTGGACCGATGGCGACACAACAAATACTACAGTACCAAGGAAATAAAACCAAACGGGAATGAATAAGGCAATATCCATGCGTAAAATATTTCAGGCCATAGCAGGAGTGCTGATGCTGGCACCTGCGGCCGCATCGGCGGCTCCGGCCTGCCCGGGCCTTCTGCCCTACACCCAGCCCGACGGCTCAGTGATAATGATCAGAATCGAGGGCGATGAGTTTGCCCGCCGTTATTACGATGCCGACAACGTCAGGCTTGCGGCCGATGCCGACGGCGCCCTGCGCCGGGCCACAGCCGCGGAGATTGCCGCACAGGACTCCGAAGCACAGACGGCCATGAGGCTGCGTTCGGCGGCCATGCGCGGCCCGGGAATAAAATCAAGCGCCACATTCCCTCACACGGGGTCGCCCCGGGCAGTGGTGATACTCGTGGAATTCTCAGACGTGAAGTTCACCACTCCCAATCCGAGAGACTACTTTTCGCGCATGCTGAACGAAGAGGGATTTTCGGACTACGGCGCCGCCGGCTCGGCACGCGACTACTACAAGTCGCAGTCGCGGGGTCAGTTCGTGCCTCAGTTCGACGTCTACGGCCCTGTGGCCATGAGCTATACGCGCGCCAAAAACGCCGCCACCGGCAACGTGCCCACCATAGTGAAAGACGCAACGAGCGCCGTTGACTCGCAGGTGAACTTTGCCGACTACGACAACAACGGCGACGGCGAAATCGACAACGTGTATATAATATTTGCCGGCGTAGGAGGCAACTACGGAGGCTCCAACTCCATATGGCCTCATAATTCAGCAGTGTCGAGCAGCCTATTCTCCACGACCAAACGCGACGGCAAGACACTGAAACACTATGCCATAGCAGGCGAGATGGGCAGCACGGCCGGACGTCCCGCCGGCATCGGCACATTCATTCACGAGTTCGGCCACGTGCTCGGCCTGGCCGACCATTACACCACCAACGGCGACCACAACGACTATACGCCCGGATTCTGGGACGTGATGGACTGGGGCTGCTATCTCGGCGACGGCAACAACGGCCGCTGCCCCTGCTACTTCAGCGCATATCAGCGCATGGCGCTCGATTGGGAGTCGCCGGCCGCCACTCTGTCAGCCTCGGCCGCCTCGGTAGAGCTGCCCGCCATGGCCGACGAGCCCTTCTTCGTGAAAATCGAAACCGGACGCGCCAACGACTACTACCTGCTCGAGAACCGCATGCAGAAGGGGTTTGACGCCGCCCTCTACAACTCGGGCATGCTCATATGGCACATCGACGCCGGATTCGCCGACCTGGCCACGGGGCCCAACAACAACATAAACCATATGGCCGTTGAGCTGGCGCTGGCCGATAATACCGCAGGCGCAAATTCGCTCTACGGCGACGTGTGGCCCGGCACATCGGGCAACACCACCTTCGACGGCTCGTCGCAGCCGCCCATGTTCCGCTGGGAATCATCAACGTCGGCCACCCGGGTTAACGTCAACGACCGCCAGGTATCGAACATTGCCCGCAATGCGTCAACCGGCAACGTGACGTTCGACTTCAAGGGGGGCAGCTCCACCAACGTGATAGCCCCAGCCGGTTCAGGCGGCACGGGCTCCGACGACGGTTCATATTGCATCCCGGCCGGAAACCTTGCCACCCTGTCGAAGTTCGGCGACCGCTACACCACGAAACTGACCATCGACCTCGAGGATGGCTCGACCACCGAAATCGGCCCGCTGCAAACGTCGGCCACCTCGCCGCTCTATTGCGACCAGACGCTCCAGAGCGTCACGGTGGCCGCCGGCTCGAGCTTCACCGTCACCCCGACGGCCTACGGCTCGTGGATGCACTCCTACCTGTATATTGACTGGAACGGCGACGGATTCACCTACACCAAGCCGGCAGACTACGTTGACCCCGACAACAACTACAGCATCCGCCCCGGAGCCGACCTGGTTTATTACTCCAACTGGTGTCCGAACGATGCCGACCCGTCGGCCACGAACCCCTGGTACACGTCGCGCGAGTCATTCCCCGAGAGCGAGCACCACAACTACAACCCCAACACGCCGTTCACCGTGACCATACCCGAGGGAACCCGCCCGGGCGAATACAGGGTGCGCTATAAATGCCACTGGCAGTCGCTCGACCCGTGTGGCAAAGCCGACGTGAACTTCAACAGCGACAACAGCCTCGAACACATGGGAGGCATAGTGGCCGACTTCACCATAGTAGTGACCCGGCCGGCAACAGGGGGCATATGCGCCCCTGAGGGAAACCTGAACGTCAAACCGAACTTCGGCACCCGATATACCGCCAAACTGACAGTGGCCGACACCGACGGCGTCGGCTCGACGGAAATCGGCCCCCTGCAAACGGGGAGCACCTCGCCTCTATACTACGACATGAGCCTGCAGAAGGTAGAAGTTACCGCCGGCAAGCCGTTCACCGTCACGCCCGACTTTACCGGCGACTGGTGTCACGCATATCTGTATGTCGACTGGGATGGCGACGGGTTCGTCTACACCCGGCCGGCAGACTACGTTGACCCCGACAACAACTACAGCATCCGCCCCGGAGCCGACCTGGTTTTCTACTCCAACTGGTGTCCGAACGATGCCGACCCGAGCATGTCGAACCCCTGGTACACGTCGAGAGGCACGTTCGGAGGCAGCTCGTCGCAGCACTACTACGACTGCCGCCAGCCCATCACCGTGACCATACCCGAAGGCACCGCACCGGGCGAATACCGCATGCGCTACAAGTGCCACTGGCAATCGCTCGACCCGTGCGGCAACGCCGACGTGAACTTCAAGGAGGAGAACTCACTTGCCAGCATGGGGGGCATAGTGGCCGACTTCACCCTGGTGGTGAAAGAATCCGAGCCCGAGATTCCCACCCTGCAGGTCAGCGTGGCGGCCAATCCGGCCAATGGAGGCACGGTGAGCGTCAACGGCCAGGCCGGTCCGCTCGCAGTGCAGGAGGGGTCGACAGTGACCTTCAGCGCAGTGCCCGCGCCCGACTATGAGTTCGTAAACTGGACCGGGCCCGACGGCTCCGTAGCGGCCGGCACAGCCACTCACGTCATTGCGGCATTCGCCGCCGCTGACGAGGGGCTCTACACGGCCACCTTCACTCCCGAATCATCAATCGGCGAGATTACCGGCACCCCAGCCGAGTCAGCCGCCGCCATCTACGACATGCAGGGGCGCCGCGTAAGCCGGCCTACCCGCCCGGGCCTCTACATTATCGGCGGCCGCAAGGCTCTGCTCCGCTGAGCGCGGCGTCAATCACCCGCTAAAGATTCAGCCCCGTAGCGATGCGCGTCGCTACGGGGCTGAAACATGAACACAGGTCAAAACCCAAAAGGGTTACTTGCGCTTGCGCACGGGGTCACATGTGAGCCCCACGCCGAGCTTCTTGAAAATCTTGCGGTCAACCTCGCCGAGCATCACCGTGGAGTGCACCTGGCAGCCATTCAGTTCGGGCAACTGCTCGAGGGCACGGCGGCAGTCGGCATTGTGGGTCGACAGCACCGACAGGGCCACGAGCACCTCGTCGGTGTGGAGCCTCGGATTGCGGCTGCGCAGATAGTCGATTTTGGTGTGTTGAATCGGCTCTATCATTTCCTGCGGAATGAGCTTGACGCTATGGTCAATGCCGGCCAGATGCTTGGTGGCATTCAGAATCAGGGCGGCGCTGCAGCCGAGCAGCGAGCTGGTTTCGGCCGTGATGATAGTGCCGTCGGGCAACTCTATGGCCGAGCTGGCCACCCCCGACTGTTCGGCCCTTTCGCGGGCGGCCACAGTGGGGCGGCGGTAGGAGGTGTCGATGCGCGCCTGCTTGAGCAAGAGGGCTATTTTGTTCACCTCGGCATCGCCCGTATCGCCCAGGGCCATGCGGTTGAGCGCCTCGTAATAGCGGCGGATTATCTCCTGCCGCGATGCTTCGCGACACACTTCGTCGTTGTCGATGCAGAAGCCGACCATGTTGACGCCCATATCGGTGGGCGACTTGTAGGGGTTTTCGCCATAGATGCCGTCGAACAGAGCGTTGAGCACGGGGAAGATTTCGATATCACGGTTATAGTTGATGGCCGACTTGCCATAAGCCTCGAGATGGAACGGGTCGATCATGTTCACGTCGTTGAGGTCGGCGGTGGCGGCCTCGTAGGCAATGTTGACGGGGTGTTTGAGCGGCAGGCTCCACACCGGAAAGGTTTCGAACTTGGCATAGCCGGCCTCGATGCCCCGCTTGTGCTCGTTGTAGAGCTGGCTCAGGCACACGGCCATCTTGCCGCTGCCGG
>CAYUFQ010000065.1:0-8990 GCA_964444045.1 uncultured Bacteroides sp.
GACGGGGCTGGTAGCCGCCGTTCTCGCCGTTGGCGCTATTGCTGTTGTAGCGCGGGCGGGGCTGATAGGGGCGCTGGGGGCGGTCATCGTTCCGATGGTAGTTGCGAGGCTCGCCGTCGGGATTCGTTTTACCGTAAGAAACCTTTTCAAAACGTGAGTCAGCGTTATAGCCGCTATCGGTGTTGCTGCCGATGCGGGGACGCTTGGGGCGCTTAAATTCGCCTGATGTGTTTGAGTCCATGAGCTTAATGGCTTAGAATAGTGATTAAATAAATTTCGGTGCCCGACATCTCGCCGGGCATAGTTCTATGGTTAGTTATGGTTATTTACGCTGCAAAGATATGAAATATTTTTTGTTTTCACAATAGGAAAACAAATAAGCTGACATCAAAGTTTACAGCAGCGGCAACCTGGCTTTTTGGGGGCTGATTGTGCGTTTATTCGTCGTATTCTTCTTCGTCGTCGAAATCCCATCCGTCGGAGTCATCCCACAGGTCGGCCGTGAATTCGGCCAGTTCGCGACCCTCGCGTTTGGTGGGGCGTCCGAGCCCCTTGCGGCGGTCGATGAATCCCGAAATCTTCACAACCTCGAGCAAGTCGAGTTCGCTCTGGGGGGTGATGTTCTCCATGTAGTCGGCCACGAGCTTGGCTCCGAGCCTGTTCTGGACGCATTGGCGCACACGGAACGAGTAGGTGACGGGTGGTTTGCGCACTTTGACCACGTCGCCCGGCTTGACCGTGCGCGAGGGCTTTACGAGCACGTCGTTGACCATTACGCGGCCTTTTTTCACTGCATCAGTGGCAATGGAGCGGGTTTTGAACACTCTGACGGCCCAGAGCCATTTGTCAACTCTTACTTCCATTGGCGGGGTCGGGGGCGCTGCCGTTGAAGTTACACATTGCAAACTGCAGGCCCGAAAGGGCATAGGCCTTTATGGCATCGACGGCAGTTTCGATTCGAGGTTTGATCTGCTCGAGGTCGGCGGACGAGAAGCGTCCGAGCACGTAGTCAATCTGCTGGCCGCGGGCAAAGTCGTTGCCGATACCGAAGCGCAGGCGCGGATAGGCCTGGGTGCCCAGCAGGGCGGCGATGTTTTTCAGCCCGTTGTGGCCTGCGTCGCTGCCGCCGGCCTTAATGCGTATGGCTCCGAGCGGCAGGGCCAGGTCGTCGACCACCACCAGTATGTGGTCAACCGGGATTTTCTCGGCCTGGGCCCAGTAGCGCACGGCTTCGCCCGACAGGTTCATGTAGGTCGACGGCTTCAGGAGCACCAGCTGCTTGTTTTTCACGCGCATGGTGGCCACGTCGCCATAGCGCTTGGTCGAGAAAGAGATATTGGACGCCATTGCCATGGCATCCAATATCATAAATCCTATATTGTGGCGGGTCAGACGATATTCGTCGCCTATGTTGCCCAGCCCCACAATCAGATATTTCATAGGCGGAGATTACTTCGCTGCCTGAGCGGCGGCACCACGTGCGGCACGGGTCAGAGCCACGGTGCAGACAACGGCGTTCTTGGCGTTGATGAGTTCGAGGTTGTCGAAGTGGAGGTCGCCAATCTGGATGGTCTTGCCGAGGCCGAGGTTGTCGACGTTGATGACCAGACGTTCGGGCACGTTGGAGTAGATGGCACGTACGCGCAATTTCTTCATGTTGAGCTGGAGCTTACCGCCGGCCTTCACACCTTCGGCGTGGCCTTCGAGCTTCACGGGAACTTCAATCACAACGGGCTTGGTGTCGTTAACCTCAAGGAAGTCGATGTGGAGAATGTTGTCCTTCACGGGGTGGAACTGCAGGTCTTTGAGGATTACGTTCTTGGTTTCGCCGTTGACGTTGAGGGCAACTGCAAAAATATCGGGAGTGTAGACGAGCTTGCGCACGCTTTCGTTGGTCACAACGATGTCGGTGGTGATCAGGCCTTTGCCGTCTTCGATTTCAACGAGTTTCTGACCGGGCTTCAAAGTGCCGTTAAAGGGAAGGGTCACAATTTCGCCGCCATTGATAACTGCGGGAATCTTGCCTTCGGCGCGGAGAGCCTTGGTTGCCTTTTTGCCGAGGTCTGTGCGGGGTTCGGCGTTGAGCTGAAATGTTTTCATTGGTTTTTGTTTGTTTTGTTTGTGTTACTCAAAATTTAAGAAATTCTCTTAATTTCCCATCACACGAGTGGAAAACCGGGCGCAAAGTTACGCATTTATTTTTTAATCTGCAATCTATTTCACTCAAAATACGCTCAAAAACACCCCCGGAAAGTGAAAATGTGGAAGTCTGAAGTGGGTTATTTGAGGGATTTGGCGGCTTTTGCGCCGAGCTTGCGCAGGTCTTCGGCGCGCTTGATGAGGTTGCCTGTGCCGTCGCTCAGTTTCTTCATGGCTGCGCCGTGGGCGTCGAGCGCCTGGTTCAGACGCGTTTCAACCGCCGACATGTCGGAGAGAAAGCCCACGAATTTATCGTACATCTTGCCGGCCTCTTCGGCTATCTTGGTGGCATTGCGCGTCTGGTCGTCGTGCTGCCACATCTGCTGCACCAGCTTGAGGACCGAGAAGAGGTGGGTGGGGGAGATTATCAGCACGCGGCGGTCGTATGCCTCCTGCCATAGCTCCGGGGCAAGCTGCATGGCCGATATGTAGGCGCCCTCGTTGGGAATGAACATCATCACGAAGTCGAGCTTGCGGTCAGAGCCGACAAAATCCTGATATCTTTTAGCTGCAAGTTCCTTGACGTGGGCACGGACGGAGGCCACATGGGCGGCGCCGGCTGCCGAGCGGGTTTCGTCGGAGTCGGCGGCACACAGGTTCACGTAGGCCGTGAGCGAGGCTTTCGAGTCAATCACCACGCATCCGTTATCGGGGAAGTTCACCACCACGTCGGGGCGGAAGTTGGCTCCAGTTTCGTCTTTGACGTTTTTCTGCACTTCAAATTCGCGGCCTTCGGCAAAGCCGGCCTGCTCGAGCAGACGCGACAGAATCATCTCGCCCCAGTCGCCCTGCACCTTGGAGTTGCCCCGCAGCGCGTCGGCCAGTTGCTTGGCCTCGCGGCCAAGGGTGACGTTGAGCCGGTGAAGCTCTTCGATTTTTTCCCGGAGTGCACCGCGCTCCGATGCCTCGCGCGAGTATTTTTCGTCGATAGTGCGGTTAAACGCCTCGATGTCGTGGCGGAGCGGAGCCAGCAGCGAGGCCACCTGGTCGGCAGTGTCGCGGCTCAGATTGCGCCGCGAGTCGTCGAGCACCTGCATGGCCAGGTGGCGGAAGCGGTCGTCGTCGGCCCGCAGCCGGGCGGTCTCCGCCTCGCTGCCCTGCAGGCGGCTCCGCAGCGTGGCGGCATAGACCGCCGTGGCCAGTAAGGCCGCTCCCAACAGTATAATCGCTATAATCATATTTATCCGTTTCTGTCGTTTCTGACCGCAAAGTTACGAAAAAAGCGATTATAATTTGCTGTTTTTCTTCGGGAAGATTTCAAAGCGCCACGCAACCTTGAGCATCACGTAGGAGGGTAGGGCGCTATACCAGTTTTCGCTGATGCCCTGGCTGTTGAGCTTGCGGGTGATATTCTTTACGCTGCCGAGTATGTCGAATCCGTCTACCGACACTGTGAGCCTCGAGGCAAACACCCGGCTCAGCTGCGCGTTCCACACGAAGTCGGTTGTGTTCATGTCGGCCGAATTGTAGCCCAGGCGGCTGCGCATCTGAAACGAAGTGTTGAACTTCAGCTTCCAGGGCAGCAGGTCGCTGAACTTCAGCCCGATGCCGTAATTTAAATCCCAGGCCGAAGTGGAGGTGAAGTTGGTGCGGGCCGAATATTGCCTGAGCCAGTTGGCGCTGCAGTCAAGGGTAATCTCGTTGTTGTCGGTCACCTTTACGGTCGGGCTGAGCGCGAAGGTTGTCGTCCAGTTGTGGACGAGCGAGCGCTTCGGCGCCGACGTTTCCGATATATAGTCCATGGAGTGTTCGTAGTTGAAACTCACGCTGCCGTTAAGTGCGAATCGCCGCCAGTCTTTGTTGGCGCCCGCACGAAAGGTGGTGTACCAGTTGCCGTTGATGTTCATCGGCATGTAGGTGTTCACTCCGGTGGCGGGGTCATAAAACTGAGCCATAGCTATGGCGCCCCGTGTCAGCCGGTAGCTGGCGTTGACGTTCACTCCGGCCTTGTGGAGCTTGTTATACAGGTAAAAGTTGAAATAAGCGTTGTGCTCTTTGGCATTGCAGAGCGACGGATTTCCCAGGCGCACGTTAAGCGGGTCGGCATCGTCGGTGGTGTTAATCAGATATTCGAGATTCGGAGTGGAAACGCTGTAGGCATACGAGCCGTAGAATCGGTAATTGTAGGTCTTGCGGTCTGCGTCGAACGATATGCTGATGCCCGGCTCGGGTTTGTCGGTGGTGCGGCTCAGGTGCCGGTCCATGTTGTTGACAGGTTTCACGTAGTGGAGCCGCTCGGACGTGATTATGTATCTGATATACGGTATGACGTAGAAGCGCTCGGTTTCGTCGTGCCAGAAAATGCCGTAGATGGCTCTGAAGCCCGGGCGGTATTCGTCGACGGTTTGAGATGAGTAGAGCGAGTTCTGACGGTCGAGCGCCAGCTGCAGCTCGGTTTTGCCCGACGGCGCCAGCGTCAGCGCCTTGTCGGAGCCTTCGCCCCAGCCCTCCAGCCGGTCAAGGCGATAGCGCATATTGTTGTTTGACGTGTACGCATGCTGATAGCTGAATTCGGGAATGAATTGCCAGTGAATGAACTTGCTCTCTGAGCCGGGCCAGAAGTTATAGTCGCCATTGAAGGTGAGATTGCAATGTCGGGTATCGCGCGGGGCATAGATGCGCTGGTATTGGTTGCCGGCGCCGTCGGCCCGGTTGGGGTAGTTGAGCGAATAGATGCCGTGGCCGGTGGCGCTTTCGCTGCGATACTGCTCCATGCCGCTGAATTTGAAGCGGCGATACTGCCAGTGCCAGTTCATATACATATTGCGGGTTATTACGGTCGATTTGTTCTCGCTCATAGTGCGCAGCAGGGTTATGCGCTCGAGCTCTTTCGAGCCGGGGGCATGAAAGAGGGAGTCGAGCGAGGCGCTGCGGTAGCTCTCAGCCGGTTCGGCGGTGAATTGCGCCGAGCGGTTCAGGTCGTTGTGGTTAGTGCGCATGAACTCCACAAACGGGCTCAGTTGCAGATAATAGAGCGGTGCGCGCAGGGAGTATATGCTGTAGGCCCAGAGGTGGGTCTTGCGGTCGCGCGAGTTGGAGGCGCTGCGGTTGAATCGGTCGCCGCTCTCATAGAAATTAGTGGCGGCGCTGCCCGAAGTCAGCCGCGTGTCTTCGCTGGTGACTTTGCCGCTGAAGTCGATTTTGTGGGTGTACTTCTCCTGTTTTTTCTCCCAGTTGATGTTCGCGCCGAATAATTGCAGGATGGTCTCGCCCGAGGCTCCCCAGCCATGATCCCAGTCGCCCTGATTGTTGGCGGCAGAGGTGTTGCTGATGTTGTTGACGTTGGCAAACAGGCCTATGCGGGTGCTGTTGGTGTAGCCCATGGCAAAGGCCCTGGCGGTGTAGCGGTTGTGAGTGCCGTAGCCTCCCTCCACGTTGCCGAGCCAGCCCACGTTGAACTGCTTTTTCAGGTTCACATCCATCACCAGGGGATATTCCGGTTTAGGCCCGTCGGTTTTCACCAGATCGGCATAATCGGGTTCTTTTTCGTAGACCTTTACGGTATTGACCGTGTAGGCCGGCAGATTGCGCAGGGCCACCATAGGGTCACCCTTGAAGAAATCGCGGCCATTCACGAGCAGCGACTGCACGTTGCGGCCGTTGACGGTAATGACGCCGTTTTTGTCGAGCGTGGCGCCGGGCAGCTGGCGGATAAGTTCGTCGAGCACCGAGCCTTCGGCCAGCTGAAACGCATCGGCATTGTAGACTATCGTGTCGCCCTTCATCACCATCTTGATTTTGGTTGCGGTAACGGTCACTTCGTCGAGCCGACGGGAAAAGTCGCGTTCCATCATTATGTTGCCCAGGCGGGTGTGGAAGTAGGCCGTGGTGCGTTTAACCGTGAACTCGCGCGGATTTGAGTCAACATAACCCGGCGAGGTGAGCAGCAGCGAGTATCTGCCTGCGCCTTTGGGGTAGACCAACGTGCATTCGCCGCGGGAGTCGGGGCGCACGGTGCGCTCGGCGTGAACAATCAGGCTGTCGCCCTGCACGAGGCTCAGAGTGGCGTGAACGGAGTCAAGCGGTTGCTTTGAAAAGGCATTGAGCGGAGAGAATGTGATGAAATTTTGGGCCGTAAGGGTGGCCGACGCTGCTAAGAGCAGCATCGCAAACAGGTGCTTCATAAAACTGTCAGTTATTGATTATCTGATGTGTATCTTAGTTTTCCACCAATTTACCGGAAGGTAGGGCTGCTGGCCGGAATATTTTGCCGTGGCAATGTAGAGGGAGCCGTTGCGCGGAATGGCCGATGCTGTGTATTTGGCGGCGTAGATGGTTTTATTGTCGTAGTCAGTGAGGGTTACCATACGTTCGTTGCGCCAATAGGTCAGCGAGATATTTGCATTCGCGCCCAAATAGGCCATGAACTGGTGGTGGAGGTTAATCCAATTGCTCACATTGGTATTATGTAGCGTGATTTGCTCAACCTCAACATGGTCGGTCACCGGCTCGCGATTTTTGCGTATGCGCACGCCGTTAGAGCTCGGATTTGAATAATCATCATGTGTGGTGACTTTTTTTGCGTCTTTATCGTCGACCAGCCGTTGTATTACCCGGATGAGAGCGGTCAGGTTGGGGGCGCCGAGCCGCTTATCGGTAGTGATAGTCCAGCTTTGGGCTATTGTCAACACATTGTTCTGTATAACCACCGCGGCTGCCGCCGAGCTGCTTATATCGGTCAGGTCAGACATGTTGACCGTATTGTCATACGGGTCGCTCTTGATTTTATATACACGATTCATAGTTTCACCCCTGAAGTTATTGACCACCATGCGGTTGGCATCGGGAGTCGCGGTGATTGAATCAAACACGTTGCAGATGTAATTGCTCAGCTTGTTCATCAGCTTCGCGTCTTCGCCAATCATAGGGAGGTCAATGCGGCGTGTGATTATCTTCACACCGTCGGGATAAGTATCGTAGGTAACCTCGCTGGTGGCGTCGGGAAACTCGCGTTCCACCTGATCCATGGCCAGGAAGAAGGCCTTGGCATCGGTGTCGGTGACCTGCGGCTGCAGGTCGAGGGGTAACTCCGCCATTGCCGTCGTAATGGTTGCGAGCGCTGCGGTCAATAGTATTTTTCTCATGATATACGTTACTGTAAAGGAATGTATGAGGCGTTGAATTCGGGATTGAGTATGGAGGAAATCATCTCTTGCTCCTCGGCAAGATTCCGGGCCAGGAGAGCGTCGATATATTCGGGCACAGACAGCTCTTCGGGCATTTTCTCTTGCTCATGCCCTCCGGCGGCGAGCGGTTCGGGCAATATGATGACGACCGGCTGCCGAGGGGCTGCCGCCTTGCGCGGCCCGGGCTTTGCGGGCTCAACGTGTTCAACCGGGTCGGGAGCCTGCGCTATGAGCAGCTGAGGCTCTGCGGCGGCGGGCGCTATGGCTATCGGTTCGGGCATGACCGGAGTGAACAGAATAAGCGCCGCTGCCGCAGCCGACATGACAGCTACCGACAGGCGCACCCATATGCGGCGGCGGGGCTTGCCGAGCGACTCATCAAGCACACGCTGCTCCCAGCCGGCGGCAGGGGCTGACTCCTCGGCCATGAGGCGGAGGGCTTCGCGCAGGTTGTGGTTAAACTTTTCGTCGTTCATTGATAATTCGGGCAAGTTTTTGTTTAAGTCTGTAAAGTCGGGCCGAAAGGGCGCCGGGGTTTGATTCCATTATATAGGCCACCTTGGCCAGCGGCAAGTCTTCGAAGTAGACCAGAGTGATCAGCGTCCTCTCTGCCGGAGCCAGCAGGGCCAGAGCCTCGCGGAGCTCGCCTACGGCAGCGTCGGGCGGTTCATCCGCTTCGGTTATCCCGTAGGCCGCCTCGTTGAGGTCGTCGAAAGGGATTCGCCGTTTGCGCAGCATGTCGATTGACCGATGATAGGCTATGCGGCCGAGCCAGGTAGCCAACGATGCTTCGGCTGGCCGATAGGAGCTGATGTCGCGGAAGGCACCGATAAAAGTGTCCTGCACCAACTCTTCCACGTCGCGGGAATCGCGCACCATCATGCCGGCTACGGTGGCCACCATAGGGCCGAACCGCCGCATGGCCTCCGCCATTGCCCGGCGATTACGGGCGCGTATTCCCGCTATCAGTTCGGTGTCGTTATCATCAATCACACTTTAATATGCGAGGCCTTATGCCGAAATCTGACGCTCCCCCCCAAAAATTTTTTCGGAGCGGTCAGATATCGGATAGGGTGAGCCATTCGGTCTCGAGGGAGTCGATGGTGTCTTTAACGGTTTGATAGCGGGCCGACAGGGCGGTGATGTCGGAGGCCGTGCCGCTGGCAAAGGCTTCTTCGAGAGCGGCCTTTTCGGCCGTCAGTTCCTCAATAAGGCGCTCAAGCTCTTCGAGGCGACGCTTCTCCTTGAAGGTGAGTTTGCGGGGCTTGTCGGCTACCGGTTTCGCCTGCTTGGGTTCTGCCGCCGGTTTCGGCTCAGGGCGCGAGTTTTCGGTGAGCCACTGGCGATAGTCGGAATAGTTGCCGGGAAAGTCTTTGACGATGCCGTCGCCGGTAAACACGAATAGGTGACTCACCATGTTGTCAAGGAAGTAGCGGTCGTGGCTCACCACCATCAGGCACCCCTTGAATTCCGTGAGGTATTCTTCGAGTATGCCGAGAGTTACGATGTCGAGGTCGTTGGTCGGTTCGTCGAGAATCAAGAAGTTAGGCGAGCGCATCAGCACCACTGCCAGATGCAGGCGCGCCTGCTCGCCTCCGCTCAGGGTGTGGATATATTTCTGCTGGTCTTTGGGCGAAAAGAGGAATCGGGTCAGGAACTGCATGG
>CAYUFQ010000066.1:0-8940 GCA_964444045.1 uncultured Bacteroides sp.
CCTATGTGCAGAGCATCCTCGATGCCGGCTATGCCTACGTGAGCGAAGGGTCGGTGTATTTCGACGTGCCCAAGTTCAATGCCGAACACCCCTACGGCAAGCTGTCGGGCCGAAACATCGACGAGCTCCTTGCCAACACCCGCGACCTCGACGGCCAGAGCGAGAAGCGCCATCCGGCCGACTTCGCCCTGTGGAAAAAGGCTGCTCCCGAACACATAATGCACTGGCCGTCGCCCTGGAGCGAGGGCTTTCCGGGCTGGCACCTGGAGTGCTCGGTGATGGGCGAGAAGTATCTCGGCGAGGTGTTCGATATCCATGGCGGCGGCATGGACCTGATGTTCCCCCACCATGAGTGCGAAATCGCGCAGAGCGTGGCCCACAACGGCCATGACGCCGTGCGCTACTGGATGCACAACAACATGATTACTATCGACGGCAAGAAGATGGGCAAGAGCTACGGCAACTTCATCACCCTCGACCAGTTCTTCGAGGGCACGCATCCGCTGCTCACCCAGCCGTATTCGCCCATGACCATCCGCTTCTTCATCCTCATGGCGCAGTATCGCTCCACGCTCGACTTCGGCAACGAGGCGCTGCAGGCGGCCGAAAAGGCCCACCGGCGCATGCTCGAGGGCTATCGCCGCTCGCTTGACCTGAAGCCGTCGGCCGAGAGCACCATCCCCTCGCTGGCCGAGCTGGAGGCCAAGATGTATGAGGCGATGGACGATGATTTGAACACCCCGGTGGTTATCGGCCATCTGTTCGAGCTATGCCGCATAGTCAATCTGGTTAACGACGGCACCGCCAAGGCCACCGAGGCCGACATCGCCAAGATGCGCGAGCTGTTCTCCTCGTTCCTTTTCGACATTCTCGGCGTACTTCCGCCCGACGGGACCGACGGGGGCAACATCAAACCCTACGAACAGGCGGTTGACCTGCTGCTGCAGATACGCGCCGAAAGCAAGGCCAAAAAAGATTGGGCCACGTCTGACCTCATACGCAACCGTCTGGCCGAAATCGGCTTCAACGTCAAGGATACGAAAGAGGGCGTTGAGTGGTCGCTGAAATGACAGTAGGCCAATTTGCGGAATCCATTCTCCTGAACCTGCCGTATGTTCCCACTGATCAGCAGGTTCAGGTTATGGCCGCGCTGGCCCGGTTCTGTCGCACGTCGGCGCCCGACGACGGCGTGTTCATGCTTTGCGGCTATGCCGGCACCGGAAAGACCACTCTGGTCAGCGCCCTCGTGCGCGCGCTTCATGCCGCCGGGGTCGCCTCCGTGCTGTTGGCGCCGACCGGCCGCGCCGCCAAGGTGTTTGCCTCATATTCGGGATTTCCCGCCTATACCATACACCGCAAGATATACCGCCCGCCGCAGCCGGGCCGGCCGTTCACGGCGGTGATGGACAATCCCCACGCTCACACGGTGTTCATAGTCGACGAGGCTTCGATGATAGGCATGGCCGATGCCGACGGTGGCGCCGACCTGCTCTCCGATCTGATTCACTATGTATACACCGGCCGTTCGTGCCGGCTGATTCTGCTGGGCGACACGGCCCAGCTGCCGCCGGTAGGCTGCGCGGATTCGCCGGCGCTTAATGCCGGAGTGTTGCGCGGATTCGGCCTCAGAGTGACCCGTGCGCAACTCACCGACACCGTGCGCCAGGCCCGCACGTCGGGCATCTTGTTCAATGCCACGCGTCTGCGCCGGCTGATGCGCCGCGACCCGTTGCCCCGCCCCGCCCTGAGTTTCGGTTTCGATGATGTCACCGCCCTGGCCGGCGAGGCGCTGCAGGATACCCTGGGCGACCTCTATGCCGCCGACGGCATAGACGAAACCATTATCGTGACCCGCGCCAACTGGCGCGCCACACAATTCAATCTGGCCATACGCTCCGCCATTCTTGGCCGCGAAGAGGAGCTGACGCGCGACGAGCTGCTGCTCGTGGCTAAAAACAATTACCATTGGAGCGCCAAGGTCAAGGACCTCGATTTCATTGCCAACGGCGACACGGCCCGCATAGTGCGCATTTACGGTATGGACGAGAAATACGGTTTCCGCTTTGCCGACGTCAGGCTTGAGTTTCCATATCGCTCGGTCGAGCTCGACTGCAAGATAATTCTCGAGTGTCTGACCTCAAACGCCCCGGCGCTGACGGCCGAAGATTACCGGCGGCTCTACGAAGCGGTATATAACGACCCCGAGCTGTTCACTCAATACACGCCGCACTCTACCCGCATGCGCGCCATGCGCTCCAATCCCTATCTGCAGGCCCTGCAGGTCAAGTATGCCTATGCCGTCACCTGCCATAAGGCTCAGGGCGGCCAGTGGGTCAACGTCATAGCCGACCTTGCCGGAGTGCCCGCCGAAGCGATGCAGACAATCGACTTCTACCGCTGGCTCTACACTGCCGTTACCCGCGCAACCACCCGCCTCTTTATCCTGGCGTGAGGTGCAAAATAAGCACTATCTGCTGCATGAAAATGGCTTATTTTGTCAAATTTGCAAAAATAAGCACTATGCACATATGCTTATTTTGACATTTTTGCAAAAATAAGCGTGTTTTGAGCTGTGGATGTTGCTTATTTTACACTCTCGAGGCCGCAGGTATATGCGTAGAGGGCGCAGGGCACAAACTGCAGCAGGTGCTTGCCAACCTCTTTCCTTCCGGTTTCAGATATCGTTGTCACCACGGCATGCGGCATGGAGTTCTGGTTCATGAATCCAAGCAGTGAGGTCAGTTCGCCGGGGGCGTTGCTGTAGCGGTTGCTCCACTTTACCTCAAGGGCGCGCTTCGGCTTCTGTGACAGTATATCGAGCCTGACCAGGTCTACCTCGCCCGATTGCCGGCCTTTCTTCCAGTTGGCATAATAGAGGTCGGAGGCATCGTGTGCGGAAAACTGGTTGAACACGGCGGTTTCGACCATATGGTGAAATATCTTGTCGGAGGGCGACAGCGGCGCGAAGTTCGCCGCAAACAGCGAGGTGTTCGTTACATAAATCTTGAAAGTCGTAACCCTCTGAAACCGGCGCGCATTTTCATCGATTTTGTGAAGAACTTTCACCAGAAATGCCGACTCCAGATAGTTGAGATATCGTTTTATGGTCTCTTTGCCAACGCCTGATTCCTTTGACAGGTCTTCATACGAGAATTCCTCGCCCGACCGATACACTATGTGGATGAACAGCCGGTAAAGCTCGCGCATGTCGGTTATGCCGTAAAGCCCCGGGAGGTCGCGCAGCAACACCTTGTCGATGATGTCTTCCTTGATAAACCGCCCCGGGTTATTCCTTACCGCCATCGAAGTGACCACCTCGGGATAGCCGCCATAGTTTATATAGTCGGCAAAGTATCTGTTGAGCTCGTTTATGTCAATGCAGTCCACTCCGTCGGTCATCGCGCCGAACCATTCAACTTTGGTCGGCACTATCAGACTCTCGGCTCCGACCATGCGCAGATACTCGCAGAATAGCAGCGGCGGGAGCGAGAAGTGAGTGAACCGGCCGGCTCCGCTTTCGATTGACTTGGTTTTGAGAGCCGCTGCCGCCGAGCCTGATGCGATGAACCGCACTCCGCGATGAGTGTCGCAGAGCACTTTCAGGTGGGTTTCCCAATCGCGCAGATATTGAATCTCGTCGAAAAACACGTAATATCCGCTCAGACGGCCTGTCGCGGGGACTTTTGTAGCCTTGACTGCCAGTTCCAGCAGCCGCTCGAGGCTCAGCCCGCTATATAGAGGGGTGTCGACCGACAGATATATTATCCGGCTCCGGGGCACTCCCTGGTCGAGCAGCCGCTGAATGGCATGAGCCATCATAACCGTCTTGCCCACGCGCCTGGGACCGAGCAGAATGATGCTGCGGGCCTCCGGCAGACCGTTGACCAGTTGCATGAACGGCTGCAGGAATAGTCGCGGCTTCATGTTGCTGAAGTCTTCAAATGACCGTCCGGTGCTCCACCACGGATTGTCAACTACCATCCGTTTCATCACTTCCTCTGCCGGGAAAAATATGTTTTCGCTCATAACACTGTGAAATTAGACTGCAAATATACGCAAAAATCCGCTTATTTTATCAAAATTGCAAAAATAAGCACTATGCGCATATGCTTATTTTGACATTTTTGCAAAAATAAGCGTGTTTTGAGCTGTGGATGTTGCTTATTTTGCAATCGCGGATAAAAAAAACTAATAAAATTAGTTGCATAACTAAATTTTTTAGTTTAACTTTGCCGGCGATATGAAACAGAAAACGGAAAAACAACAAAGTCTGACCGAACGCGAAGAGGAGCTGATGCGCCTCTTCTGGCAGCATGGTCCAATGTTTGTGCGCGAACTGCTCGAGCATATGCCGGAGCCGCGCCCCCACTTCAACACGGTGTCGACCTTCGTGCGCCTGCTTGAGCAGAAGGGCTTTCTCGGCCATGAGGCGATAGGGCATAACCACCGGTTCTATCCGGTGGTGAGCGAGCGCGAATATTCGCAGTCTACGCTGCGCAGAGTGGTAAACCGCTACTTCAACAATTCGCTCCATAGCGCCATCAGTGCGCTTGTCGGGTCGGAACAGCTCACTGAGGCCGAAGTTGAGGAGCTGATAAACCTTGTTAAGAAGAAAGGATGAACCGGATATGTCGGAATACTTGTTTTTCTCCCTTTTGCTCAGCGGAGCGCTGACGGCGCTTTGGGGCGCGTATAGGCTCGCGGCTGTGGGTTGCAGAGTGATAAGCCGCACGGCATTGCTGTCGCTGCTCCCGGTGGCGCTTATGGCGGCCGTCCTGCCGTTTCTGCTGGCCGAGCCCGAGGTGATATACGCCAGTGTGGCTCCGGCGGAGGCGGCGGATGCTGTGGCAACGGTGGTTGACGGCCCCGTGGAGGCGCCTGCCGCAGCTGCGGCTGCACCCCGCTCCGTGGATATATGGCCGGCAATCAATGCCGTGTATATTGCCGGAGTGTGCCTGAGCTTCTTGTATATGTTGTTCACCCTCGTCAGGATTGGCGGCATAATCCGCCGGTCTGAACGGGTGGAGACCGAAGGCCGGTTGAGAGTGCATGATTGTGATTCGCTCGTGCCGTTTGCATGGGGCCGGTGGGTGGTGATGAGCCGTGCCGACTATTCGGCCTACGGCCCCATGCTGATGGCGCACGAAAAGACACACCTACGCCGCGCGCACTGGCTTGACCTGATGTGGCTGAACCTGTTGCAGTGCCTGACGTGGTATTGGCCGGTTATATGGCTGATTCGCCGCGAACTGGTAGCCGCCCATGAGGCCGAAGCCGACCGGGCCGTACTTTCAGCCGGATTCCCGGCTGATGAATACCAGATGTTGTTGATAAATAAAGCTTCCGGACGGAGGTTCGCGAACTCCGTTACCGTCGGCATAAATCACAGTTTAATTAAATCACGTATTATTATGATGAAAAAACCAATTTCAGCCGCACACCGTAATATGCGGACTCTGGCTCTTGTGCCGGCCTGCGCGTTCGTAATGTTTGTCGCCACGTTGCCGACGTTTGCATCAAAGGCCTCCGGTTATCTGCCTGCTGTAGTTACCGAATTGGAATCGCCGCAACCTGCCGGTTCAGCACGCGATAGATCCAATGCAACAATGAATCTCGATAATGTAGATGTGTACATCAACGGAGTGAAAAGCGATTCTGAAGCATACGGAGCCTTGAATCCGGAGATAATCAGCTCAATCACCGTAGATCAGACAGCCGTGCCTGCGCGCATTTACGTTGAGACGAAAGATGCCGTGACTGCAACCGATGTTGAGTCAGAATCGCCGCAACCTGCTGTCCGCGTCCGTGATTCATCTGAAGTATCCTATGTGCCTGATGGCTTGGATGTGTACATCGACGGCGAGAGACGCGACTCTGATGCATATGGAGCCTTGAATCCGGAGACGGTCAAATCAATCACCGTAGACATGACTGCTGAACCCGGGCGCGTTTATGTCGAGTCAAAAGATACCGTGACTGCAAACCAAGACAAAATATTTACCGACGTTGAAGAGCTTCCGACATTCCCAGGTGGTCAAGATGCAATGTATGCTTGGATGGTGAAGCACATACGTTACCCCGAAAAGGCCGCCATGAACGACATCCAGGGCACGGTGATAGTGCGGTTCGTGATAGAGAAAGACGGTTCGATTGGCGAAGTTACAGTGGCCCGCGGATGCGACGCCGATCTTGATGCCGAGGCCGTGCGCCTGGTCAAGGCTATGCCCAAATTCATTCCCGGCCGTATGAACGGAAAGAACGTGCGCGTGTGGTACAACCTGCCTGTCAGCTTCAGGTTCGGGTAAATCCCCACATCCACTATGTTTGCGCCCCAAAAGCTGTAATTCCGGCTTTTGGGGCGCAACTGATAATCGGCTGCCGGAAGGCCGGTGCTCAGTGGTGTTGAGCCATATATTCCATCAGAGCTACCGGGCCAAGATGCCAAAGCTTTGTGTTTTCGCATTCAAGAGCCTTATAGGTATTCGACCTGTAAATCGTTTTGATGGCGTCAATTGCCGAGACATTGAATTTTCGGGAATACAACACGGCCATCTGACTTACCTTTGAGGGTAGAAGCACATATAATTTTTCGGGGGTTATAGCATTTATCATCTCTCTATCTTTATGGCGGATTGAAATTTAAGGTATTCAAGGGCGCTGTTGGTGTGTAGCAGATATTGATCAACCAACCGATAGGTTTTAAGCATTGTTTTTAATACCTCCCTGCTGATTGTGCCACTTTCGTAGAGGGCAAAGGCTGTGTAAACCTTATCGTTAGCCACCGGCCCTGCCACTACATCGTAATCATGGACAAATCCATCGGTCTTGCGGTTTGACATGACGAAATCGAGCCATTCATCTGATGGCGAATCAAAGATTTTGATTTTAAGATGTTTTTGGGCGTCCGAGATGGAGAAGCTATAGGTGTTGATGAACCCCGCATTTGCATCAGTACTCATGCGGCGTCGGACCCAATCGGCCGCCTGTGTCTCAGATGATGTCAGATAAAATCCTTTGCCGAAGTCAAGAGTGCGGTTCGACTCTCTGATTTCCGGCCGCTCAATAATATGCAGACCTCCGTGATATAGTGTAATCATTGCAGCGTGTGGCGGTTTACGTAATCCATTATTTCTTCACGAATCCATTGCGGGCTTTGCGTATGAATCACCTCATAGTTTTGCATAAGATAATCCAGGGTGCCGGTTTCGGAAAGAATCTTCATCGATTCTTCGCCGGTTATTGATTTCATTTCCTTAAACTCCTCTATGCAGAATGAAAGGAAATAAGGTAGAGCGTCCTCCTTCATGAGATTAAATTAGCATTGGTGGGTTGATAATTCTGTCGTAAATTTCGGTAAAATTTCTGATATAATAAAAATAATGGCGTAAAAATTAAGAAAAGCAAAGGGGGATTAGCGGGAGGCGAGGATAAGGAGGGTGAGCGAGAGGAGGAGCAGGCCCAGGTCGATGAGTTTCATCTTCAGGTGCTTTTCGTGCAGTATCAGCGCGCCGTAGAGGAACGAAACGAGTACGCTGCCGCGCCGTATCATCGACACTACGGCAATCATCGAGCCGGGCAGGGTGAGCGAGTAGAAGTAGGCCACGTCGGCCGCCGTGAGGAATACGGAGATGCCGAGTATGGTCCAGCGCCAGCTGAATCGGCCGCCGGCATGGCCCGTGTGCCTGAGCGTGAGCACTATGAGGCTCATCAGCACCAGCTGATAAAAAGAATACCAGGCCTGCACGTCGAGCGGCCGGTAGTGCTGCATCAGCATCTTGTCGTAGAGCGCGCTGACCGCTCCGAGGCAGGTGGCGCCGACCGACATCCACAGCCAGCGGCTGCGTTTGTAGGAGAAGCCTTCTTTAGCTCCTATCCGGCTGATGAAGAACAGTGAGGCGAAGCCCAGCAATATGCCGGTCCATTGCAGGGGGTTGAGCCGTTCGCCGAAGATGACCACCGCGCCCACCAGCACTATGACGGGGCGCGACGCGTTTATCGGCCCCTGGATGGTGAGCGGCAGGTGTTTGATGGCGAAGTAGCCGAGAATCCATGATGAGAGCACGATTGCGGCCTTGAGAATCACGAGCGCGTGGCTCACCGCTCCGACGGGGTGGGTGAGCAGCACCGGCGAGAGCAGCAGGGTGCCGAACAGGGTGTTGAACCACAATACCACCGGCACGCTGTTGCCGCGTACCGACAGTTTTTTCATTATGTCATAAAAGCCCAGCCCGAGCGCCGAGCATATGGCAAGTGCAATCCACATATCGCCGGATGTCAAGGCCCCGGGAAGCGCGAAGTGCAACCCGGGGCTTGGTTAATCTGTGTAGGTTAGAGTCGGGGGGAATCAGGCTTTGTAGAGCTCGACCTCTTCGGGGCGGAAGGCGGCGATGAAGTCGCAGTGCTGGGCCACGAGGGCTGCGGCCATGTTGTTGTAGACCACGCACGAGGCGGTGAACGAGTCGGTGCGCTGGGCATCGAGCAGCAGCAGGTAGCTCATAACTATGTTGCCGGCCATTTCTACCATGCGGCGGGCCATGAAGTCAACCAGCGTCTGGTCTTTGGTCTCAACGATGGCGTTGATTGTGGCAAACGCCTTCTCCGTCATGCCCTCGAGGCGGGTTTTCACGGCCTGGAGCTCGGGCTTGAGTTCGGGGCCTTCGGCCAGCTGAGCCTTGTAGGAGTCGATGAGGGTCTGAATGGTGCCGGTGGTGACGTGGCGAATCGCGGCCACAACCTGCAGCTGGGTGGTACCCTCATAGATGGAGGTGATGCGGGCGTCGCGATACACTCGCTCGCAGGCATAGTCTTTCATGAAGCCCGAACCGCCGTGAATCTGAATGCAGTCGTAGGCGTTCTGATTGCAGTATTCGCTGCCGAGGCCCTTGGCCAGCGGGGTGCAGGCGTCGGCGAGCTTGGAGTAGTATTTGCACTCTTTCTTTT
>CAYUFQ010000067.1:0-8616 GCA_964444045.1 uncultured Bacteroides sp.
CAATCCGGTGAAGGTGGTTGGCGACCGGCACACCAACTCCAACCTGCGCTATAAGCTCGGCAAGGCACTGAGCTATAATCCCAAAGAGGTGTTTGAAGTGACCCGTCCGGTCGACTTCGGCCTGCCTGCCCCCAACGTGAGCACCGCCTACATCTTTGCCACCGCACGCGACTTTTTCGCTTACCCCAACAACTATAACTACTACGTGCAGTATTATACCGACACGTTTCAACACGGCGGCATATCGCTCGAAGAAATGGTGATTCCGCTCATAACCCTGTCGCCTAAATGATTGCCCCGGATATTGCCCTGAGACTCGAAACGGAGGCCGCGCGCATCAACAGCCCCGCGTTCATCGCGGCCGATCCCGTAAGGTTCCCCCACCGGTTCACCGACAAGGCCGACGTGGAGATAGTCAGCCTGCTGGCGTCTCATCTCGCCTGGGGCAACCGCAAGATGATATGCAACGACATTGAGCGGCTGCTGCAGCTCATGGAGGGCTCGCCGGCCCGGTGGATGGCCGAGGGCGAGTTCGAGCGGGTGGCCGACGGGCAGAATATCCACCGCACCTTCTTCGGCCGCAATCTCAAGCACCTGATGCGCGGCCTGCGCCGGGTCTATGCCCGCCACGGTTCGCTCGACGGCTTTTGCGCCTCGCTGCATCTTGCCGGTCGCGAAGGTGCCCCCTGGTTGCTGGCCGACGCGCTCAATGTCGCACTGGCCGAGGCCAACGGCGGCTGCACCGATTCGCGCTGCCTGCCGCTCAATCTGCGCACTACCGCCCTCAAGCGCCTGAACATGGCCCTGCGCTGGCTCGTGAGAAACGACGGGATAGTCGACATGGGCCTGTGGAGCTCGCTCAGCCCCGCCGACCTTTACATTCCGCTCGACGTGCACGTGGGCAATACCTCGCGTGCCCTCGGCCTCACCTCGCGTGCCGCCAACGACCGCCGCACCGCCGAGGAAATCACCGCCGCCCTGCGCACCCTCCGTCCGTCTGATCCCGCCTACTTCGACTTCGCCCTCTTTGGCCTCGGCATAGAGGCCTCTTATTAGTGGAGAGTGGAGAGTGGAAAGTGGAGAGTGGTCACCCTCAGTGTTGACTGAATTTGATAACGTAAAGGTGGCGGCATTCTTTGATATTACAAACTTTCACGCCCTTTATTTGCTGCGTGATAATATAGAATCCCCAAAAAAGTATTAACTTTGCCATGCCAATCGGGGAGAAATCCGGTTGGCCAAGAATTGCGCATAGCTTTCTTTCGTGAACGACCGAAATCGCCAAATTATCGACTCAACTCGCGTAGAAGGATATACGTTTCTTTGTTTTGTCTATTGCTTTGACTTCATGGCCTTGAGCCCTCGTCAGGCGCATACCGACTTAACAGAGAGGACGTTTATTGTTTCTTCTGATTGAGTTGAGGGGCGTTTGGCGATGCCTGGTCTTCATTGGAGGAAAAATGAAGTCCTCTCTTTTCTTGTGTGTATACTCTATCCGGGTGTGGAGGAATCCGGGCAAAACTGACTCCATCTGATGCACATAGGGCTTGAAATTCGGAAGCAAATGGAAGAACAGCGCCGGTCTGCCGCCTGGCTTGCTGCTCAAATCCATTGTTCGCGCACGCATATATACAGAATTTTAGATAAGCAAACTATTGATGTGGAGCTGCTTATGCGTATTAGCCGTGCGCTCGGCCATGACTTTTTCGGCGATATTTCCTCAGAGATTAAAGATGCTGTTACTTAATTGGTAACAATCTGTCGCCATTTCGGTTACGCCATTTCTGCCTAAAACCGATGCTATATATCTACCTTTGCATCACTAATTGTAAAAGCAGAATTTAAATGAGCAAACTCAGACTTTTTATTATTGCCGGCGTAATATCAGTTATACCCGTTAAAGCCCAGCAGGTGGATTATTCGGTTGTGTACGTTCCGGAAGAAACCGCATTGGATCTCGTTAAAATCACAAAAGAGAGTGATTATGTTTGCATGCCTGCCGTAAAGCGTTCGCGTAACGGGGTTTCATGGCTGACGAATAAAATTATTGATGTATCTCCTGACGGCAAAACTCTTGCATACCTTTCGCTCAGAAACAACGCATCGAATATTTTTGTAAAGGATATTGAAAAGCAGGGCGCTTCGAGCCAGCGCACCAACCGCTCTGCGGTAATGGACTTTTCATACTCACCGGATGGAAAACAGATATGCTTTTCGGAAGTTAAGGGGAAAACTAATCAAGTCTTTGTTACGGATGCCCGGCAGGGCTATGTGTGCAGGCAAATCACGTCAGGCGCAAATGACTATTCGCCTGTGTTTGCTCCGGATATGAACACTATTTTTTTCGCACGCATGGAAAACCGCGGGATAAGCGTATGGGGCTATGATACCAATAAAAACTATCTGTCAAGTTATACCTCCGGAATGAATCCTACTGCCGATTCAAACCTGAACGTCATCTATGTGGCGCGTGAAAGTAACGGGAATGGCGAGATATGGCGAATAAATCTGGCTACCGGGGTAGAGGAGTGTGTAGTCTCTGATAATGAACGCTCTTTCTTTTCCCCGCAGTTATCTCCGGATGGAACTGCTTTAGTGCTCGTGGGCAGTTCAAAAATTGATAATGGAAACTCCGGATATTGGAATACCGATATTTTTACCTGCAGAACCGATGGCACCGGCTTGCAGCAGCTGACGCATCATGCAGCTGACGATTTAAGTCCGGTGTGGAGTTCCGACGGTCGTTACATTTTCTTCGTTTCTCAGCGTGGGAGTGCGGATGGAACGGCTAACGTGTGGAGAATTAATTCTAATCTATAAATAAACTTCATTCAACAATTTATTATGAGAAAAGTAAAACCAATCCTGCTCGCATGCGCGCTTGTTTGCGCCGCGTCTGTGTCCGCTCAGTTTACCACAGGCGGAAAATCTAATTCTTTATCGTCGAACACGTCGGATATCTCGGCCTATAATCAGATAGGAATCTCCTACGTCAACGAGTCTTTCAATTTCGATTTCCCCAAGGATTATCATATGGAGGATATCGGCACTAATGGTTTCGGCCTCAAGTATATTCATGGTTTCAGCGTTTCAAAAAATCTTCCAATGTTCGTTGAAACCGGCGTGAACTTCAATTTCAATTTCGGTAGTAATGAATCCGGAGACGAAGATTATACTGAGACTCTCAAATTTCAATGGGCATCTCTGTCTGTTCCCGTTAACTTTGCCTATAAGTTCAATGTGGGAGAGAATCTGGCCATTAAACCTTATCTGGGCCTCAATGTGAAATTTAACGTACTGGGTCGTCAGAAAAAGGAATACGGTGGCGACGATGATGATTGGTATGACGATGATGATTGGGATTATTGGTCTTCATACGATTATGATTATGACTACGACTATGACTATGAAGGAAATAATGATAAATGGGCAAATCTGTTTGACAAAAAGGATATGGGCGGCAAGGACCAGGTATGGAACCGCTTCCAGCTCGGATGGCACGTTGGCGCTGATTTGCAGTACAGCAAATTCTTTGTCGGCATAAGTTATGGCACTGATTTCATTAAAGCCTATAAATATAAGAAGCTTGGAGTAAATACCGGCACACTCAATGTCACCCTCGGCTTATGCTTCTAATTCCGTGCATCTAAAAACATCATAAAAATGAAGAAGCTTAATAAAATCTCAACTCTCTTATTGGTGATTTTCACTATGTCGGTCATCGCCACATCGTGCAGCAAAGATAAAGAAGATGAACCCAATGGTTCTGATAGCGCGCTCGTCGGAACCTGGGTCGCTGAAGGATACGACTATAAAGATGATGAAAGCTGGCGTGAAATATTCACATTCAAGTCCAATGGCACAGGCAGCTATACCTGGATTTATGACGGTGATAGAGATTATGAAACGTTCAGCTGGACCGCGACCGATAGAACCGTTACAATGTTCTTTGGTGATGAAAGAGAAACCTATTATTACTCGATATCATCTAACGGCAATGTTCTCAGATGGGATTGGGATGATGAAGCAGTTTACTACAGACAGTAAACAGATACTATTATCATAACATGTCAAATAGGATGGTGAGGCTGCGTCGTGGTGAACTGGCGCGGCCTCTCTGTCTTTATTACGGGGAAAAGTAATCCATATTTTTCTGCGGGAATATGTGAAAATAGGTTAAAGTGTGTTAAATGGGGGGGGTAAATTACTGTTTGTAAAGATTAAAATGCTTATATTTGGGGCGTTAATTTAAAATGTGTACGCTTATGAATAAGGTTTTTATGTCGATGATTCTTTCCGCCATGTGCTGCGTCAACGCAGGTGCGGAGGGTTTGGACTACAAGAGTTGCGCCATCAGCGGGGTGGGCTACGTGTCGGATATGCCGTTTTTGTATCCGTTGGCTTTCGTTTCGGTTGGCTATGACGACGTTGTTCTGACCACTGAGAGCGCCAAGGCCATGGTGAGGTGCGGCGAAAAGGTGGTGGCTGACGCCGTGGGGTTTGATGTCGATGAGTATACCTCTTCGGCCGGTAAAAAGACCTCAAGACTTGTGGTGATGTTCGACCAGACTGATTTGCCCAAGGGCGAAAGTTACTCGATAGTGATTAACGCCAACTCCGTTGCTTTGGCCTCGAATTCCGAAGTGACTAACGAAGAGATGGTTCTGACGTTTCATGTTCCTGAGAATATGGACGATTACATCTATAATATCAAGGCCGAGGGGTCTGGAGGCAAGTATTCCGGACTGAGCTTTTATGTAAGCGCCGACGTTGATCAGATAAGCAACGCGCAGTGGAGCCTGACGCGCAATGGCGTCACGGTTGCCACCTATGACGGAGAGGTCAAGTGGAACGACTGGAATCTGAGCATAGGCACCGTGACGTTCGACCCTGTGGTTTCTTTTGATGCTGATGCCGATTATGCGCTGGTTGTGCCCGAAGGCTTTTTCTGCTCGAAATATCGCAGCGACATAACCAACGGAGAGCTGATATTCCCCTTGCACAAAGCCGAAGCGGGGATTGCTGACCTCACGGTAGCGCCATCGGCCGCTCCGGTAATCTATAATCTGCAAGGCCGGCGCGTGGCCACTCCCGTGCATGGCGGCCTCTACATCATTGACGGCAAGAAAGTGCGCTTATAGATAAGCTCCGGTGCATAATTCACTGCGCCCGCACGGCCCCGGTATGGGGCCGTTTGCGTTGTGTCGGGTGGTGAAAACAAAAAAATTATCCGCCATCCCGGCGAATAATCTTCTTACCTTAAATCTAATACCATGAAAAACTGGGTGCAAAGGTAGGGACTTTTAGGGATTTTGCAAATTCTTTAACCAAATTTAACTATTCTTGCCGATTCGGGCAAAAGTTCGTAAATTTGCTGAAAATTAAAAAGCAGAAATGGCCAAGAAAATAGTTGAGACCCCTTTGATGAAGCAATATATCGAGATGAAAGCCAAGCATCCCGATGCAGTGCTGCTTTTTCGCGTAGGCGACTTCTATGAAACGTTCAGCGACGACGCCATAGCCGCCTCCGAAATATTGGGAATCACGCTTACGCGGCGTGCCAACGGTGCGGCAAGCAGCGTGGAGCTGGCCGGTTTTCCCCACCATGCGCTCGACACCTATCTGCCCAAGCTGGTGCGCGCCGGCAAGCGCGTGGCCATATGCGAGCAGCTCGAAGATCCGAAGCTGACCAAGAAGCTCGTGAAGCGCGGCATCACCGAACTGGTGACTCCCGGCGTGAGCATGACCGATACCTGCCTTGACCATCGCGAAAACAATTTTCTGGCGGCCATACATATGATGGACCGCAAGGTGTGGGGCCTTTCGCTGCTCGACATATCAACGGGCGAGTTTCTGGCCGCGCAGGGCACTGCGGAATACGTTGACAAGCTGCTGGCCGGCTTCGCGCCCAAGGAGCTGCTGATCGAGCGCGGGCGCCGGAGCGAGGCCGAGGCTGAGCTGACCGCCCGCTATCTCACCTTTGAGCTCGACGACTGGATTTTCACAGCCGACACGGCCAATTCTCGCCTGCTCAAGCAGTTTGAAACGGGGTCGCTTAAGGGATTCGGCGTTCACGACATGCCGGCCGCGATTATTGCCGCCGGAGCCGTTCTGCACTATCTCGACATAACCCAACACACCTCGCTGGGCCATATCACCTCGCTTCGGCGCATCGAAGAAGACCGCTACGTGCGCCTCGACAAGTTCACCGTGCGCAATCTCGAGCTGGTGGCTCCGATGACTCCCGAGGGAAAGAGCCTGCGCGGCGTGCTCGACCACACGGTCACTCCGATGGGGGCGCGCCTGTTGCAGCGGTGGATGCTTTTTCCGCTGCGCGACCATAAGGCGATTAACCGCCGGCTCGACGTGGTTGAGCACTTTTTCCGCCGGCCCGACGAGCGCGACGAGATTCGCCGCCTCATAGAGCAGGTGGGCGACATGGAGCGACTGATTTCAAAGGTGGCCGTGGGGCGTATCACTCCGCGCGAGGTAGTGCAGCTGCGGGGCGCCCTGGAGGCCGTTGAGCCGGTTAAGCAACTCTGTGCCGACTCCGGGCAGGAAACCCTCCATAGCTATGGCGAGCAGCTGAATCCATGCGCGATAATCCGCGAGCGGATAGCGCGCGAGATTGTTGACGATGCGCCCACGTCGGCGGCCAAGGGGTCGGTTATCCGCTCAGGGGTGGATGCCGAGCTCGATGAGCTGCGCCATATCGCCTTCAGCGGCAAAGACTACCTTTTGCAGATTCAGCAGCGCGAGAGTGCCGCCACCGGCATCACGTCGCTCAAGATAGCCTACAACAACGTGTTCGGCTACTACATTGAGGTGACCAACACCCATCGCGACAAGGTGCCCGCCGACTGGATACGCAAGCAGACGCTGGTCAATGCCGAGCGCTATATCACGCCCGAGCTCAAGGAGTATGAAGAGAAAATCCTCACGGCGCAAGACCGCATTCTGGCCATCGAGACTCGCCTGTTTGCCGAGCTTGTCAGCTCGCTGAGCGAATATATTCCGGCCATTCAGCTCGATGCGTCGCTGATTGCGCGGCTCGACTGCCTGCTGTCGTTCACCATTGCCGCCCGGAGCCACAAGTACACCCGGCCCGTGGTTGACGATTCGCTCGAACTGACCATCACCGAGGGGCGCCACCCGGTTATCGAGCGCCAGCTGCCTCCGGGCGAGCCCTACATAACCAACAGCGTGAGCCTCGACAACGATTCGCAGCAGATTATGATGATTACCGGTCCGAACATGAGCGGTAAGTCCGCCCTGCTGCGCCAGACCGCCCTCAACGTCATCATGGCCCAGATGGGTTGCTTCGTGGCGGCCCAGGCGGCCCATATCGGAGTGGTCGACAAGGTGTTTACCCGCGTCGGAGCCTCCGACAATATTTCGCTCGGCGAGTCTACCTTCATGGTGGAGATGAACGAGGCTGCTTCGATTCTCAACAACATGAGCCGCCGCTCGCTGATTCTATTCGACGAGCTGGGCCGCGGCACGTCGACCTACGACGGCATTTCAATCGCCTGGGCCATAGTGGAATATCTTCATGAGCACGGCTCCGACCACCCCAAAACCCTCTTTGCCACCCACTATCATGAGCTCAACGAAATGGAGCAGACCTATGAGCGGGTGGTCAACTTCAACGTGTCGGTCAAGGAGATAGACGGGAAGGTGGTGTTTCTGCGCAAACTGGCGCGCGGTGGCTCGGAACATTCTTTCGGCATCCATGTGGCCAAACTGGCCGGCATGCCGCCGGCCATAGTGAAGCGCGCCGACGAAGTGCTGAAGCAGCTCGAGGGCAACCGCCGGGGCGAATCGGCAACGCCCATCGCCCAGCCGCGGATAGAGGAGGGCGTGCAGCTCAGCTTCTTCCAGCTCGATGACCCGGTGCTGGCGCAGCTGCGCGACATGATTCTGACTCTCGACATCGACCGCCTCACTCCGCTTGCCGCCCTCAACAAGCTTCACGACATCCGCTCGGTGCTCACCGGCAAATAGCTGCGAAAATTGTTTGTAAAAGTAGAATAATGTCAGTAATTTTGCACCATGATTGAACGTATTGTTATCATCGACAGAGCCGACCCCGTTAGCTTCTATGGAGTTAACAATGCTAACATGCAGCTGCTCAAAAACCTGCATCCGAAGCTGCGCATATCCGCGCGCGGTTCGGTGATAAAAGTGATAGGCGAGGAGAGCGAGACGGCCGATTTCGAAAAGACCGTGCATGAGCTCGAAGACTATTGCTGCAAATACAACAAGCTGACCGAAGAGGCTATTCTCGACATAGTGCACGGCTGTGCCCCTCAGGAAATCAAGGGCGACGACGCGATTATCTATGGCGTGAACGGCAAGCCGATTCAGGCGCGCACGCCCCATCAGCGCGACCTGGTAAAGGCCTTCGCGGCCAACGACCTGGTGTTTGCCCTCGGCCCGGCCGGCACGGGCAAGACCTACGTGGCCATAGCCCTGGCCGTCAGAGCGCTGAAAAACAAAGAGGTGCGCAAAATCATCCTGTCGCGTCCGGCCGTGGAGGCCGGCGAGAAGCTCGGCTTCCTACTTGTGGTAGGTGAGATAGAGGCTGTTGTTGAGCGTGAGGCTGGAGGGCGAGTA
>CAYUFQ010000068.1:0-8581 GCA_964444045.1 uncultured Bacteroides sp.
GCAAGGTGCGCCTGATTCGCGACGGCATTGTGCGCTACACCGGCGAACTCGGCTCGCTCAAGCGCTTCAAGGACGATGCGAAAGAGGTGCTGTCGGGCTACGACTGCGGCCTGAGCATCGCCGGCTACAACGACCTGCAGGAGGGCGACATAATCGAAGGATTCGAAGAAGTGGAAGTAAGCCGCACGATTTGAGTCTTGCCCACCTTAACATAGGAGCGAATATCGGACACCGCGCGGATGCAATCAGTCGCGCGGTGGCTCGTATTTCACAACTCGTCGGAAGGGTCACCGCCGTATCGCCCGTATTCGAGTCAGCGCCGTGGGGCTTCGAGTCGGCCAATTCATTCCTCAACGCGGGAGTGAACGTTCAGACCGAGCTCGAGCCCGAGGCCATTCTCGATGCCATTCAGCTGATTGAACAAGAGATAGCTCCCGGCAGCAGCCACCGCACAGCCACCGGAGGCTACGCCGACCGCGAGATTGACATCGACCTGATATGCGTTGACAATCTGACGGTCAGCACCGACCGGCTGCAGTTGCCCCATCCACGCATGCACATGCGCGAATTCGTGTTGCTCCCCATGGCCCGGTTGCTGCCGCAATGGCATCATCCGGCCAGCGGCCTCACTCCCGACGAAATGATTGCCGCCCGCGGCAATAAAGAAACGCCCGCATGCGTTATGCAAATGAACGGAATTGCTTTCTAACCAAAACGTAGCTACCATAAAAAACTTTCTATGAAAATAAAATCATTCATCGCTTGCATCGGCATGGCAATCGCCCTGAGCGGCTGCAAGTCCGACAAGCTTATGCTGCCCTACTTCACCGACCTGCCTAAGGACGAAAGTCCGGTGCCCGTAGGCGATTACACGCTCAAGATAGTGCCGTCGGACGAGTTGCTCATCAACGTGTCGGCAGCCGACCCCGCAGCGGTTGAAGACTACTCGATTCCCTACCAGCATCCGCGCGTGCGCGACTTCAACGCCCCCGCCACCACCACGCAAGAGTCGCTCACCCTTCAACGCCGCAAGCAGAATCTCACGTATCAAACATATATCGTCGACAAAGGGGGCTTCATCAACTTCCCCGTGCTCGGCAAAATCCACGTGGAAGGCATGACCCTCAGCGCCCTGGCCGATTACATCACCGAAAAAGTGGGCGAGACGGTGGTTGACCCCATAGTCACGGTTGAACTGGTCAACTTCCATGTCAACGTCACCGGCGAGGTGCGCAACCCCGGGCTGCAGCTCGTCAATCAGGAGCGCTACTCGGTGCTCGACGCCATAACCGCCGCCGGCGACCTCAACGTGTTCGGCATACGCAACAACGTGTTGCTGATACGCGAAGAAAACGGTCAGCGCGAGTTTCACCGCCTGAACCTCAACAGCAAGGAGATATTTGAGTCGCCCTACTTCTATCTGAAGCAGAACGACGTTATCTACGTCGAGCCCAACGACGTCCGCGAGGCCAACGCCCGCACCGACCAGGAGCGCCAGTTCAAGCTGTCGATGGTGTCGGTAGTGGTCAGCGCCGCCTCAGTAATAGCATCATTAGCAATTGCCCTTTTAGTGAGATAAATATCATGAGCGAGAACCAATCCGAACTGATTGACCTCAAAGGTCTTTGGCGACTCTATCGGTCAAAATGGCGCTTTTTCGCCGTATCCATAGTGATTTGCGGAGCCCTCGGCTTCCTCTTTTCCCTGCGCATTCTCCCGAAGTATGAGATAAAAGGCAGCCTGATGCTTAACGAAGACCAGTCGTCGCTCGGCGCCATGTTTTCGGGCGGCCTCAGCGGAGTATCCGACCTGATAGGCGGCAACGCCAACGGCGAAGACGAAGTGCAGGTAATCCAGTCGCACTCGCTGCTGAGCGAGGTGGTAAGGAAGCTCGGTCTTGAGCGCATGCACTACAAGCGCCTGCGCCCCACCGTGTATCAGCTGCTCTATGACGACTATCAGGTCGACGTGATTCCCGGCGACGACATCAACACCGACACCCTGCGCACCAAGCTGCGCTGCGTGGTCAAGGTGACTGACTCGGGCAGCGCCGACCTTACCATCACGGCAAAAGGCAAGGATATTTTCAGCCAGACCGGGCTGACGATGCCCGCCGAGGCCCATACCGACTACGGCACGTTCACGCTCGTGGCCACCGACAGGTTCAAGCCGGGCGAATCGTTCAAGAACCGCATCGAAATCATGTCGCCGGGCACCGCGGCCGAAGAGCTGCGCGAGGCCATCAGCGTGGGCCTTGCGTCGAAAAACTCGCAGATTATAGAGTTTCAGATGTATAGCGGCAACGTGGCATATGCCATCGACGTGATCAACGCGATAATGGACACCTACATTGCCCGGACTGAGTCAGAGCAGGTGCGCCGCAACTCGTCAATGACCACTTTCCTCCAGAGCCGCCTCAACGAGGTGCGCCGCGAGCTCGACAAAACCGAAATAGAGCTGACCACGCTCAAGGAAACCAGCGGCATCACCGGCCTGGCCACGATGACCGACGCCGTCAACGAGCGCCTGGCCGCCGCCGAAGAGGCAGCCACGACCGCCAGGGTGAACAGCGAGATTGCATCGCTGACGCTGCAGATGGTCAAGGAGAGCTTCAAGGAGAACAGTCTGATTCCGCTTAATGGCGATTCGCCCGAGATTGCCCAGATGATTTCGTCATACAACGACATGATTCTGCGCCGCAACACCATAATTCAGTCGGCCCGGCCCGACAACTCGGCAGTGCAGCGCCTTGACGAGCAGATTGCCGCCATGCGCGAAAACCTGCTGTCGACCCTCGAGGTGGTGGTGAAGCGCGCCAAGGAATATCAGGTGGAATATGAAAAGATTCTCGGCCAGATGACCGGCGAAATCAGCCGCATTCCGCAAATGGAATATGACCTGCACGACATCTACCGCAAACGCACGATCGAAGAGCAGGTCTACCTCTTCCTGGCTCAGAAACTCGAAGAAACCTCGATGCTCATGGGCACTATGGACTCCCAGGCCACGATTATCGACAAGGCCTATGCCCTCGACGAAGACAAAGCCATGTCGCCCATGGTCATCATGGTGCTGGCCATATTCTTCGGCCTGATGATTCCGCCCGTATGGCTCTACTTCTTCAAGCCGGCGGCCAAAGGCGCCGGCGGCAAGCCATCGGCTGAAAACAGGCCTGAATAATCCCGCGCCCCCGCACACACTTATCACGGAAATCATGTCAGAGGCCTACGTAGCCATATCATCGCAGAAGCCGCAAACCTTCAGGGCTCCGGCCCGTGAGTGGTGGCTCGTCGTGACCTTCGGCCTGCTGCTTGCGCTCGTGGGGCTGCGCTTCTTCCCGGCGCTGCTGCCCCTGGCCATGTTTCTGCTCTGGCGCTTCCGCACCGACCGCTACTCCTTTCTCATCGAGGCCTTCATCGTGATGGGCGACTTTGCCTTCAAGGCCAACGACGTATTGCCCGTGAAGATTGCCGACGTGGCCCTGCTGCTCGGCGTTCTGGGCATGTTCATCTACCGCAGGAACAAGGTGATAAGCCGCCTTACGTGGGCCATGCTCGCCTATTTCGCGGTGCTGATAATGCTGGCAATGACGTCGGTTGAATCGATGAGAATACAGTTCGTGATGATGCGCCACTATTTCGTCATCATCGCCTTTTTCATCCCCCTGCTCATATTCGCCAACCGCAAGTTCGACTGGGACAGATTCATCCACACCCTGACGCTCCACGCCCTGGTGATATGCGGCTTCTACGTGATAGACTCCTTCGTGTTCAACGGCTTCATCCTGCTGCCGGGCTCTCTGGCATCGAAACTGCCGTCGACCTTCTACGACCCCTACTTCTTTCCGCTCAGCTTCAGGCTTCCGCGCCACTATCCATATGGGCTCTACTGGCTGGTGCTCTGCGTAATGCCGCTCACCATGGGCAAGATTCGCCTCTCGTGGCCGCAGTGGCTCATGATTGCCCTGGCCCTGTTTGCCTCGCGCACCAACTCGCTGCTCTTCGCCCTGATAGTATGCTTCATATTCTTCAGGCCGAACATCAGGCAGGTGGCCCGGTTCGCACTGCTGGGCGCAGTGGCGCTGACCGCCGGCTATTATATCGACAATGCCACCGGGCGCGCCTTCAGGCTGGCCGACAATATTGACCAGTTCACGTCGCTCGACGCCGCGCAAGACGACGAAGACCTTGCCGAATTCGGCACCGGACGCATGGCCCAGATTCTGCCCAAGTGGGCCCTGCTGTCGGAGATGGGGCGTCTTGACCGCGGATTCGGATTCCTGCACCCCACCCTCACCACCAACCCGATATTTCAGATTCGCAACGATTACTACACCGACGTGACGCAGGCCGACGAACTTGCCACTGCCGTGGAGGTGACCCAGGTGCAGACCATCCTCGACTGCGGATTCATTGGCCTGGCCGCCCAGTTTGCGTTCTATATCGGCATATACTTCATAATCAGGCGGCTCAGATATGCCAAATACTACCTGTGTGCCTTCGTGGGGATGTCGGTGCTGGGCATCGGCGGATTCTCCGGAGTGACCCAGCCCGACGGGCTGCTGATAATATCCATGGCTCTGGCCTCGGTGTTGCTGGCCAACAAAGAGCGGTTCAAAGCCGAACAAAACAAGCATAAAGATGATTCCGAAAATAATCCACTACTTCTGGCAGAGTGACAAACCGATGCCCGACAAGCTGCGCCACTGCGTGGACTCATGGTCGAAATTCTGCCCCGACTTCGAGATTCGCTGCTGGAACGGCACCTCGCTCGGCGACGCCACCCCCCTGTGGGTGAGCCAGGCGCTCGAGTGCAAGAAATTCGCCTTTGCCGCCGACTATATGCGCTACTATGCGCTCTATCGGTTCGGCGGAGTGTATATGGACACCGACGTGGAACTCATCAAGCCATTCGGCAAGCTGATAGAGGCGCCGTATCTGATGTGCAGGGAGTCTCACGGCCAGTATGTCGAGTCGGGCTTCGTGGCCGTCGAGCCCGGCAACCCCTTCATCAAGGCGATGCTCGACTACTACGACGGCCGTTCGTTCATCAAGCCCGACGGCTCGATGGATATGCGCGGACTGCCCGACACTATCGCCGAGGTGACCGCCGCCCACGGCATCAGAATCGCCGACGTTGACTCTCCCGACCGCATCTCGGCCGACCCGACGGTGATAAGCGTGCTGCCGGCCGAATATTTCAGCCCCGTGAGCCTGCAGACGCTCAAGCTGACAGTGACGGATAAAACAGTGGCCATACATCACTTCGCAGCCACATGGAAACCGGCCTCACACCACTTCAAGCGCCGCCTGCAGCGCCTGGTAGGCCCCGCCATAACCGCCTTCATTATCAGAATCAAGGATATTTTGCTCCGACGGACAAAAAAATAATCGGCCCGCGCGATTAAACCTTCACGAAGTTTTCCGGTCATATTCTACGGTATCAAAAAAAACCGGGAAACTTTTCACGCACATTATATCTCATCACACAAAAAAACAAATGCTTCAACGTATTCTCACCGCAGCCTGCATTGCGCTTGCCTCAGTATGCTCCGCATCGGCGGGCGTAATCAAGGGCGTGGTCACCGACACGGCTGGCGAACCGCTGCCGCAGGCCACAGTGCGCCTGCTCAAAGCCACGCCCGACTCCACTTTCGTAACCGGCACGGCAACAGCCCTCAACGGCACCTTCTCCATTTCCGCCACCGACGGCAAATACATCCTTCAGGCCCTCTATATCGGCTATAACAATGCCGAAAAGCCCATAACCATACATGGGGACCGCAACATCGACACCCTGCGGCTGAGCGAATCGAGCATTATGCTCCGCGAGGCAGTAGCCATAGGCATAGCCACCCCCATCAAAGCCAAAGAAGACACTATTGAATACAATGCCGGCAGCTACGTGACTCCGCCCAACGCCGTGGTCAACGACCTGCTCAAGCGCCTGCCCGGCGTTGAAGTCGGCTCCGACGGCTCAATCACCGCCCAGGGCGAAACGGTGAAGAAAATCCTCATCAACGGCGAGGAATTTTTCAGCGACGACCCCAAGGTGGCCGCCAAAAACATTCCCGTCGACATGGTGAAGACGGCGCAGGTAATCAACCGCAAGAGCGACCTGGCGCGAATGACCGGAGTTGACGACGGCGAGGACGAAATGGTGATCAACCTCACCATAAAGGAAGATAAGCAAAACGGCTGGTATGGCACGGTAGTGGGCGGATTCGGCCCCGACATACCGTCCGGCGCATCGCCCGACTGGAACCGCTATAAAGGCTCGTTCATCGTCAACGGCATGATGGGCAAGAACGCCGTGACCATTCTCGGCAACGCCAACAACGTCAACGACGAAGGCTTCACCGACACCAACGGCCAGCGCTTCCGCCGCTTCGGAGGCACCACCGGAGTGAACACCACGCAATCGTTTGGCGTAAACCTCAATCTGGGCACCGACAAGCTGCGCTATGGCGGCGACATTCTCTACAGCCACAACGACCGCGACAACTGGAACCGCACTCACCGCACCAACCTCTTCGCCGACGGCGACAACACCCACGACGACACCGAGACCTCGAGCGGCGACAAGGGCCACAACATCACCGGCCGCCTGCGCCTGAAATGGGATCCCGACTCGTTCAACACCATCGACTTCCGCCCTAACTTCTCGGTCAACATCAACGACAGCCGTTCGAGCTCGTTTGGCGTCAACTACCGCCGCATAGCTTCCGAGCCTACCACCAACTCACGCAATCTCTCCACCTCCGACGGCAAGAGCTACACGTTCGACGGCCGGTTTATCTACAATCACAACTTCGCCTCTCACCGCGGCCGCTCATTCTCAATCAGCGGCAACTACTCCTTCAGCAATACCCGCGAGAACGAAGAGACCTGGAGCCGCAACGTATACTGGGATGATGCCGAAAACCGCATCTATGAAGACTACCAGAAAATCAACAACCACACCTGGAACAACGGCGTCAACGCCCGCCTGAGCTGGACCGAACCGCTCGGCGACGTGAAAAACGGCAATTTCATCGAGATTGCCTACAGCATGAACTTCCGCTGGAACAACGCCGACAAGACCGTGTGGAACGCTCCGCTCGACCGCAAAATCGACGAACTCACCCCCGAGCAGCGCGACGAAATCCGCACCTGGCGCGACCTGAACTGGCGCCAGTGGGGCGACTGGGGCATCGCCGACCGCTGGGCCGGCATCGTCAACCCCGACGAATGGGCCGTCGACGAGCAGAACTCCAACAGCTTCCGCAACACCTACTTCAACCAGCAGATACGCATCGGCTACCGCAAGGTCCACAAAAAATACAACCTCAACGTCGGCCTCAGCTTCAACCCCCAGATGAGCCGCAGCAAGTATCTGAGCGGCAACAAGCAGGACCTCCCCACCCGATGGGTGTGGAACTATGCCCCGTTCCTGCGCTTCCGCTATAAGTTCTCAAACCAGACATCGCTCAATATCTTCTATCACGGACGCTCCTCGCAGCCATCCATAAGCCAGCTGCAACCGGTGGCCGACACCTCCGACCCCATGAACGTGATTCAGGGTAACCCCAACCTTAACCCCTCGTTTGCCCACAACATGTTCCTCCGCTTCCAGGACTTCAACATGGATAAGCAGCAATCAATCATGGTCATGGCCCACGCAAGCTTCACCCAGAACGCCGTGGCCACCAACATCACCACCGACCGCCTCACCGGCGCGCGCTACACCACCTACCATAACGTGAACGGCAACTGGAACTTCGGCGCTTTCACCATGTACTCCCGCCCGCTGCGCAACAAGCTCTGGACATTCAGCAACAACCTTCACTTCAACTACCGCCAGGACGTGGGCTTCACCAACAGCCAGCAGACCAAGTCGGGAACGCTCCGCGCCGGCGAGAGCTTCGCATTCAAGTTCAGCCCCTCCGACCTTGAGCTCGAACTGCGGCCGCGCTACGACATACAGTATGCCACCAACTCGCTGGCAACCCAGCCCAACACCACGGTGCACACCTACGGCGGCTCATTCACCGCAACGTGGTACACCCGCTTCGGCCTCGTGCTATCATCCGATCTGAACTACCTGGCCAACAGCGGCTACTCCAATGGCTTCAACACCAAGGAATGGCGCTGGAACGCCTCGATATCCTACATGTTCCTGCGCAATAAGAGCGCTACCATAGCCCTTGAAGGCAAAGACCTGCTCAACCAGCAGCAAAACATCAACCGCAGCGAAACGGCACAGGCCATCACCGACACCGAGAACTACATACTCGGCCGCTACGCTATGGTCACCTTCACCTATAACTTCACCACCTTCAAAAACGGCAACCCCACCGCCAACGGCAACGAAATGTTCCGCGAAGGCCCTCCCGGATCAGGCATGCGCCCCGGACCCGGCGGCCCCGGCCCCGGCGGGCCCCGATAGTAAAAGAGTGGAGAGTGGAGAAGTGGAGAGTGGAAAGAATCTGCTCTCCACTTCTCTTCTCACCCCACTCAACCACCCTCCACCCTCCACTCTCCACTTCTCCACTCTCCACTCTCCACCCTCCACCCTCCACTCTCCACTCTCCACCCTCCAC
>CAYUFQ010000069.1:0-8559 GCA_964444045.1 uncultured Bacteroides sp.
TAACATGACCATCTCGCTGATCATGCACAAGCGCATCTTCACCACCCTGGCCAAGGCCAAGGCCCTGCGCATGTATGCCGAGCCTCTGATCAACCGCGCTAAAGAAGACTCCATGGCCAACCGCCGCCTCGTCTTCTCTTACCTCCAGAACAAATATGCCGTGAGCGAACTCTTCCGCGAAATCTCGCAGAAAATCGCTGACCGCCCCGGAGGTTACACCCGCATCCTCAAAACAGGCAACCGTCTCGGCGACAACGCTGAAATGTGTTTCATCGAACTCGTTGACTACAACGAGGCTCTGCTTGAGGCCAAGAAGAACGACGGCGCCAAGAAGACCCGCACCCGCCGTTCGCGCAAAAAGAGCAACACCGCCGCTGCCGAGGCCGCTCCCGTAGCTGCCCCCGAGGCTCCTGCCGCTGAAGCTCCCGCCGCTGAATAATCCGACAGGAAATATACATTTACGAGGCCGCGTCCATTCAAGGATGCGGCCTCGTCAGTGTTGTCGGTATGGGGGGTCAGCGGCGAAGTATTTTGCCGGCGGGGGTGATGTAGATGCCGGGGCGCCGCAACGGGGTGGCCACGCGGCGGCCGCTCAGGTCGTAAACCGGACCGTCGGTTTCCGGCTGCAAGGGGAGTTCTGACAGCGAGTCCTGGCCGCCCTGGTCTTCGACTTCTTCCTCATCAACCACGCGGAAGCGGAACAGGCAGCCTTGGTCGGATGAGTCAGGGAATGAGGCATACCAGTTGAAGATATGGTATTGATAGACTTCCTGCGTTTGATTGAACTGCACGTTTGAGCCGCTGTAGATAATATAGAGGTTGGCTTCGCCGGTCGGCTTGATTCTCCAGCCGGCGGAAGGCTCGGTGTACGACATGGGTATCTCGGTGTTGTAGACGGCGCCAACCGGCGAGATGTAGGCCCCCGTCTGGCGGTTTATGATGTTGAATGTGCCGTTGGAGCGCTTTGTCAGTTTCCACTGCGATTCCGGGCCGGGATTGGTTTCGTCGGCCGAGGTGCCAAGAAGAATATTGGCGGCTTCGTCGTGTGTCAGCACTTTTGACTCGCGGCGGGCGGCGGTAATCGAGTGCCAGTAAATCAGCTCGTCGGTGGCTTCTTTCGGCTCAAGAACCGCGGGCTCGCTGCTGCCGCCGCCCTCGGCCATCCGCATTGTGTAGCGTGAGTTATGGCTGATGATGGCATTGACCAGGGCGAGTCCGTTTACCGCATATTTGTTTGACTCGTCAACGCCGGCAAAGTCCATGAGCACTATTCCGGTCGGGCCGGCGCTGATTGATGCGTCGGCAAGGCAATCGATAAGGGCCGAGTTGGCCTTTGCCGCAAGGTTGCGGTTGCCGTCGGAGCTGGCCGACTTGGTGTAGCCGGAAGTGTGGTTCACGACCCAAACGTTGGCCGGAGCGCCGGGCTGGCACAGTGTCGCTGAAAATTTATACATCTCTTTAACGGCGGCCATCTTCGTTTCATCGGCTCCCGAGTCGGTGCATTCATAAAAGTCCTGCACATATAGCCGGCCCGAATACTGCGCTGATGTAATCGATGCGTTTTTCTGCGACGCGAAATCGGCGGAGTGGCTCCAGCCGGAAATGAATCCGGCATAGGGGGATTCAAAACTGTCGCGCGACAGAATGATAATCTTGCCTCTGACCTGATCGAGGGTCAGATCGGGAGCGTAGGCAATGATATGTGAGGCTATGGGCGCGGACGACAGCACTTCGGTCACCTTGCCTGCCCACGACGAATCGTTGTTGTCGCCGTCGGTTTCGTGGCGCATCAGCACTATGGCAAATTCCGTGGGGTGCTCGTCGAGCAGGCTGCACAGAGTGGTGAGTGCGGTTGAGAATCCGAGCTTTGTCTGGCAAACGCCGTGATATATTTCGAGCGAGCCTGAGTTGACCGTAGGTCTGAGGTCAAAGGCACGTACGCCGCAGTCCCATTGCTGCGACAGGGTCAGTGACTGGGTCACGGCCGACGAAGAGCCGGCGAGTATTCCGAGAAAGCCTTTGAAGCCGTGGCCGGTGGCGCAATCGTGAGCGCCCGGAATCGATAATTGATTGAGGTAGACGTTGCCATCTATTCGCGCCGCCCAATCTTCGGCATTTGCAGCAAAGCAACCTCCTATTGCCATGGCCGCAATCATCATAAATTTGTTCATTGTCGGTACGTGGTTAGATTCACAAGTGCAAATTTAACTTTTTTACCGCAAACAGACAACGATTCCCTGAAAATAGGCCATAGTGACCTCTCAGCGGAAAGGGCTCCTCAACCAACGGTTACGATTGGTTGCCCGAAAAATGCAGAAAGCATGGCGAGGGTGGCAATAGTGAAATTGTGTTGACCGCTGAGCCACTTGGTTATTTCGCTCGGACGGCGACCGAGAGCGTCTGCGAACTGCTTCTTGGAAAGTCCGCGCTCGTTCATCAGAAAGTCTATGCGGTCTGAAATGGCAAACGACAGGTCAACTTCTGCTTTAATGTTATCCGGGATTGAGGCGACCATTTTGCGATATGAGTTAGTGGCGTCTTTCATAGCTCAAAAGTATTATTGGTTTCTATAATCCGTTCTGTTATGACAACCGATCCATTACGCTGCCCTTCTTTGAGCAATTCTTCAAACTTTTGAAGATTAAGAACATATCCACGCAATGAATCATCTTCCTCGTATGTTCGTGAATTTTTGACTCCTCCATTACCAAGGATAAGAATCCCGTTGGAAAGTCGCAAGCAATACAACCTGAGTTTTGATGAAAGTACCGGCAATGCTACAACCGAGTCTTTCATCTTCCCCTCCGGTCTGAACAAACGCTCAAGAGCACCTTCATCGGCTATTTTGTCAACAATCTGAACTATACGGAGAAGGTCTCGGTTGAGTTTGGCATCTTCTATGAACTTGGCATAGAAACGTTCATACTCTGAATTATCTTCGGAGGTGAATTGGATTGAATAAAGGGTACATTTATCACCCTCATTCATAAGGATAAGTTCTACTTCGCTCATAGTCGTGCCTTGTTTATTATTATAATGCAAAGATACAACAAATATTTTACTTATGAATGAAATGTTGTGATTTTTTTCCAAAATACGCTCATTGAGGGCGAGAAAGAGTTGCGGTACGTAATTATTTCTCTCCACTCTCCACTCTCCACTCTCCACTTTCCACTCTCCACTCACTTGCGCTTGGGCTTGATGTCGAGGCGGTAGGTAAGTGAGAGCAGGGCGTAGGAGTTGACGGTGTTGTAGCGGGTTTCGGTGCGCCCTTGGGCGTTGACCTGACGCTGGGTGTTGGGGAGCTGATGAAGAATGTCAAAGCCGGTTGCCTTGACCACCCACTGCTTGCTCCGTCCGAAGGCTTTCGATAGGGTGAGATTCCACACCCAGTCGGTGGTGTTCATTGCCGTCTCGGCATATCCGCGGCGGCAGTAGGCCATGAGCTCCGTGTCGAGGTCGATGCCCCACGGCAGGGGAGCGGTTGCGGATAGTCCGTAGTTTACGTCAAGGTAGCTGAACGGGGTGAAGACTCCGCTCAGGCTGACGAGCCGGTTCCATTTCAGGCGCACGTTGCCGCTGATGCTGCAGGTTCCCGAGCGCCATGTGAGGTTGAAATTATTGTGCAGCCGCCATGTGTTGACTTTCAGGCGCTCAGGGTCCGATGTGGCGTCGGATGAGTAGTCGACGCTGCGTATGAACGATGGAACAAGAGAGTTGCTGAAATAGAGCCGTTCGTTGCGGTCTATCGCCCGCCGGTAGGCGATTGATACCGTTGCCTCCCGGTTGCCGTTGATGTTGCGCGGCTGGAGGGTTGTCAGTCCTGACTGGCGGTCGTAGGTCTGCGCCATGGCAATCAGATTGTCGGACTTCTCGTAGGCGGCCCAGATTGACCAGCGCTGCATGTGTGGCAGGTCTTCTTGCCCGATCTGGGCTTCAAAAGAGTGAATCGATGCCTTTTTCAGGGCAGGGTTGCCCAGCCGGAGAATCAGCGGGTTGCTCGTGTCGGTGACTGAGAGCATCTGAAGCATGTCGGGCAGGGGATTGCGCAGATGCCAGTTCAGTCGCCAGTTGATTTTAGAGTCGCCGACGTCGTAGAGCCCGATCCACGGCTGCAGGGTGACGTAGTTTTTGGTAAGTTGCAGATGATTGCTGCAGCGATAATCGTTGATTGTGCGGTTATGGAATTCAACGGGCATATTTACCTGCAGTTGCGCTTTTGATAGTTTCAGAGTATAATTGACTGAGAGTTCATGTTTCCTGTCCAGACGGGTAGTTTTGTAGCTGTTCAACTCATCGGGCAGCCATATTCCGGCTGCCGAGGGGGTGAACTGACTTCCGCCGCCCTCCGATTCGGCCTCCCGGCGGTCGAGAGTGCGTGAGCCGGAGCGGAATTGCTGTTCGAACTTGTATGATATATCGCCCCGCGTGTTGTTTTTACGTCCCGTTTCTCCTCCAAAATGAAATATGAATGAAAATGGCGTGAACTCCAGTCCATATGAATAACTATGGCTTGGCATGAGGCTCCGTTGCTCCTCGTTAAGGTTAAGCAATGGATTTGAGGGGTAATGCAGATAGTCGAGATTCATGCCGTTGTCCTTCCCGTTGTCATATTTGCCGAAAGCGCTGAGCAGTAAATACATTGTGGAGAACTTCAACGGACTTAGAACCGCTAATTTGCTTTTCAGTGAGAGGCCCCAGCGGTCTTCGGTGCTGTTGCTTCTGATTCGGCGCTCATATAGCAGCGGCGTTTCGTTCGCAAACCCGTTTTCATCGTTGCTCTTTTCTGTCAGGTCCGATGCTTTCCGGCTGTTGTGGTTATAGAAAGCCTCCGGGGTTACCTTCAGCCACCCCCAGTCCCAGCCTTTATCCATTTTTCCATCCCATTTCAGGCCGGTTGAGTTGTTGCGGTTATCGGCTGCAGAGCGGCTGAACGTGTTGCCCCCCTCAAGATAGGTTTCGGCAAAAGTCTGTTGCCCTAAGCTGACGTTTCTTATCTCGGCCTGAAGAGAGGTGTTGAAGTTCAGACGTGCGGGCTTGTTTTCGTTGGTATAGTCCAATCCGGCGGACTTGACGGTTATTTCGCCGCTTCCGGCATCGGTTTTGCGCCAGTTGCCGCTGCTTGTTGCCTCGCGGGTGTCGTTCAGGTTATTTGCGTTGGCATATACGGCAATGCTCTGCGCCGGAGTGTAATACATTGCAAATACCCTTCCGAGCCATTTCAGGTCCGCGCGGTCATATAGCGTTGAGCCAAGACCTACCTCATAGTTGGAAATCAGCCCCTTGGCATATTCCCGTTTTAGCTTCACGTCCATCACCAGCGGTTCTTTCTTCAAATCCACGGGGGCGTTCCTGCTCCGCAGCTCGTCGGGCTTATGGTAGACCTGAATTTTATTGACCGTGTAGGCCGGCAGGTTGCTCAGGGCAACGCGCGGGTCGCCCTTGAAAAAGTCGCGTCCGTTGACCATCAGCGAAGAAACGAATTCGCCGTTAACTGTTATGCGGCCGTTGTCATGCAGTTCGGCCCCCGGAAGGGCCTTGATGAGATTATCAAGCATCGAACCCTCCGAAAGTTGAAAAGCCGCCGCATTATATTCTATCGTATCCCCTTTCGTCACCATCTTGACTATCGTGGCCGTGGCCGTAACTTCATCAAGTATTGTGGTGTTCATCTGCGGAAACAGCTCTATCTCCTGAATTTTATACTGTGCCGGCCCTAATTTCATTGCAAGCGATGAAAAGGAGTATTTCATGCTCTTGGGCTCATAGCCGTCGGCACTTATTTTCAGCATGAACTCTTTCGTTATGAGAATCGGGCCGGAATATCCGAAGCTGCGTTTAATCAGAGGGTCGCCTATGCTGTTGCCTGACATATCTGTGGGTTTAATCTCACACTCCCCTTGAATAGCTTCATTCGTGAAGCCGTCGACTATGTTGTAGATAACCACGTATGTGGAGTCCGAGCTGTTGCCGGCATAACCTGAAATGGCGGTCAGCAGACACAGAGCCGCCGCCGTTATTCTGCTTTGCATTTTCATATGATGGTGAGGGATAGGATATTGTTGCGGTAGGTGGCGGTGTAGGTGGTGCCTGTGGTCAGGTCGGTGAGGGTGATTGTGCGGAGGGCGCGTGAATAGTTTAGGGTTATTGCCTCGCCGGTCCAGAGCCGGTCGAGAAATAGGGCGTAGATTTGGTGCCAGTCTTTGCTCGACCCGGTCCTCTTTTCTGAGCGGCCGTTTTTAGGCCGTGGCATTTTGGAACAGAACTTTTTTATAGCCGACATGTCGGCCGGTTTGGCCTGCCGCCCTGTTGAAATGAATATTTCCTGCATGATGCTGTATGCATTTTCATCATCGTTTATGATGAAACCTCCGGCATCGGAGTAGCTTTCGCCGGGGTGGAACTCCGTTACCGCATCGGCTATCTCGAAGTCGCTGCTTCTTTTGTTGATTTCCTTTGGCCAGAAGCGATATGCCGCCGAATGGTTCGAGTGCTTATCGGTCACCATGCTATATGACCCGGTTGCCTTGTAGGAGACGTACTCGCCATCCTTGCGTATCCTGTATACGGAATCGGTTACGTTTTCAATCCGTTTGAGGGCAGGGCGGAGCTGTTGGCCGGTGTAGAGCGGCGGAAAGTCAATCCTGCCGGTCATCCGGCGCCCGAAGAATATGTCGCCGGCCCGGTTGCATGAGTACTCTATGTCGGCTATGGCGTCGGGAAACTCTGCGTCAAACCTATCCATCTCGTTATAAAAACAGACGATGCGTTGCGTCGAAGTCAGCTCCCTTGCGCGTTCGGGCATCTCGGCGCCGGCACATAAGGCGGTCAGGAGGAACAGAGCGGTGATAAACTTTTTCATAATGGCGGCAGGGGGGTAAATGGTTCTACAAGATTCATTGATGCGGGCATCTGCGAGGAGGCGAGCATGGAGTTGAACTCTTCGGATATGCTGAGGGTAGACCGGGGTAGGGCGGAATAGTAGGCCTCGGTGTAGATATACTGTTCGTAGTCGAACGGCTGCGGCTCGGCCGAGAGGAAATATGCCGGCACAAAGAGCGCAGAGGCAATCATTGCGGCAGCCGCCGACATTATCGACACGATGCGCATGCGCGTGCGGTGCCGGCGTCGGCGAGCCATGGCGACAAGCACGCCCTGCTCCCACCCCGGGGCGGGCATCAGCGGCTCGAGGTGCGAGGCCAGGGCCCGATTGATAGAGTCGTTATTTTGTTCGGAGGTCATTGATTATTGATGCGAGTTTCTTTCGGATTCTGTAAAGGCGTGATGACAGCACGCGGGGGCTTACCTGAAGCACCGTCGACGCTTCGTTGACCGTGAGGCCGTTGAAGTAAACCAGCGTAACGGCCAGCTTTTCGGGCGGAGATAGCGAAGCCACGGCTATGGCCAGCAGCTCGGTGTCGGCCTGAAACTCAGGCTCGGTGTCGGCGTCGGCGGTTTCGGCCAGGGTGTCGAGCGGCTCGGCGGCAAACTGCAGCGAGCGGTGGCGCAGACGCGACACGGCGCCGTTGTAGGCAATCCGTGCAAGCCAGGTGCGGAAGCGTGTGTCCTCGTCGGGACGATAGCTCTTTATGGCCGAAAAAGCCCTGACAAAGGCATCCTGCACCAGCTCCTCGACGTCGCGCGGGTCTGACGTCAGCGAAGCCACCACCGACGCTACCAGCCGCCCGTAGCGGCGCATGGCCTCGGCATAAGCCTCGGGGGCGCCCCTGCGCAGTCCGGCAATCATAGGGTCGTTCAAGTCAAGCTGTTTCACATGCAAATATACGCCACTTTAGCGCGAATATCACGCCCGCGAATGCGTATTTAACATTTGTTAAGGCCTGATTGGGAAGAGGAGAGTAGAGGCGTTAGAGAGGAATCAGCCTAATCAGGTTGATCGGACCAATTAGGCCCGCTTTCTCACTTTTCCACTTTCCACTCAAAGATTTGCGGTAAAGTCGTGATTTTTTCATACCTTTGCGGTGAAATTTATTGAATGTAATTATGGCAGAAATCAAGTGCATAGGCATTCTTACTTCCGGAGGCGATGCCCCCGGCATGAATGCCGCCATACGCGCCGTGACCCGTTCGGCTATCTATAACGGGTTTAAGGTTAAAGGCATATATCGCGGCTATCGCGGATTGCTCACGGATGAGATAGAAGAGTTTAAGACTCAAAACGTCAGCAATATCATACAGGCGGGCGGCACGATTCTGAAGACCGCCCGATGCAAGGAGTTTCAGACTCCCGAGGGGCGTCAGCTGGCCTACGACACGCTGCGCCGCCATGAAATCGACGCTCTGGTGGTGATTGGCGGCGACGGCTCGCTGACCGGCGCCCGCATCTTTGCCAACGAATTTAACTTCCCCTGCATCGGCCTGCCCGGCACTATCGACAACGACCTTTACGGCACCGACAAGACCATAGGCTACGACACGGCGCTCAACACCATAATGGAGTGTGTCGACAAGATTCGCGACACGGCCACCTCTCACGAACGGCTGTTCTTCATCGAGGTGATGGGGCGTGATGCCGGCTTCCTGGCCCTGAACGGCGCC
>CAYUFQ010000070.1:0-8440 GCA_964444045.1 uncultured Bacteroides sp.
TCGTGGCAATGGGTATGCTGGTCGATAACGCCGTCGTCATCATGGACGGCATCCTGGCCGACCGCAAGCGGGGTCTGCCGAGAGAGCAATACCTATTCCGCATTGGCCGCAACACGGCCCTGCCGCTGCTCGGCGCCACGATAATCGCCGCAAGCACCTTCCTGCCGATTTACCTCACTCCGGGTTCGGTTGGCGAATTTGCCGGCGACCTGTTCATGGTAATCTGCGTGAGCCTGCTGGCCAGCTGGGTGCTGGCGCTCATCCAGGTGCCCGTATGCGCCCGCTACTGGCTCGGCACCCACAGCCGCAAGGAGGTGAAAGAGCTTGAGCAGAAATATCCCGAAGGCAGGGTCTACAAAGCCATGCACAAGGCCCTGCGCTGGCTGCTCGGCCACCGGCTGATTGCCATTTCGGCCGCGATAGCCATTCTTGCCGCCGCCGGCATCGGAGTGATGAAGCTGCGCATAGTCTTCTTTCCCGACTTCGACTACAAGCAGTTTGTGGTTGAATGTTACTTCCCGTCGACCGACGACGCCGACCGCGTTGACGAGCGCATCCTGGCCATGGCCGACTCCGTTGCCGCCATGCCCAAGGTTGACCGCGTTATAGTGAGCACCGGCGGCGCGCCCGCCCGATATTGCTTCGTGCGCCCCATGCCGTCGGGAGGCGATAATTACGCCGAGCTGATTATTGACTGCAAAGACTTCCACACGATGATTGAAATGACGCACAAGGTGCGTCAACGCCTGCGCGACATTGCACCCGACGCATATATCCGCACCCGCAAATACAACTTCTCGATAAGCTCGAGCCACACCGTCGAGGTGGAATTCTCCGGTCCCGACCCCGCCGAGCTGCGCCGCCTGGCGGCCGAAGCCGAAGACGTGATGCGCCGATGCGAGTATATCGACCCATATTCCGTTCAGACCAACTGGAAGCAGTCGGCTCCGCAGGTGCAGTTTGCCTTCTCGCAGGCTGCCGCCCAGCGGGCCGGAGTGACCCGCACCGACGTGGGCCATGCGCTGCAGGCCGCCGGCGACGGCTACACCATCGGCGCCATCAACGACGGCGACAACATAGTGCCCCTGCGCCTGACCATGCGCAATGCCGACGGCTCGCGCATATCGCCGCTCACCTCAGTGCCCGTATGGTCGATGGCCAACGTAAGCATCGACCCCGGGCAGCTGCAGGGACTGATGACCGGCGCCACGTCGCCCGACGAAATCAGGCGCTCTATGTTCCGCACCACCCTGCTGGGCAATGTTGTCGACAGCACCTCGCTCCGCTATTCGACCGACTACATCTACCGCTACAACGGCCAGCGCACCATTCAGGCCGAGGCCGACCCCGACCAGCTCAACCCCGATGCCACCCCGGCCAAGGTGGTTGAAGCCATCACGGCAGGCATCGAAGCCATTCCGCTCCCCCCGGGCTACACCATGCGCTTCGTGGGCGAGGGCGAGATGTCGGGCGAGGCCACCGGCATAGTGCTCGGCTTCATCCCCATGATTCTGATGATTGTACTGGCCGTGCTGCTGTTGCTCTTCAACAACTGGAAGAAGCTGTTCGTCATCCTGGCCTGCTTCCCGTTCGTCATCTGCGGCATAGTGCCGCTGCTGATGCTCACCGACACCCCCTTCACCTTCCTGGCCATACTCGGATGCATGGGCCTGATAGGCATGATGGTCAAGAACGCCATTGTGCTCGTCGACGAAATCAACCGCCTGCAGACCGAAGAAGAGGTAACGGCCTACGAGGCGGTGGTGCGCGCCACCCTGAGCCGTGTCCGTCCGGTCATGCTGGCCTCGTTCACCACCATTCTGGGCATGATTCCGCTGATTGGCGACGCCATGTATGGCTCGCTGGCAGTCACCGTGATCGGCGGCCTGTTCGTGGGCACCATCGTGACCCTGTTGCTGCTCCCGCTCATCTACTCGCTTCTGTTTGGCATTAAAATCAAGAAAAACCGATGAAACTACTGATAATCATTTGCGCCTCGCTGCTTGCCGCCATTGAGGTCAACGCCCTGGAGGTGACGGCCGAATCGGCCGTGGAGACCGCCCTGGCAAATTCCGGGCAGATGCGCGTTGCCGCCAACGCCCTTGAACAGGCCCGCCTCAACCGCCGCATTGCGCGCACGGCCTACCTGCCCAACTTCGCAGGCTCGGTGACCGGCGGATGGAGGGTGCCCGACTCGGAATATCCCGACATGGGCATGACCCTGAGCATGAGGGGCATCTACATGGCCGGCATAAACCTGCAGCAGCCCATCTTCGCCGGTGGGAAAATAGTGGCTGCCAACCGCCTGGCCGGCATCGGCGAGAATGCCGCCGCCGAGCAGCAGCGCCAAACCCGCATATCTGTGTCGGCCGAGGCCGAAACCGCTTACTGGACCTACGTGGCCGTGCTTTCCAAGCTCGACATGATGCAGAGCTACGTGGCGCTGGTCGACACGGCCTATTCGCAGACTATGGCCGCCGTCGATGCCGGCATGGCCACGCGCAACGACCTGCTGCGCATGGAGGCCCGCCGCTCGCAGGTGCTCTATCAGCAGGAGCAGGTAAGTGCCGGAGCCGACCTGTGCCGGATGGCCCTGTGTGACGCAATGGGCCTTCCGCTCGAAACTCAGCTCGAACCGGCCGACACCGATATTCCCGCCGAAATCCCCGCCAACCTGCATGACTACGACCTGGCCAACAGGCCCGAGATGCAGCTGATGCAGGCCGATATAGCCGCCAAGGAGCAGCAGGTGCGAATGACCCGCGCCGATTTCCTGCCTCAGGCAGGCCTGCAGGCCGGATGGATGGCCTACGGGGGCTTCAACCTCGACATGATGACTCAGGATGCCGACGGCAACTATCACCCCACGTCGCAGAAAATCAAAGGCGACGGCTGGACGATCATGCTGTCGGTGCAGGTGCCGCTGTTCCACTGGGGCGAAGGAGTGAAAAAGGTGAAGCACGCCAGGCTCGACGTGGAGAATGCACGGCTTAACCTCGAAACCAACGCCCGCAAGCTCGACCTGCAGGTGCAACAGGCCATCAGCAATGTGCTCACAGGAGCCGCCCTTGTCAAATCCGCCGAAAACGCCATGGAGCAGGCCGATGCCGCCCTGCGGTCAACCGCCGAAGCCTACTCGCTGGGCATGACTCCGATAACCGACCTGCTTGACTCGCAGAGCCAATGGCAAACCTCGCGCGCCAACCTTATCGAGGCGCGCACCCAACTGCGCATACATCTGATTGACTACAAAGCCGCCACAGCCACCCTCTAACGGTGATGGCGCCGCACCGGCGGCAAGGCAACGTCTTCAAGATGCTCTATTTCCACCGAGCCGAAGTCGTCGTCGATGCCCACGGTGACGAGCACCAGGTCAATCTGCACCTCGTGGGGCATATTATGCAGCTTCACGTAGTTGCCCCCGGCCCGCGCCAGGCGGAGTATCTTGGCCCGGTCAATGCCGAAATCCGCATCCGGATGGCCGGCCTTACGGGTTTTCACCTCCACCACAACGATGCGGTTGCCATGCATGGCGAGAATGTCAACCTCCACGTTGCCCACGCGCAGATTGCAGTCAACTATGGCATAACCCTTGCCTACGAGATAATCCCGCACGAGCCGCTCGCCGCAGGTGCCTGTGTGTCGGGTGTTCATGGCTTCACTTTCACGGCAAGCAGCCGGTGGCCCAACCTGCAGTGCAGGCACTTGCGCACGTCGCAATACTGCTTGTGGGCCTGCACCATGGCCTGCGACACGAAAGCGTTCGTACAGGCCACTCCTGCCCTGACGAAGTCGGCCGTATATCGGTTCACCTCGCCCGGAATATGCTCAAGAATATCCACTGCCCTTGCGGCCAGGGCTTCATCGCCCGTATATTCGCCATAGGCCATCAGCATAGGCGCCACTACGTTAATCACCAGCATATCCGTGGCCGAGCGCCCGAGCGCCCGCTGACGGGCCGGCACCGGCCCCATGAAGTTGCAGTGGCTCACCCAGTAGCCCGTCAGGTCAATCTCAAAGAGCCGGCGCGCCTGCTCTTCGTTCTCGGCCTCGAGAATCCGCTCCATGAGGCTGAATCCGCCATAGACCATATGGGCCAGAGTGGCGAGCCGTCTGTGGGGAAACGAAGCCGGCCGCATCTTGCTCATGCGCCACGTCACGCCCGTGGGTCTGTGTAGCCCGAACTTGGCGCTTATAAAGTCATACTCGCTTTGAAGCCGGCTCACGTAGCCGTCGTATTCCGGACACTCCAGCAACCCGGCATTGCCAAACAGCATAGCCTCGAGAGTCAGCAGCGAATCGGCATGCTTGTGCAGCACCCGCAGAGGCAACGAAGCGGCCACCCGCTCGAAGGCGTCGCCATTGATGCCCGCACCCAGCGCGCGGGCAAACGTGATGAAAGCCACCTGCTCCCAGTCGCCGGCACTCTGCCTCAGGCGCAGGTTAATCGCATCAACCTTTGAATGAAGCCGCTCGAAAGCCATCGAATCAAGCCAATCGCGCAGCGCCACCTGACTTAACTGCGAAATCTCGCCCGCACACGCCAGCGAGTTTGCCGGATTATTCACAAACCGGGCATAACGCTCTGAAAAATCGCGTGCGCAGGCCAGGGTGGCCTGCGGAATCAACCGGCCGTCGGTGGCGTGAATCGCGCAATCATCATACTGCACCACGTGGAGTATCACCGAGTCATAGGCCCGATTCCGGTCGTGGCCATGGCGCATCCAGTCGCTCGCGCGGACGTGTATCTCAATGTTGCCACACCAGGTTTCATCGCCGATGCGCACCTTGGCGTTGAAGAAGTCAGGGCCGGCATCGCGGTTTTGCTGTCCGACGTCGATAACCGTCACCCGCTTTCCGTCGCGTGTAGCCAGGTCACCGGGCATCCACAGCCGGTGACGCCACACATATTGCATCAGCATTTCCATTGGCTGACGATGCCTACATATATAAGCAATATCACGTTCATCATCAGCGCATATACGATTGCCGGAATGGCATATTCGGCATTGTTGAACACCAGCGGCGAAGTCGACAGCGCAATTGCCTGGGCGGCATTCTGCATGCCGATTTCAATAATGAGGGTGCGGCGCTCGCGCTCGCGCAGGTGGCCAAGCCAGCCGAGAAAGGCGCCTCCGGCAATAGCCAGCATAATCAGCATAGTCACTATCACGCCCAACTTGGCGAAGTTGGCCATAATCAGTTCGCGGTTGCCCACAAAAAACATCACCGCAAGCAGCATGAGCAACGGAAACGCCAGCTTGCCCAGCACCTTGTGCAGCCCCCGCGCAAGCCGAGGCCTGAAGTGACGGAGCATCATGCCGAATATCACCGGCAACAGCACCAGCACAAGATTCTGAATCACCAGCGACATAACCGGCAGCTCAACCACCGAGCCCATAATCAGCGGCAAGGTAATCAGGGTAATCACCGACGTGAGCGCCGTGAGCGATACCGAAAGCGCCACGTCGCCATGGGCTATGCCGGTAAACACATTGCTCGAGCTGCCTCCCGGACAGCACGCTATGAGCATCAGCCCCACATACATGGCCCCCTGCAGATCAAACATCTGGGCCAGCAGATAAACGATGCCGGGCAGCATCACAATCTGACCGAAAATGCCGGCCAGCACCGCACGCGGACGCTTTGCAACATAAAAAAAGTCATGCTTATGCAACCCCAGTCCGAGGTCAAACATAAGCAGTGACAAAATCGGTAGTACTATAAAAACTGAATCCATGTCTCAGCCAACTTGTGCTCTGTTATTCTACTGTTCGTTCATCAGGAAGCGCCGCCCGCATCCGCGTCAGGCCGACTCGAGCAGACGGCTCTCATCGGCAAGACGGCGCATATTGCGCAAGGCATAGCGCATGCGCCCCAGAGCAGTGTTGATGCTCACGCCGGTCTCTTCCGCGATTTCCTTGAACGACATATCGCGATAAATGCGCATCATCAGCACCCGGCGCTGCTCCTCGGGAAGCTCGCACACCAGGCGGCGCAGATCTTTGGTGAGCTGCGTCTGCACGATCACTTCCTCGATGCTATCCTCGCAGAGAGTCTTGTCGTTGAGCAGGTCCACGCCCTCGGCATCGTTGCTCACCGACCGCTCCGGCTTGTTGCGACGGTAATGATCAATAATAAGATTGTGGGCCACACGGTTAAGCCACGCGCAGAATTTGCCGTTATCCTCATACCGGCCCTGGCGTATCGTGGTTATAGCCTTCACGAATGTTTCCTGAAATATATCGTTGGCCATATCGTAGTCCTTAACTATGTGGAGTATGTAATTGAATACCGACTTCTGATGTCTGGCAAGCAGAACGTCAAAAGCAGAATTATCACCGTTGGCATAAGCAATCACCAACTCCTTGTCGGCGAGCTTAGTCATGTCTTGCTGCATTTCGTCTATTTCTCTATTATTTTGTTAATTAGAGTAGATGTGTGCTATAGGCTATACGGTGTTTTTATCGGTTAGTAAAATTGTTGTTTTATTTGGTTGTAAGTGCAAAGTTACGAAAATCCGCCGATATTTGCAAATTTTTCTCAACTATTTTTCGCCGCCAGGCGTTATAAAGTCAAAATAACCCTCTTAAACTATTTATATTATGAAAAAATTATTGCTTGCCTTAGTCATCGCAGCCGGCGCATCAGTCGCCGCATCAGCCCAGGAAGTTTATGTCAGCTATGGCGCATACACACAGATGGACGCAGTCAATTGCCATAAAGGATTCTCCGACGTCAACAACTCGTGGGGTTCGCTCAACGTAGGGCTTTACCTCCCCGTTGCCAAAAACATCAGCGTGGGCCCGAGCTATAGCTACTCGAGCGCCTTCACCCCCGGACAGGAATATGACTTCGGCCCCCTCGGCACCTACGACCTCAAGAGCAAGGTCGGATACCACACCTTGATGCTCAACGTGAAAGTGGACTACTTTGAAAACAGCATCGTCAAGCTCTACGGCCATGCCGGCGTCGGCGCCGTCATCAGCCACATGCAGCCTAAAAACGGCGACAGCTATAACAAAGGATACTTTGCCGGACAAATCTCGCCCATCGGCGCAGAAGTCAGCTTCCTGCCCAACGCATCGGTATTCGGCGAACTCGGTTTCGGCGCACAAGGCCTGATTCAGGTAGGTGCCAAATACTCCTTCTAACCCCCGCCACCCAATCCCTACCCCATAAACCCGGGGAGCCGACCGCCTTAACCGTCGCCGCTCCCCGGGCTTTCGCGTCCGCCACATATATATAGTCCGTATGTCGGAAGTTTTTCGTAGCTTTGCAGCTCAAATCATCAGATATGAATAACGGACAAATCATATTATATCAGACACAAGAAGGCGAGGCCAAAATTGAAGTACGGCTTGCCGATGAATCAGTATGGCTTACCGCCGGCCAGATGGCAGAGCTTTTTCAACGCGACCGTTCCACTATTCAGCGCCACATACAGAAAATCTACGATGAGGGAGAACTGACGCAGGACTCAACTTGTGCAATTTTTGCACAAGTTCAAACCGAAGGCAAACGTCAGGTTGAGCGCAAAACTTCAACATACAATCTCGACATGATTATCAGCGTTGGATACAGAGTTAACTCCCATCGCGGCGTGCAATTCAGGCAGTGGGCCACCCATGTGCTGAAAGAATATATGATAAAGGGATTCGCTCTGAATGATGATTTACTTAAAAATGCCGGACAAGGCAACTACTTCGACGAACTTCTCGCAAGAATTCGCGATATACGCAGCGCCGAGAAGGTGTTCTATCGGAAAATATTGGAAATTTACGCCCTGAGCATAGACTACGACCCTCGGACAGAGGCCACACAAAAGTTTTTCAGAACAGTACAAAACAAAATGCACTTTGCTGCTCACGGCAACACTGCGGCAGAAGTAATATACCGGAGGGCAAATGCCGAAAATGACTTCATGGGGCTAACCACCTGGCAAGGAGCCTTGCCAACCCGACAAGAAGCCGAAATTGCCAAAAATTATCTGAGCGAACAAGAGGTCGACATGCTTAACCGCATCGTCAACCTGTATCTTGACTTTGCCGAACTCCAGGCAAAAAGCCACATTCCCATGTATATGACCGACTGGATAAAGAAGTTGGATGATTTTCTTGTACTATCAGGAAAAGAACTGCTGACTCACGCCGGGAGCATATCGGCAGAATTAGCCCGAATGAAGGCCAACAGTGAATATGAAAAATTTCGTGAACGCACAAAGTATCAACTGTCGCCTGTTGAACTGCACTTCCTGGACGCCTTTGAAGCGGAGCAAAAGAGGCTCAGAGGGAAGTAAATCGCACGTTTTTTACACCACATCAGCAAAAAAATTTGCGCAATTAAAAAAAACTACGTAACTTTGCAGCGCAAAACCAAAGGGTTCCATGGCCGAGTGGTTAGGCAACGGTCTGCAAAACCGTGTACAGCAGTTCGATTC
>CAYUFQ010000071.1:0-432 GCA_964444045.1 uncultured Bacteroides sp.
CGACAACATGAAGACGTTTAAGGTAACCACCGACCTGTTCAACGAAGGCATCTTCGTGAATCCGGTAGTGTCGCCTGCCGTGGCCCCGCAGGACACCCTCATCCGCTTCTCGCTCATGGCCACCCACACCGAAGCCCAGGTGGCCCGCGCGCTGGAATCAATCGAACGGGTGTTCAAGGCAAACGGAATCCTTAAATAAAACAGACTCCCGGAGGAAGCGAGGCGTCAGTGAGCATTGAGGTCAATTCACCCGAAGAGCTCCGGGCCCTTAAACCGGAGCAGCTTCCGGAGGTGTGCGACGAAATTCGCCGCACACTGATTCGTGAATTGTCGGAAAACCCCGGACACTTCGCATCGAGCATGGGCGCGGTGGAGATTATCGTCGCGCTCCATTACGTCTACAACACTCCCTATGACCGCATCGTCTGGGAC
>CAYUFQ010000071.1:442-8427 GCA_964444045.1 uncultured Bacteroides sp.
CATCAGGCTTATGCCCACAAACTGCTGACCGGACGCCGCGACCGATTCCGCACCAACCGCACCTTCGGCGGCCTGTGCGGCTTCCCCAACCCCGACGAAAGCGAATACGACACCTTCGTGGCGGGCCATGCCTCCAACTCCATATCGGCGGCATTGGGCATGAGCCTGGCATCGCGCCTGAACGGCGATAACCCCACGCGGCAGGTAGTGGCCGTGATAGGCGACGCCTCCATATCGGGCGGATTGGCGTTCGAGGGGCTCAACAACGTGGCCAATACAAACAGCAACGTGCTCATTATATTGAACGACAATGAAATGAGCATCGACCATAACGTAGGGTCGCTGAGCCGCTATCTGTCGCACCTCAACATGTCGAAGCGCTACAACAGGTTGCGCTACAAAACTTACAGGCAATTGCGCAAAATCGGACTGGTCAACGACAATTCCCGCGGCACGATAATGCGCTTTACAAATAGCCTGAAGTCGCTTATCAGCCGCCAGCAGAACATATTCGAGGGGTTGAACATCAGATATTTCGGCCCGATCGACGGCAACGACGTGCAGAAAGTGGTGAGGGTGCTCAACGATATCAAGTCGATGGACGGCCCCAAGCTGCTCCATCTGCGCACGCGCAAGGGTGCCGGCTATACTCCGGCCGAGCAAGACCCCTCAAACTGGCATGCTCCGGGCCGCTTCGACGTGGCCACCGGCCGACGCCACAGTGCGGCGAATCCGACGATAAAGTGGCAGGACGTATTCGGCAAGGCGCTGACCGAACTGGCGGGAAAAGACGAACGCGTGGTGGCCATCACCGCCGCCATGCTCTCGGGCACGTCAGTTTCGGAAATGAAGGATGCATATCCCGAACGGGTGTTCGACGTAGGTATTTCCGAGGGGCATGCCGTTACGTTCGCCGGCGGACTGGCCAAGGCGGGTCTGAAGCCGGTAGTGGCCATTTACAGTTCTTTCCTTCAGAGAGCCTACGACAATATATTTCATGATGTGGCGCTGGGCCGGTTGCCGGTCACATTCTGCATCGACAGGGCCGGACTTGTTGGCGAAGACGGAGCCACCCACCATGGCGCGCTCGATATGGCCTATCTTCGCAGCATTGCCGGCATAACGATTGCCGCTCCGTCCACGGCCGAGCAGCTGCGCAACCTCATGTACACGTCGCTGACAAACGGCCAGGGCCCATTTGCCATACGCTATCCGCGCGGCAAAGCGGCGGGCACCACCGACAGCCCCTTCGCGCTCATGCCGGTGGGCAAGGGCCGTAAACTCGCCGATGGCACCGACATCATATTCCTTTCAATCGGGCCGGTTGCATCGGAAGTGACAGCGGCAGTGGCCAAACTTGCCGAAAAGAACCTGTCGGCGGCTCATTACGACATGATTTTCCTGCGTCCGCTCGACGAGGAGATTCTCAATGAGGTGGGCCGTTCGGGGCTGCCGGTGGTTACGGTTGAAGACGGCATACGCAACGGCGGACTCGGCTCTGCCGTGAGCGAATGGATGCAGGACCACGGCTTCTCAACGCGAATAAAGCGTCTGGGCCTCCCCACCGATTCGTTTGTGACCCACGGCTCGCCGTCAGAACTATATAAGGTCTGTGGCCTTGATGCCGGTTCAATTGCCGCGGAGGCTCTTTCGATGCTATGAGATTGCTGATTGCCGGTGCCGGAGAGGTCGGGGCCCATCTTGCCACGCTGCTGAGCCGTGAGGCTCAGGATATCGTGCTGATTGACGGTGATGCTTCAAAACTCGACCCTCTTGATTCGAAGTACAATCTGCTCACCGTGTGTGGGTCACCAACATCGTTTGCCACCCTCAAGGAGGCAAGGGCCGGCCGCTGCGACCTGTTCATAGCAGTCACCCCCTACGAAACCGACAACATCCTGGCCTGCTCGATGGCAAAAGCCATGGGAGCGAAAACCACCGTGGCGCGAATCGACAATGCCGAATTCATGCATGAGGAGGTAAGGGCCTTCTTCAGGACCAGAGGCGTTGACTCGGTGATTTACCCGGAATATTACGCGGCAAAAGAAATCCGCGCTTCGCTGGCCCATACGTGGACACGCCACTGGTTTGAGATGTGGAACGGCGAGCTGATTCTCGTTGGGGTGAAAATCAGGGAAGGGGCATCGATCGAGGGGATGATGCTGAAAGACTTCGGCGCGCTCGGACAGAAGTTTCACGTATCGGCCATAAAACGGCGCCACGACACCATCATTCCCGGCGGCATGGACACGATTCAGGCCAACGATATAGTCTACTTCACCACCCGCTCGGAACATGCCGACGAGCTGCGGCAGATTTGCGGCAAAGATGAGAGCCCCGTCAAGGAGATAATGATTGTTGGCGGCGGCAAGATAGTTGAGAGTCTGTGTGCGATGATCGGCGACCGCTACAAAATCAAGATAATCGACAACGACTTCAAATCGTGCGAAACTCTGGCCGAAAGCTGTGCGAATGCCGACGTGGTTTGCGGCGACTCGCGCGATAACGAGCTGCTTATCGAAGAGGGCATCGGCACGGCCGACGTGTTTCTGGCCCTGACACCAAGCTCTGAAAGCAACATCCTCGCATGCCTCACCGCCAAGGAGTTCGGCGCACGCAAAACCATTGCCGAAGTTGAAAATATTCAATATATAGGTGAGGCCGAGGCGCTGAATATCGGCACTATAGTCAACAAGAAACTGCTTGCGGCCGGTGCAATTTTCCAGAAAATGCTCGACCAGGACTCGTCGAACTCGAAGTGTCTGGCCCTGGCCGATGCCGAAGTGGCGGAAATCGAGGTGAAGAGCGGCAGCAAAGTGACCCGTGCGGCCGTGAAAGACCTGCGCCTGAGCCACGACATGACCATTGCCGGCCTGATTCGCGACGGCAAGGGGCAGCTCGTAGGGGGCAACACGGTGATTCGCGGCGGCGACCGCGTGGTGGTGTTCTGCCTGTCGGGCTTCATTCACAAATTCGAGAAACTCTTCAGCTGATTCCCTCAGAGTATGCGCCACCTCAATTATGCGATGATTGCACGCACGCTGTGCCTTTTGCTGCTGTTTGAGGCCTTTTTCATGATTGTGCCGCTCATAGTTGCAATAGTCAACAACGAGGCAGGCGCCACGCGGGCCTTCGGCATATCCACGGCAGCTACGCTCGGCGTTGCGCTCGGAGGCTGGCGCTTTATCCGCCCGGTGCGCAAGGAGATGAACCGGTATGACAATCTGCTGCTCACGGCCCTGGTGTGGGTGGTTTTTTCATTCTTCGGACTGATTCCATATATGCTTGCGCCGACCACCTCGCTCGGGTTTTCGGCGGCCTTTTTCGAGGCCATGAGCGGATTCACCACCACCGGCGCATCGCTCATCGAGTCAACCGACCAGCTGAGCCATGCCATCCACATATGGCGCTCGCTGTCGCAATGGATCGGCGGCCTCGGAATCATCATTTTCACTCTGGCGCTCGTGCCGATGCTCAACTCGTCGGGGGGCATGCAGATGTTTAACGCCGAGCAAAACAAAATAGCGCAAGACAAAGTGAGCCCCCGCATATCAAGCACGGCGCGCCTGCTATGGGGCGTTTACATCATCCTCACTCTGATTCTGTTCGGTTTGCTCTGCATCGGCCCGATGTCGGTTTTCGAGGCGGCATGCCATGCGCTGTCGACCATGTCGACCGGCGGATTCTCAACTACTTCCGATGGCATCAACGCCTTCCCTACCGTATATGTCAAGGCGGTAATCACGGTGTTCATGTTCATCGGTGGCGTGAACTTCGTGCTGGTTTACCGTGCGGCTTCGGGCCATATCAAACCCCTGATGATCAACGAGGCCTTCAAGGCTTACTGTAAGACAATCCTTTTCATGACCCTCCTTTTCATCGGCGGCATATTCATGACCGGGGCTTACAGCGGCTGGCAGAGCGTCACCATCGACCCGCTATTCCAGGTGGTCAGCTTCATCACCTCCACCGGCTTCATTTTGCGCGACTTCAATTCGTGGGGGCCGGCCGTGATGTCGCTCGCGCTGCTGCTTATATTCATAGGCGGATGCGCGGGCTCCACTTCGGGCGGTGCTAAAATAGACCGCGTTGTGTATCTGCTTAAGTTTCTCCACAACGAGGTCAAGAGGGTGATGCGCCCCAATGCCGTATTGCCGGTGCGGGTAAACAAGCGCATCATTCCGGCAGCGCAGGTGAGCAAAGTCGTGGCCTTTCTGGCGCTCTACGTCATCATCACCCTTGCAGGCACTTTCTTGCTCAGCATCACCGAGCTGCCCATAGAGCAGGCTTTCGTGTCGTCGCTCGCCGCGATGGGCAACGACAGCCTGTCAATCAACGATAGCTCCATGGGCTGCGACTATATGGCTCTCGGCCCCGTTGGCCACTATATTCTGTCGGCGCTGATGCTGATAGGCCGTCTGGAAATAATGACGGTGCTTGTGCTTCTCAGCCGCGCTTTCTGGCGAAGGTAGAGAAAGTAAAAGCGTAGAATACGCTCGTTTTAACCAATTTTGTGCATAGTGGGCATGCAACTTGCCCATGCAAAGCGTAATTTTGCATTGTAAATCAAAAACTACGCTGACTATGACACAGATTTCTTATAACGACCGCATCTTCGTTAACGTGATGCTCAACGGCAGGAGCCTGATGAACGTTTGCCTGTCGGGCTTCAGCTCCGCAAAAGAACTCATGCAGCATCTTCACTCGATGCTGCATGGCTATGCAGGCAAGCTGCTCACCCTTCAGGTGCGCAACAGCACCCGGGGATGGAATCACATGGATTCGATGCTATTTGCGGCGTGAGTCGCTCTTGCCGCTCCTGTGGTCGCGCTTACGCGGTTTTTCAGGTTTGCGCACCAGGGCGTTGCCGTCGTCGCTTACAAGCACGAAGTCGAGCTGACGGCGCTGCAGGTCAGTCCGGGCCACTCGCACCACCACTTTGTCGCCGAGCCGGTAGGACACTCCGGTGCGGCGCCCCACGAGGCGATAGTTACGTTCGTCGAGCTCGAAGTAGTCGTCGGGCAGATCGCGCATGGGAATCAGTCCCTCGCAAAGATTTTCGGTAAGTTCAACATAAAGCCCCCACTCCGTCACTCCGGAAATCACTCCGGCAAAGTCTTCACCGAGATGGTCGGCCATATATTCCACCTGCTTATACTTGATTGACGAACGCTCGGCGCTTGCGGCGGTCTGCTCCATTTTGCTCGAGTGCTCGCACTCCTCTTCGAGCTTATCCTTGCTGACCGAACGGCCGCCGGCAAGATATCTGGCCAGCAAGCGGTGCACCATCATGTCGGGATAACGGCGAATGGGCGAGGTGAAGTGAGTATAGTAGTCGAAGCAGAGTCCGTAGTGGCCGATATTGTCGGTTGAATACACGGCCTTTGCCATGCAGCGTATGGCCAGGGTGGATAGCAGGTTTTCCTCGCCGCGCCCCTTCACTTCCATAAGCATCTTGTTCAGGCTGCGGTTGATTTCGCGCGGAGTGCCGGTTTTTTTGATTTTATAGCCGAAGGTCGAAGCCAGAGTGGCGAGGTCGGCCAGCTTCACCTCATCGGGTTTATCGTGAACGCGATAAACGAATGCCTTTGCCTTCTTGCCGCGGCCAACCTGTCCCACTGCGGCGGCAACCGTGCGGTTGGCCAGGAGCATCAGCTCCTCGATGAGCTTGTTGGCGTCTTTCGACTCTTTGTAGTACACTCCTGTAGGGTGGCCATCGGCGTCGAGATTGAACTTCACCTCGGCCCGGTCGAATTCCATGGCGCCCTTTTTGAAGCGCTCGGCGCGCAGGGCTTTCGCAATGGTGTTGAGCACGGCCAGCTCTTCGGCATATTCGCCCTCGCCGCGCTCAAGGATTTCCTGAGCCTCTTCATAGGCAAAACGGCGGTCGCTGAGAATCACGCTTTTGGTGATTCGGTGGTTATACACCTTGCCGTCGGTATCCATTTCGAAGATGCACGAAAAGGTGAGTTTCTCTTCGTGAGGCCTCAACGAGCACACTCCGTTGCTAAGATGCTCGGGCAGCATGGGCACGACGCGGTCAACGAGATAGACCGAGGTGGCGCGTTTCTGCGCCTCGCGGTCAAGCAGCGTGTCGGCCTTGACATAGTGGGTCACGTCGGCTATATGCACGCCCACCTCGTAATGGCCGCCCGGCAGCTGCTTTATCGAAATAGCATCGTCGAAATCCTTGGCGTCTTTGGGGTCGATGGTGAAGGTGAGCGTCTGGCGCAGGTCTTCGCGGCGGGCCACCTCTTCGGGCGTGATGTCTTCGTGTATTTTCTGTGCTGCACGCTCGGCTGCCTCGGGATATTTATACGGCAGGCCGAACTCGGCCAATATCGCATGAATCTCGGTGGTGTTCTCGCCTTCGCGCCCTAACACGTCGATAATCTCGCCTTTGGGCATATTTGCCTTCTCGGGCCATGAGGTGATGCGGGCCACGGCCTTGTCGCCCGTCTTTCCCCCTTTCAGTTTGTCTTTTGGTATGAAAATATCGGATGCGAGAAATTTCGAGTCGGTCTGCATTATGGCATAACCGCGCTCTACGGTGAGCACCCCGATAAACGTCTGTTCGGCTTTCTCCACTATCTCCATCACTTCGGCCTCGGGCTCGGCTCCGCGCCGGGCGGCTGCAATCATCACTTTCACGCGGTCGCCGTTGAGCGCGTGCATTGAGTTGCGCTCGGCCACGAAGATGTTTTCGCCGTCATCGTCGATAACCACGGAGTTCTTGCCGTTGCTGCGGCGCACGAAAGTGCCGTACATGCAGTTGCTGCGGGCAGGCACCTTGTACTTGCCGGGCGACACCTCTACCAGCTCGCCGTCGAAAGCCAGCTCGTGCAGGCGCAGGGCCACGGCGCGTTGTTTCAGCGCCGTTCTGGCGCCGATTGCCGCCGATACCTGCTTATAGTTGAAGGTGTTGTTTTTCTGCTGTCTGATATATTCGGCAACGGCCTGATATAGCTTGGCGTCGCTGCGTGAGATTTTTGATGTTGACATAGACAATTATTTTTTAATGGAGAGTGGAGAGTAAGATGTTTCTGACTTATTAACAATCGAGTCTGCCCCTTGGTTGACTTTACCCGGAGCAGACTCGCGAAAATGTCAGGCGGTTTTATGCGTCGATATTGGCATATACGGCATTGGCCTCGATGAAGTCGCGGCGTATGCTCACGTCTTCGCCCATAAGCATTGCAAAGATGCGGTCGGCCTCGATGGCATCGCTGATGTTAACCTGCTTGAGAATGCGGTTTTCAGGATCCATTGTGGTTTCTTTCAGCTCTTTTGCATCCATTTCGCCCAAGCCTTTGTAGCGCTGCACCTGCGCGCCCTGGCCCAGCTTTTCGAGAGCCTCGCGCAGCTGGCGCTCGTCCCAGCAGTAAATGGCATCTTTGTTCTTGCGGCTCACCTTGTAGAGAGGCGATGAGGCGATGTAGAGATAGCCGTTTTCAATCACTGCACGCATGCGGCGGAAGAAGAATGTCATCAGCAGAGTGTCGATGTGAGAGCCATCGACGTCGGCATCGGTCATGATGATAATCTTGTGATAGGCGATTTTGCTTATGTCAACGTCGTCTTCCTTGCCTTCCTCCTGGCTCGGAGTGACGCGCAGGGCGCGATAGAGCGCCGTGATTTCCTGGTTTTCGAAAATCTTGTGCTCGGTAGCCTTCTCAACGTTCAGAATCTTGCCTCGTATGGGCAGGATGGCCTGGATATGACGGTCGCGTGCCTTTTTGGCCGAACCGCCTGCCGAGTCACCCTCGACTATGAAGAGCTCGCAGTCTTCGGCAATGCGGCTCGAGCAGTCGGCCAGCTTGCCGGGCAGGCCGGCACCTCCGAGCGGCGACTTGCGGAGCACCTCCGTGCGGGCCTTCAGGGCGGCGTGGCGTGCCGTGGCCGAGAGGATAATCTTGTCGGTGATGGTTTTGGCTTCCTTGGGATGCTCCTCGAGATAATCGCGCATGGCTTCGGCCACTGCGGTC
>CAYUFQ010000072.1:0-8390 GCA_964444045.1 uncultured Bacteroides sp.
GCATCGGCTGCGGCGCCTGCGTGGCAGCCTGCAAGAACGGCTCGGCAATGCTCTTTGTCAGCGCCAAGGTAAGCCAGTTCGCCCTGCTCCCCCAGGGTCAGGTTGAACGCGCCCGCCGCGCCCGCAAGATGGTTGCGAAGATGGATGAGCTCGGCTTCGGCAACTGCACCAACACCGGTGCCTGCGCCGCTGAATGTCCGAAAAACATTTCGCTGAGCAACATCGCCCGCCTGAACCGCGAGTTCATCAAGGCAAAGTGCGCTGAATAACGCATTGCCAGTAAACAATAACGGCCGGAGGGCCGTTATTTTATCAAACGACATACTGAAATAATTGGCTTCACCGAGCATACTGGGAAACTCTTCAAACCTTTTAGAACTCTCGAGACAAGCTTAACGGACTGATGGCGGGCTCCAGCCCCATAGCGGGGCGCATCCTGCGGGATGCCAGGCAGATTACAGAGGTCCGGAGGCACTCAAATCCTGTCTATCCCGAGTTTCTACCATGTTCTCGGTGAAGCCTTTTTTGTGCGCAATTATCAATTATCAATTATCAATTACTTGTAGCCGGCGGTAGCGTGGATGCGCTATCGCCGGCTAATACTTCGGGTTAGTGGTATTTTTATTCGATTACCTTGATTCGCACCGGGCGCAGAGGGCCGGCATCGGAGTTGTTGCCGGTATACAAACTTGTCACGTCAAGGGCGCTCGTCATATAGTTGGTGTAGTTATAGTCTATGGCCAATGACTCTTGTCCGTTGTAGGATGTCAGGCCGGAACACATGTATATGGCGCCAAATTGGGTTCTCAACTCATATGCCAGCGGGCGATAGTCGTTTGCATGCAGGGTGTTCTTTGCAAGGCCGGTCCAGGTGTACCCGCCGAGTTCAACGTCAACCGACCCGTATTTCAGCACACCGTTACCGCTCTCTGTTGTGATACCTTTCTTAGTTGAGTTCATAACCCAGCGGGTGTTTTTGCGGCGGGCATGGCCTCGGGGGCCGAGCGAGAACAACACGTTGTCGCCATATGTCAGACTATAGGCCACTACGGCACGTACTCCGCGTTCGTTGAGCACGAGGCTATCCTTGTTGTTATTGTTGTTAAGGTCGAAAAACGAGTAGGCATTTGCCGTTGAGAGCGTTCTCTTGGCACCGTCGGCATAGGCTATTCCGAAAGCGAAGTTAATGTCGTTATTATCGAGAATATCCTTAATCGTTTCGTCAATGTCGGGAGCTCTGAAAAGCGCTTTGTTCACCGACTTCAGGCCGGGTACCTCAAGCTCAAATTCGCCGAATGCGTCATTTTTGGTCTTCGACATTGATTTTTGTATAAGTTGTGCCCACGTTTTTTTTGTAGTACTGCCTTCAATTATAAAGGAGTCGCTTGCACTCGGCACAACGCCAACCGGATAATTGGGATTATTGCGTTCGCTGATAGGGTCAGACAGGTCTTCGCTCCTCACGAACATACTGCCGATTGACAGCGGCGATGCACACAGTTGCTCTTTGGTGTAGAGATTGAAGCACGACCAGTGGAGTCCCTGAGTGCCGTTTTCGCGAAGCTGAGCCGGAGCATAACCTCTGCGCACGATGATTTTGTGTACGCAGCTGTTGTTGTGGTAGCGCACGGTCACTATGGCACCGTCGGCCTGGTCAAGTGGAGTTGAGCCTATCGGGATAATGTCGAAGTCGATATATGAGCCAGTCCGGCCCGAAATTGACGCTCCCTCGCCGACCACCACCTTTGCACCCAGCTTAAGCGATACGATGTTGTTCGGGTCTTTTTCGATTGTTGCAGTCCACGGGCCGTTTGACTGAACCGGTTCATATGCCGGCACATCGCCCTCAATCGGCTCATCGTGCACCTGAAACAGAGAATACATCAAAGTGACGTGGAAGGGGTCGTTGTTGTCGGCCTTGCGGTAAACGGCACGCGGATTTTCCAGGCGGCGCGACTGATAGATGTCGCTGTATTCCGTTTCGTGATATTTGTCGTCGGAGTCAGTATCGCTCACGTAGTATGCCGTATACTTCACTCTCGCGTAGCGATAGTGGCGGTTGAAGGGGTTGGCGCCTGAATATACCGCCCACGAGTCGAGCGTTTTGGCGCGTGTGTAGAGTGGAGCCGACAATATGTAGTCTCGCTCAATGCTTGTCTTGCCGTTGCCGTCCTGAATGGTTTTTTCTTCAATGTGGACGGAGTAGAAGCCGTCGACTGCATCGCCGCACAGCACACCCTCGGGCCCGGTGGGCGACTGGAGGTCGGAGAAATCGTAAACACGATGTCCTTTCGAACCATGCACATCAGAGGCCTCGGGGCTGTAGTAAACCTTGCGGAAATTCTCCACCAGCTCATCTTTCGAAACATCGTTCGCCCCCATATTGTAGACCACACTTGTGATTTTGCGCAGCGACAGCCACCCGAACTCACAGTTAGGGTCACATTCCGAATCCAGTTTATTTGCCCAGGTTCTGCCGCCGGCATAGCTTCCGTAGCCGGCCATCTGGGCATCCCAGGCTTTTTTGTTATAAACAAGGGTGTTTTCATCGTCGTGCAGTCCCGTATCGGGGTTGAGGGTCGACGGACGCCACTCGTTTTTGATGATAACGGCCTCGATTCTGTCGAGGTGATAGCCCGGACGGGGTGTGGCGCGCAGGGTGTGGGAGGCCTCCTGGTTATAGAGGTAGCTCACATAGGTCACGGGGGGCACGAGGAAGCCCGGTTTGGCCTGTTCTACATAGTCAATGTGGAAGTCCACGTCGTTGGCATAGCCGTTGAAAGTCAGGGTGAGCTTATAGTGATGGTTGCGCTCGGCGTTGTAGTCGGTGATATGGTCCTTGCCGAGCATGAAGCGGTATTTTATGGGGCCGCGGCCGGGGTGAATCGAGTCGTTACACATGTAGAAGCCCTCGATTTCAACCCAGGTGCCATGCGGCTTGCCGTCTTTCCATGCATTGCTGTCGGGGTCTGAGCCGTTGGGAAACGACACCTGCGCGTTGTTGCCGCTAACGTCCTGCCGCTTGTCGGTAATGGTGTTTGCCTTGCCTATGCCCTGATTGTTTTCGTAGAAATAGAGTGCGGGCACGCTCTCGGAGTGTTCGCGTGCAATGAGCGAGTCAATCACCTGCTTCGGAATCTCTCTGTCGGCATAGTAGGGAATATCGCCGCGGTTTTGAATGGTGTGCATGCCTATAACGGGAGTGCCGTTTTTCAGCTCAAACCACTGTTTGTAGTAGTTGCGCCCGTCTTCCCATTTCTGATCGGCTTTGCCGCCGGGAAAGTAGATGACTTCGCCGCGGTCAATCAGCTTGTCGCTGATTCCTTCGAGTTCGCGGTCGGGGTCGGAGCCGGGGCTGTTTTTCGAGCCCAGATAGCACTGCTCGGGAATGTCGCGTATCGTCATCGACTTGATGTAGATGAACACGTTGTCTCTCAAGTTGGCGGTGTTGAACGCAACGGTGAGTTTCGATGCCGCGCGGCGCACCCAGGCGTGGAGCGGCTTGCCGAGCCCAACGGTAACGATGGGCCCCGTGAAGCTGTTGATGCCCCCTTCCTGATTGTCGTCGACGTCGCTCTTAGGCATACTGCTTTTGTCGTTCTTGTCGGTGTTGGTGAAGTAGCCGAACATCTCGGCGTTATTGCCGATGGCTGAGGCATCCCAGGTGCACTGCAGCTTCTGCAGGGCGCTCATGTTGCCGGTAAAGGAGGGGTCGAGCGGATAATTCACCACCGCACACATTCTCCAGCGGCCGTTGGGCAGGGTCAGGCGGAAGCTGGCGGTGCCCGTGAGGCTCTCGCTCGAGGCGGAGCCGTCGGGACGCACGTTTTCGATTATGTCGTAGCCATTTACCTGATATTTGTCAACGTATTCTCCTTCGGGGGTGAAGAGCACCACCCAGAGCGTGTCGATGCTTTTAATGGCATCGCCGGCGGCGCGCGAGTCGAGGGCGGAGGTAAATGCCGGATATCCCACCGTTACCACACACGACGATGAGCCCTCGGGTATCGAGCCGTCGCCGATTTCAAGGTCGTCGGTGCAGCCCCCCGATAGGGCCACTGCCAGTAGAGCAACGAATATGTGATATATGCGGTTCATTATTTTGATTGATTTTATCGAAGTGTGAGAGTTATCGGTTAATGCCAAAACTCGGTTCCAGATCAACTATGCCGTAAGGCAGCACGTCAACACTGATTTTGCGGTTTGTCACTTCAAATTTATACCAGTAGTTGCGGTTAAGGTTGAAGTATGCAGTAGGGTCTGATTCGAGTTTTGAGTAGTCGCGGAATTCGATTAGCTTGCTGTAGCCGTCGGCAAACGTGAGCCTCATGCAGGTACGTTCGTAGGTGGTGACGGGGTGGCCTTGGGCATCGACGTTACGGTAAACGGGGCAGTAGATGCGATAGGCGTTGTCGTGGCCGTCGGCCTGCACTTTCGCGAATGGCAGGGAGCCCGCCTTGACCCGGCCGGAGTAGTTCATCTTGTTCGTGGCTACGTAGTCGAGCGCATAGCTGCCTTTCACGTAGTCGGCCTGATGAGTGATGCCGTTGGGGTAGGGGATTGACACGTCGGAATAGTTCACGAGTTCAACGTTGGTCAGCGGTGCCGTGGTGTTTTCGCTATCGTAAACGTCAATCTTGGCAAGCGCGCGCAGCAGGTGAAGCGTTTCGGTCAGCTCCACGGTGTTGTCAGGCACGAGCTTGACTCCCGAAAAGCGGCACACGCCAAACATCGGAATCTTGTCTTCGGGGCCGTCGACGTTGCGGGGAGTATAGTTTACGTAGTTCGATTCGCCCCACCAGGAATTTATGTTGGAGAGGGGAATACCGGACTGCGGCCCGTCGCTGTCGGTCAGAGTGGGGTAGCGGCCGCCGCAGTTGGCCATCATCAACATTCTGAAAGGCTGTTCGTCGAGCTGCGTGGCAAGCCTTTCGGGCAGTGAAAATTCCAGCAGGTAGTGTTTCGACGAGTTATAGCTCTCGAGCGGCACCAAAGTATAGTTGTCGCTGCTGATTACGGTAAGGAAATTGTCGTTGTCGTCAAACAGTGCTATCCACATGTCGGGCTTCGCTCCGGCGGCAGTGCCCAGCTCGATGTAATTCTCGTAGCCCGTGCCGGCATCGTAGAGGCTGTCGACGGGCGCACGCGACACTACATCGTCGCTCAGACTGATCAGCAACGTCAGTTTGCTGTCGCTCCGGGTGTCGGTGTCGGCGTCGGCCGCGCCGGGGTGTTCGATACCTACCGGCTCGTCAGCGCTTTCACACGCGCTCAGCGCGAGCATGAAAACCAAAGTTGTTAATATGTAGTGGATATATTTCATTAAAAGGGGTTTACAGGTCGTGTTCCTGAAGCACCAGCTTCCAGGAGTTAATGTAGATATAGGCGCTCATCCATTTGTCTTTCTCGTCGAGAAAGAAAACCAGGTCAAACTTATCCTGACGGTCAAGATATTCCTGGTCGTCCATGTTGCTGTAGCTGCCCTTCACGAGCAGAGCATACTGAATGAGGGGTATCGACAGGATTACTTCGTTATTTTTGTTATATATAGTTACCTTTACATCATCTTTCCGGTCTGTGGTGAGGCGGCTGATGGTGTGAGAGGCCACGCAGGCACTCATGTGGGTAATCGGGGCTTTCGATTTCAGTTCGGCGGTTTCGGGCATGTCAAGGCCGGCGGTGCCGCTTTGAATGGTGTGGGCATAGTAGGTAATGGTCTCGTCGTCGATAAGGCTGTTATCCCAGTCCATCGAGCCGTTCGAGCCGGTCACGGTAAAGGTATAGTCGTTTTTGTCGACGGGGTCGCCCGACATGTGCTGAAGCACTACGTTCACTTCGTTGGTGTTTTTGAGCAGCGGCATCGTGATTATGTGCACGCCCTCTTCGTCGGGAAATTCCTGCGACTCTATGTGGCCGTAGTAGAGGCGGTGCAGGTTGTTGCGCACCACTCCGCCCGGATGATTCTCTTCATGGTCGCGCGAAAGGGTGCAGGTCAGTCCGGTGTGATGCTCGGCCTGTGGCACGGTGAAATGCGGTCCCACGCCTTCGCCGCACCAGGCTATCAGCTTGTAGTTGCCCGGCTGAAGTCCGTCTACGTCCATCATGTATCCGTCGGCTTTGAGCGCTTCGCCGCTTTCGCTTTTCTGCCACACGATTTTGCCGTTTTCAGTGTTGATTATATAGAGGTTCACGAGGTTGACCTCGTTGGGGAACGCATCGGCGAAGTGGAGATTCCAGTCGAAGCGGAAGCGCACCTTGTAATGGGGGTCGCAATCCCCTTCATAATCGTAGATGAAGGAGTCGCACGATACCAGCACCGGCATCAGCATGGCCGACAGTATCATCACCATTTTGCGTGCGATATGTTTTGCTTTCGAAAGGGTCATAGTATTGTGTATTATTGCTTTAGTCAAAAATTGAGGAGAATAACGCTTTTCGCGTATGGCTTTAAATACTACTGAAGATTCAAAATCGGGTTAAAGGGTAGTGAATTGATTTTCGGGAAGGAAAAGACGGCCAACCGACGCCAATCGTCGATTGGCCGTCTTCGGGTTATGTGGAATAGTGGAATATCGGTTTGCGATTAGAGCTCTACATTCTGCTTCACAATCTTCCAGGAGAGGACGTTGATATGGGTTGCAAGAGCATATTTGTCGGTCTTTTGCTCATCGGGAATGAGTTCTTCGCCGGTTTCAGAGCCTTCAGCGCCGGTGGGGTCGAATATGCCGTGGCCGAGCGACATCACTTTGCTGACTACGAGCTGATACCAGTGGTTGCGAACAATGCCGTATTCGCCTTCGACGGTAGTGGTGTATTTGGTCTGCAGGTCTTTGCCAAGGAGGTGTTCAACGGGAACGCTGTAGAACATGGTGCCGCCGTTGTAGGCAATTGCGGGGCTCTGGGTGTCGAAGTTGGCGAGTTCGGCGTTGATTTCGGCAACGGTTGCCTCAACCAGGCGGTCGCCTTCCTTATAGCCTTCGCCTTTCTTGTAGAGCTGGCCTTCGCCTTTGTAAACCAGGATGATGTCGCCGGTAATGCCGTCATTTCCGCCGTCGGCCCATACGAAGTCATCTTCGTTGAGGGGTTCATACTTATAGGTAGTGGTGGTCACTTTGTTGGTGCCGCCCTCAACGGGTACTTCGGTTTCGGTCGTTTCCGATGTTTCATTGGTCCAGTACTGGAGGTTGCCCGAGGTCTGCAGCTTGCTCAGCACGTACTTCTTGAATTGCTCGTAGGTGAAGTAAACGCCTGAATATTGCACGAGATTCAGGGGCTCTGTGCCGGCTTCGTCAGCGCAAACGGTGGCGGTGATGAGGTAGTTGGTCACTCTTGAGCCAATCAGAGAGTTGTTTGCACCCTGACGGATAAGGCTGAGGGCCTTGGTGGTCTCGGTGCCGTAAACGGGCTTGGTGGGGTCGTTGGCGCACTCGGCAAAGGTCTTGTAGGTGAGGCCTTCGGCGTTGTCGTAGTTGACTGACTTTGCCCAGTAGCTACGGAAGCGGTTGGGTTCGTTCCAGTTGGTCCACAGGTCGGTAGCCTTGTAGCCGTCGATGTTTTTGGAGAGGTAGCTTTTCTCTTCCTGACCGCTCACGCCGAAGCCGTTGATTTTCACGTAAACGGTGGTAGAAGCCGATACAACGTCGCCGGTGGCGCCGTTTGCGCCGTTCTCAAAACCGGCAATGGTCACTTCTACGGGGAAAGTGCCGTTGGCGTTCAGTCCCTCAATGGTGAACTTGGCAGCCAGGCGCTCAACGTAGATGTCTACTTTCTTTGCGAGGGCCTGTTCAGCTGTGGGCACTTCGGTGAGGAAGTCGGATTTCTTCAGCTTGGTGGCATAGTAGTGGCCGTTGTCGTAGCGGTCCTGGTCAGTGCCGTCAAGGAATGAGGTGGTGCTCATCACGAAGGTTTCGCCGTTCATGATGCCAAACAGCTCCATACGGGTCTGCTCCATATTGAGCTCCTGATTCTGAACCGTTTCAGAGAAGTCGGCGGGAGCGTTGAGCACTGTGATTACGTAAGTGGGAAGCTGCTCCTCAGTGAGGCCGCGCAGGGTGAGGGTGTGGTTGCCCAGGTACTCGATGTTGTCGTTGTTGTCCGTGTTGTCGGCGCCGCCACTCCACACGTTGGCACGGCTCACGAAGTTGCCTGAGGCATTGTAGAAAAGGAAGTCGGCACGGTTGATTTTGTGTTCGTCTGCATCGCCGTAAACGAAGTCGCCTTCATTGGCGCGGCTGCGGTTGGGCGCGAAATATTGCGCATCGTTGGCGTTAGTGATGTTAACGCTCAGGTAGAGAGTAGTGCCCTCTTCGTTGCCGGCAGGAGTGGTAACGGTTTCGGGCTCTTCGCTTGAGCAGGCGGCCATGGTTATGGCGGCGGCTCCGAGGAGAAGT
>CAYUFQ010000073.1:0-3920 GCA_964444045.1 uncultured Bacteroides sp.
CGTTCGTGTTATCGCGGTTTGCCGCCGAAGTGAAATCCATAATAGTAAGATAATTTAGAGCAAATGAACCCTAAAATAATAATATGGGGCGCCGACAATTATAATGCCTTAGGTATTATTCGGTCGCTATCAGTTGCTGATTTTGACATAACTCTTCTTTCCAACGGTTCGAGGCATGGCGTTGCATCTGCAAGCAAATATTGTAATAGAACAATAGTAACACATTCAATTGATGAGGGAGTAAAGTATTTAGTGGAAAACTTCGAGCCGGAAGATAACCCACAGAAGAAAGCTATACTGATTACTGCCGGCGATGCAACATCGGTTGGTACGGCAAGTAATTATGATGTATTGCAGCCTCGATTTCATGTGATGTGTACTGATGACCCATCTGTACTGATACGTGTGACAGACAAGAGCGTCATGGGGCGTGTTGCTGAGCAAGCCGGTATATTAGTGCCTAAAGCACAGGAATATAAGCCGGGCGATAAAGATATCACCGTGCCTTTCCCGGTGATATTAAAGCCTATTCACACCGAGGGCCGTGTAGAGTTCAAAACTAAAGTGGTGAATACTGCTGAGGAATTGCTGAAGTTCAGCCACGTTCTAAACCCTGCCAATCGCTATCTGCTTCAGCAGTTTATAGATAGGAGTCATGATATCGTAATATATGGTTGTGTTCTGCCTAATGGTGAAATGAAATTGGCCGGCCATCATACATTAGAACGGTGGAGCGACGATGGCGGCGGCTCGTATGGCCATCTATATCCTGATATCCCCGAATATCTTAACCCTGAGGGTTTAAAACGTTTCTTTGATTCGATTGGATATCATGGATTATTCAGCGCGGAATATGGATATGATAATGGAAAGGCATATTTCTATGAGGTTAATTTGCGGAATGATGGCTTCTGCCATCTGTCATATCAGAATGGGGCCAATTTGCCCTTGATGTGGGTTTGCGCATGTCTCGGAATGCCATTTACCGGTTCGGAAACAATGGCAGATGTATGTGTAGCAATGAATGAAATCTATGATGTGGCAAACGTGCTTCATGGTAATATTTCATGGAAACGATATAAGCAGGACCTTCGGGAAGCTAAAGCATTTCATTTCTATGACTCTCAGGATTTGCAACCGTATAAGAATATGCATCGGCGCATGTGGTGGGAGATTCCGTTCCGAGCAGTTTTGAAAAGATTTAGGCCGCAGATTGTCTGGTTGCTTAAAAAGGTGGGAAAGTGACGCAGGTCGTGCTGATGTATCACGACGTATATCGTGATGGAACGGATGAGTCGGGGTTTCAGAATCCTACGGCCATCAAGTATAAGGTTGCGGCGTCGGAGTTTGAACGGCAGGTCGCTGCCGTTGAGGGGTATATACGCGAGAACGGGTTGACGGCGGAGGCTGTTGACTTTACGTTCGACGACGGGGGAGTGTCGTTTCTCACCGTAGCCGCTCCCATACTCGAGAAGTATGGATTTAAGGGGAAATTTTATATCTCCACCGGCTATATTGGCTCTAAGGGGTTTCTTGATGCCGGTCAGATACAGGAATTGCATCGGCGCGGCCACGTTGTCGGCAGCCATTCACATTCGCATCCGGAGCGGATGAGCGCTATGTCGGCCGATGCCGTTGATGAAGAATGGCGCGCATCGCAGGCTGTGCTGACCGGGATTCTCGGATTCACGCCGCGCCATGCCTCTATACCCAACGGGTATCAGTCAAAGCCGGTGTTGAGGGCTATGACCTCTTCGGGAATCGAAGTGATCGACACGTCGGCCACAACCACGCGTCATACCCGCTTTGGCCGGGCTACGGTGCGTGGCCGATATGCCGTTACGGCCGATATGAGCGTGGATGACGTGATGTCATTGCTGACGTCGCCGTTATGCAGGTTTAAAAAAGATGTGCGATGGCGCCTGCTATCCGTCGCCAAAAGTGTTTTAGGTAATTCTTATCTGAAGATACGGAAGGCGTTAACCAAGTAAATATTAAAGAGATGCTGACAGTTATCTGCCCTATATACAACGAGGAGAAGTATATTGCGGGATGTATTGAATCCATTCTCGCGCAAGATTATCCCAAGGAAGACCTTGAGGTGATATTTGCTGATGGCATGAGTTCTGACCGCACGCGCGAGATAGTTGCCGGATATTCCGCCAAATATCCGTTTATCAAGCTGATCGATAATCCGCAACGCTTCGTGCCGTCGGCTCTTAACAAAGCTATCGAGGCTGCGAGTGGCGACGTGATAATGCGTCTGGACGCCCATTCGTTCTATCCGTCAAATTATTTTTCGGCGCTGGTGGCTGCCATAGGGAGGTACGATGCCGATAATGTTGGCGCCGTGTGCAAGACCGACGTGTTGAATAAAACGCCTAAATCGCTGGCCATCCGTGAGGTGCTGGCGCATCCGATGGGGGTAGGCAATTCCACGTTCCGCACCGGCATTGACAGGGCACAGGAGGTCGACACCGTGCCGTTCGGGTGCTGGCACCGGTCGGCTTTCGATAAATATGGTCGCTTTGATGAGCGGCTTATCCGCAATCAGGATATCGAATTCAATAAGCGCATACATCGCGGCGGCGGGAAAATAGTGATAGTCCCCGACACATACTCAACCTATTATGCCCGCGAAACTTTCGGCCGACTTGCGGGCAATAACTACGATAACGGCAAGTGGAATATACTCACGGTGTGGTATACCCGTCAGTTGAAATCGCTCAGCGTGCGCCATTTCGTTCCGCTGGCGTTCGTGCTTTCGCTGATGTTGCCGGTTATCGGAGCGATTTTCTGGCATCCTCTGATATGGCTGGCTGTGGCCTCATTGCTGTGTTACACGGTGCTGGTGTCGGCAATCAGCATCAAGATATCCAAGAGGGAAAAGCTGAATTGCCTGGATTTGATTAAGACTTTCTTTGTGCTTCATCTATCGTATGGCTGCGGATCCCTGATGGGAATCCTGAAATTGCCTTTTGTGAAAAGATGACAAATCGAATGTGTTGTAATATGCTGGGTAGCAATCTGTTAGCAATCGGGGGGGGGTATTCTGAGTATAAACATTGCCTCATATGGCGCGGACCATCTCCTGATGAAAAAAGACTGACCGAAGCGCAAGCCAGACAGTTGCTTTACGGAAGTAATGCATGGATGCTTCAAAACCTGTATGACTGGGATTGCGATGAGGAAACCAACTTTTGGTTTATTATAAAGGAGTCTTATTCAGAAAGTGATTACTCCAAGAAAGTCCGGAAATATATCGAGAAGGCGAATGCCCGGTTTGAATACCGGCTTATTGACAAGGTAACGTATCAAAGATTTGCCTATGATGTATATGACGCTGCATTCAGCCATTATAAGGTCAATGACGGATATCGCCAGACAAGGGCGGATTTTGAGAAAAGTGCCTGTAAGATTGACCGTGACGTTGATATCTGGGGTGCAATCGACCGCGAAACAGGGCGTTTAGAGGCATACTCAATATGTAAGAGAAAAGGCGATATAGTAGATTTCCAGACGTCAAAGGCTAATCCTGAGTTTCTTCCGAAGTATTATATAATGTATGGTCTATATGATGCGCGTAACAGATATTATTTGGGAGAAAAAAGGTTCAAAATTGTCATATCATCAGCACGAAGCATAACGGAACATAGCAACATTCAAAATTTCCTGATTGAGAAACTTGGATTCAGGCGTGCGTTCTGCCACATGTCTATCTACTACAAACCCTGGCTGAAATTCATAGTAAACTGTGTTTATCCGTTAAGAAAATACATTAAGCACCCAAAGATTGTGTATCTTCTTCGTTTGGAAGAGATGCGCCGCGGCAAATACTGACACGTTGATATTGTATAGTCGCGGGTAATACAATCAGAACACTGACATTACTCAATGACTATACTCGAAAGAATATATCG
>CAYUFQ010000073.1:4020-8268 GCA_964444045.1 uncultured Bacteroides sp.
CTTGAAACGAAGATTGTGTGCTTGAAATTTATATTTGACAGGTTCATGGCTCTGATAGGGCTGTTGTGTCTGTGGCCTGTGTTTCTGATAGTCGCTATACTGATACGGGTGAAAATGCCGGGTGGTCCGGTCATATTCCGGCAAAAGCGTGTAGGGAAGGATGGCAAGTTGTTTACCTGCCATAAGTTCCGGACTATGGCCGTTAGGCATAGTGGCTCGACGGTGAGTGTGGCGGGCGATAACCGCATAACGCCTCTGGGCGCTAAGTTGCGTCGCTATAAGCTTGATGAACTGCCGGGCCTATGGGATGTGTTAATCGGGAATATGAGTTTCGTGGGCCCGCGACCCGACGTTCCGGGCTATGCTGACCAGCTTGAAGGAGAGGACCGTGAGATTCTGAAACTGCGTCCGGGCATAACCGGACCTGCCACGTTGAAATATCGGGCTGAGGAAGAGATGATTGCGGCATATGTGGCTGCGAGGCAGGCTGATGGCGATAAGCGCGCGGCGCGGGAGATTGCCGAGGAATATAATGATAAGGTGATATATCCCGATAAGGTGAGGATTAACCGCTACTATCTTCATCACTATAGTTTTGCCAAAGATATTCAGATGATTTTCTGCACCGTGCTCGGGCGGAAAATGCAATACGATAACGAGTTAATATAGCCGGACGCATGTCGGACAGTACGGATTGTTTGAGCGGATATTATATCGCGGTGGCGGGGACGGGTTACGTCGGGCTGAGCATCGCGACGCTGCTGGCGCAGCATAACCGGGTGGTGGCTGTTGATGTGATTCCGGAGAAGGTGGAGAAAATCAACAGGCGCGTTTCGCCGATTCAGGATGAGTATATCGAGAAGTTTTTCGCCGAGAAGTGTCTTGACCTGACTGCGACGCTCGATGGCGCGTCGGCCTACAGGGATGCCGATTTCGTGGTAATCGCCGCCCCGACGAATTATGATCCCGTGAAGAATTCGTTTGATACGCATTGCATCGAGGATGTGATTGACCTGGTGCTGAGTGTCAATCCGGATGCGGTGATGGTGATAAAGTCGACCATCCCGGTGGGTTATTGCCGCGGCCTTTACGTCAAGTATGCGGCCAAGGGGGTGGGGCGGTTCAATCTGCTCTTTTTCCCGGAGTTTCTGCGCGAGAGCAAGGCGCTGTTTGACAATCTGTATCCGTCGCGCATCATAGCGGGGGTGCCCAAGGTTATCGACCGGCCTGAGGCGGAGGCGGAGAATGCGGCGATTGCCGCGCTGACCGACGTGGAGGCGATGACCGGGGCGGCCGAAACTTTCGCGGCGCTGTTGCGGCAGGGTGCGCTCAAGGAGGATATCCCCACGCTCTATATGGGCATGCAGGAGGCGGAGGCCGTGAAGCTCTTTGCCAACACTTATCTGGCTCTGAGGGTCAGCTATTTCAATGAGCTCGACACGTATGCCGAGGTGAAGGGGCTGAATTCGCAGGCCATCATCGAGGGGGTGGGGCTTGATCCGCGCATCGGCTCGCATTATAACAACCCGTCGTTTGGCTACGGGGGCTATTGCCTGCCGAAGGATACCAAGCAGTTGCTGGCCAATTATGCCGACGTGCCTCAGAATATGATGACGGCCATAGTGGAGAGCAACCGCACGCGCAAGGATTTCATTGCCGACCAGGTGCTCCGCATGGCGGGTTATTACGGTTACACTCAGGATAATACATATGGCAAGGCTCCGGAGCGGGAGTGCGTTATCGGCGTGTATAGGCTGACGATGAAGTCGAATTCCGATAATTTCAGGCAGTCGTCGATTCAGGGCGTGATGAAGCGCATCAAGGCCAAGGGGGCCAAGGTGATTATCTACGAGCCTACGCTTGCCGACGGCACTACTTTCTTCGGCAGCGAGGTGGTGAACGATATCGAGGAGTTCAAGCGGCGCAGCCAGGCGATACTCGCCAACCGGTATGATCCGGTGCTTGATCCGGTTGCCGGCAAGGTGTACACGCGCGACCTTTTCCGCCGCGACTGATGCCGCCGCGTGGCCGCCGGCCTTTTGGTGCCCGACTCAGCACAAAGTGCGTTGAGCCGGGCAACTTTTTTTGACTGAAAATTTCGGCGGCTCGGAAAAATGTCGTAAATTTGTGGCATACATATAAACCCTCATCATCACATGAAAGACCTTAACAACATCATTGACAAGTTTGCCGTCAAGGGCACTGTCGACACCGTGAAGCCTCTGGGCAACGGACTGATCAACGACACGTTCGTGGTGCGCACCAAGGAGGCTGACGCTCCCGACTATGTGCTCCAGCGCATCAATCATAATATTTTCACCGACGTTGACGGGCTGCAGAACAACATCGCCGCCGTGACCGGCCACATACGCCGCAAGCTCGAGGCCGAAGGTGCCGCCGACATTGACCGCAAGGTGCTTACTTTCGTTCCGCTCAAGGATGGCGACAAGACATATTATTTCGACGGCGAGAGCTACTGGCGCATCATGGTGTTCATTCCCCGCGCGCAGACTTTCGAGGCCGTCACGCCCGACAGCAGCCGCGATGCCGGCCGCGCGTTCGGGCATTTCGAGGCCATGCTGGTGGATATACCCGACAAGCTGGTTGAGTCGATTCCCGACTTCCACAACATGGAGCTGCGTCTGCGCCAGCTGCGCGAGGCCGTCGCCGCCGACCCCAAGGGGCGGGTGAAGGAGGTGCAGTGGCTGCTCGACGAGCTTGAGAGCCGTGCCGAAGAGATGTGTAAGGCCGAGCGCCTTGGCCGCGAGGGCAAGCTGCCCAAGCGCATCTGCCATTGCGACACCAAGGTGAACAACATGATGTTTGACGAAGACGGCAAGACGGTGCTCTGCGTCATCGACCTCGACACGGTGATGCCCAGCTTCGTGTTCAGCGACTACGGCGACTTCCTCCGCACCGGCGCCAACACCGGCCTGGAAGATGATCCGAACCTCGACAACGTTGAGTTCAACATGGATATCTTCAAGGCATTCACCGAGGGCTATCTGTCGACGGCCAAGGAGTTCCTCCTGCCCATCGAGATAGAGAATCTGCCCTATGCCGCCGCACTCTTCCCCTATATGCAGACGGTGCGCTTCCTGGCCGACTACATCAACGGCGATACGTACTACAAGATTCAGTATCCCGAACACAATCTGGTGCGCTCAAAGGCCCAGTTCAAGCTGCTGCAGAGCGTTGAGAAGCACACTCCTGAAATGAAAGCCTATATCGACTCAATTAAATAAGATTCAAATAGATACGAGAAATGGAAATTAAAGGTAAAATCATAGCCGCGCTGCCCGAACAGGGGGGCACCTCGAAGGCCGGCAACGCATGGCGCAAGCGCGAATACGTGCTCGAAACCCAGGAGACATATCCCAAGAAGGTTTGCTTCAACCTGTTCGGCGACCGCATCGACCAGTATCCGATGGCCGTTGGCGAGGACGTGACGGTGAGCTTCGACCTTGAGAGCCGCGAATATAACGGCCGCTGGTACACCGACGTGCGCGCCTTCCGCGTAGACAAGGGCGCCGCCGCTCCCGCACCCGCCGCCGGCATGGCCGCCGCACCCGCCGGAATTCCCGGCGACTTCCCCCCGGCTCCCGCCGACCTGCCAGCCGCCGGAGCTAACGAAGACCTGCCCTTCTGACCGCAGTGAACCGTCAAGGCTTTGTGCGCGTGGCCGCTGCCGTGCCCCGCGTAGAGGTGGCCGATTGCACGGCCAATGCCGACCATATCATCGACCTGGCGTGGAAAATGGCCGCCGACGGCGTGCGCCTGGCAGTGTTTCCCGAATTGAGCGTCACCGCATATACGTGCGGTGACCTCTTTCTGCAACCCACCCTCATCGACTCCGCGTTCGATGAGCTTCACCGCATAGCCGCCGCAACGGCCTCGATGCCTATGGTGCTGGTGGTGGGAGTGCCGCTGATGATCAACGGCGCCCTGCGCAATTGCGGCGCCGTGATTTCCTCGGGCGAGATAAAGGGCGTGCAGTCAAAGGAATACCTGCCTAACTACGGCGAGTTTTACGAGAAGCGCTGGTTTCGCCATGATGCGCGCGCCCAGCATCAGCTCTATGTGCTCGACGGCGTGCGCTTCGGAGTGGAGATATGCGAAGACCTGTGGGCGCCCATACCGGTGTCGACCCACCAGGCGCTGGCCGGCGCCGAAATCATCGTGAACCTGTCGGCGAGCAATGACCTCACGGGCAAGCGCGCCAAGGTGGAGGAACTGATTGCGCATCAG
>CAYUFQ010000074.1:0-8225 GCA_964444045.1 uncultured Bacteroides sp.
CGACATCCACAACCTGTGGCGCCGCGACAAGATTGCCCACGACTATAAGGAAGCTATCAAACTGGCTATCAACGCCGGTATCGATATGTCGATGACCCCCTACGACGTAGAGTTCTGCACCCAGCTCATGGAGCTCGTGTCGGAAGGCGAAGTGCCCATGAGCCGCATCGACGACGCCGTGTCGCGCATCATCCGCTTCAAGCTGCGTCTGGGCCTCTTCGACGTGCCCGTCACCAATCCCAAGGATTATCCCCTCTTCGGCAGCGCCGAGCATGCCGCCAAGTCGCTCGAACTGGCCGCACAGAGCGAAATCCTGCTCAAGAACGACAAGGGCACACTGCCCCTGAGTGCCGGCAAGCGTATCCTCGTCACCGGCCCCAACGCCAACTCCATGCGCAGCCTCAACGGCGGCTGGTCCTACACCTGGCAGGGCTCGGAGATGCCCATTTTCCACCAGCAGTACAACACCATCTACGAGGCTATGTGCAATGAGTTCGGCGCCGACAAGGTGACCCTCGAGCAGGGCATGGACTACAACGAAGCTTACGGTCAGTGGGAGAGCGAAGTCAACGTGCGCATCGACCGCGCTGTGGCTGCAGCCCGCGGTGCCGACGTCATCGTGGCCTGCGTGGGCGAGAATTCCTACTGCGAGACCCCCGGCAATACCAACGACCTCCATCTCTCGGCCAACCAGACCGCACTCGTCAAGGCTCTGGCTGCTACGGGCAAGCCTATCGTGCTCGTGCTCAACGGCGGCCGTCCGCGCATCATCCGCGAGCTCGAGCCTCTGGCTTCGGCTGTGGTCGACGTGCTCCTGCCCGGCAACTATGGCGGCGATGCTCTGGCTCAGCTCCTGGCCGGCAAGCGCAATTTCAGCGGCAAACTCCCCTACACCTATCCCAAGTGGATCAACGCCCTGGCCACCTACGACCACAAGCCCTCTGAGACTGTCTCGACCATGGCCGGAGCTTATAACTACAGCGCCGATGTGGACGTGCAGTGGCCCTTCGGCTTCGGCATGAGCTACACTACCTTTGAATACAGCGATATCCGCGTCGACAAGGCTGAATTCGGCCCCGCCGACAATCTCACCGTCAGTGTCGACGTGAAGAACACCGGCGACGTCGAGGGCATGGAGGCTGTGATCTTCTATAGTTCCGACCTGGTGGCTTCGATCACTCCCGACGTGCTGCGAGTGCGCGGCTTCGACAAGATCAGCCTCAAGCCCGGCGAAACCAAGCGCGTTGAGTTCACCATCCCCGCGAGCGATCTCGCTTTCGTTGGCTACGACGGCCGCTGGACCATCGAGAAGGGCGAATTCCAGTTCACTCTCGGCAACCAGACCGCCAAGGCCACTTGCACGGAAACCAAGGTGTGGGATAGCCCTAATATATAAAATTTAAGGAGCTTAGGGTCTTTAAGGTCTTTAAAGTCCTTAAGGTCCCTAAGCGCCCTTTCACAAATGCAATTGCCAATTCTAACTTTATGATTCAACCTTATAATTTAAGCCAAATGAAAGCAGCCCTCAAAGCTATCCTATTCGGTGCCGCTCTGGCTCTGCCGGCGGCGATGTCGGCCGAGACTCCGGTCTATCTTGACGATAGTCAGGATATCGAAGCCCGGGTGCACGACGCGCTCTCGCGCATGACCACCTCCGAGAAAATCGCTATCATACACGCCCAGAGCAAGTTCAGCTCGCCGGGCGTGCAGCGCCTCGGCATACCCGGTGTGTGGTGTACCGACGGCCCCCACGGCATCCGCCCCGACGTGCTCTGGGATGAATGGGAGCAGGCCGGCGCCACCAACGACTCGTGCGTGGCATTCCCAGCGCTCACCTGCCTGGCCGCCACGTGGGACCCCGCCATGTCGGCTCTCTATGGCAAATCCATTGGCGAAGAGGCTCGCTACCGCCAGAAAAATGTTCTTCTTGGCCCGGGTGTAAATATTTACCGCACCCCCCTCAACGGCCGCAATTTCGAGTATATGGGCGAAGACCCTTATCTTACCTCAGTGATGGTGGTGCCCTATGTGCAGGGCGTGCAGGCCAACGGCGTGGCTGCCTGCGTAAAACACTATGCGCTGAACAATCAGGAGGTTGACCGTCACCTCGTCAACGTTCTCGTCGACGACCGCACCCTCCATGAAATCTACCTGCCCGGCTTCAAGGCCGCCATCAAGGACGGCGGCGCATGGGCCATCATGCCCGGATACAACAAGTATGCCGGCGACCACGCCTGCGAGAACTCCGTGCTGCTGCTCGACATCCTCAAGGGCGACTGGGGATTCGACGGCGTAGCTATCAGCGACTGGGGCGCCGTGCACAACACCGAGAAAGTGGCTGCCAACGGCCTCGACATGGAATTCGGCTCATGGACCAACGGCCTCAACTGGGGTGCCAGCAATGCCTACGACAGCTACTATCTGGCCAAGCCTTACCAGAAGCTTATCGAAGAAGGTAAGATGGACACCAAGGAGCTCGACGACAAGGCCGCGCGCGTGCTGCGCCTGATCATGCGCACCGAGATGAACCGCAACCGCCCCTACGGCTCGCTCAACAGCGACGAGCACTATGCCGCTGCCCGCACCATCGGCGCCGCAGGCACCGTGCTGCTCAAGAACGACCGCGGCCTGCTGCCCATAGCCCCCGACACGAAGAAAATCCTCGTCGTGGGCGAGAACGCCATAAAGATGATGACCGTAGGCGGTGGATCATCGTCGCTAAAGGTGCAGCATGAGATTCTGCCCCTCGACGGCATCCGTCGCATGGCTGCCGACAAAGGCATCGAAGTGGCGTATGAGCGCGGATATGTGGGCGACACCACCGGCGAATACAACGGCGTGACCACCGGCCAGGATCTCACCGACGCCCGCACCCCCGAGCAGCTCATAGCCGACGCCGTGACAGCCGCGAAGGATGCCGACATGGTAATCTTTATCGGCGGTCTCAACAAGGCCGACCATCAGGATGCCGAAGGTGCCGACCGCGAGTCGTTCGGTCTGCCCTACAACCAGGACGCCGTAATCTCGGCTCTCGCTCAGGCCAACCCCAACACCGTAGTGGTCAACATCACCGGCAATGCCTACGCCATGCCGTGGAAAGATCAGGTGCCCGCTATCGTGCAGGGCTGGTACTACGGTTCCGAGGCCGGCAACGCCCTTGCCGATGTGCTCTTCGGCGAGGCAAATCCCTCGGGCAAGCTGCCATTCACCATGGCCGTGGCTCTCACCGACTATGCCCCCCACGCTACCGCCGACCCCTCGATGTACCCCGGCGTCGACGGCGATGTGACATATAAGGAGGGCCTCGACATTGGCTATCGCCACACCGACAAGCTCAAACCGGCACGCGTGAACTACGCCTTCGGCCATGGCCTGAGCTATACCACCTTCGAGCTCGGACAGGCAAGTCTCTCGGCCAAGGAACTTCCTGCCGACGGCACTGTCACCGTCAGCGTGCCTGTGACCAATACCGGCAGCCGCGAGGGCGCCGAAGTGGTGCAGGTCTACGTGCGCGACGTCAAGAGCTCGGTAGTGCGCCCTGTCAAGGAGCTGAAGGCCTTCAAGAAAGTGAATCTCAAGCCCGGCCAGACCGAAGTCGTGCACCTCACCCTCGGCAAGGACGCTTTTGCCTACTACAACCCCGACCGCAAGCAGTGGGAGGTAGAGCCCGGCAAATTCGAGATTCTCGTCGGCACCGGCTCCGACAAAATCGCGGCCCGTCTGCCCCTCAACGTCACTGCCACCGACCTTGCCTGGAAAGACTAAACCTTACCAAAACAATACCCTCACGAAAATCCCGCCCCCGGCGGGATTTTTTATTAGACCAATTTGTCCAATTAACTGTTACAAATAGCCCGGCTCATTGTAATAAAGATAGAATGAGCACCGAGACCCTCATAGAAACCTTCAACAGGCTCCGCCATAAACTGCATCGGGCAGCCACCGTCCTCCTCAACGACGAGGCGGAGGCCGAGGATGCCGTGCAGGATGCGTTCTGCAATCTGTGGAACACACGCATGCCCCACACCTCGGCCGAGGCTCGCAACCGTCTGTTCGTTGTGGTGCGCAACATCTGCATCAACAAGCTCAAAAGCCGGCGCAACAAAATTAATATCGACGAAATAGAACTTAGCGTCGACGATATCGACACCGGCGATGCAGAGCGGCTCCGCGCTATAGCTCTGGCCGCCCTCACACCCCTGCAGCGCCGCATTTTCGAATTAGCCGTCGCAGACGATATGGATTATCCCGAAATTGCCACCGAATTGGGTCTCACCGTCGAAGCAGTGCGTATGAACATGAGTCGCGCACGCAAAAAAATAAAGGACACTTTCACCGACCTCAATATATGAATATACCCGAAGAATTAAATATAACCGAACTCGAGCAACTGGCCCGGGCCTATCTCGACTGCCGCCTGAGCCTCACCGAGGAGCGAGAGCTTGCTTTGCTGCTTTTCAGCACCGGGGCCTCCTCGGCTCTGCTCGATGAGGTGCGCGCTGAGATGGGCGTGGAGCTCCTGGCAGGGGCCATGCCTCTCAGGAGGCGCAGACGACTATCGCCCTGGATTACGCGGGCTGCCGCATGCCTGGTCTTGCTGCTATCGACAGCCATAGCCATACATCTCGACAACCGTCACCGCCGGGTGCCTGAGTATGTGTGCGTGATCATTGACGGTCGCGAGCTGACGCACGACGAAGCCGCCCGAGCGGCCGCCGAGATTGAAAGCTCAAGCCTCGCCATGCTGCATGAAGCTATGAACTCCGAGCAGGACTTGAGCCTACGGATGATGAACGAAATATTGCAAACACGATGAAACGCTTACTTATTATTTTCCTCCTCAGCATCCTGAGTCTCAGTGCAGTTGCCACACCGCCAAATCTGGCGTGCGAATCGGTGTTTTCACGAAAAGAGCTGCGACGCACGGGATATAAATTCGCCACTAACCGCGGGCCGGGCAATTATTTCCGAAGCATCACCGCCGAATGTGACCCCGAGCTGTGTGCAGAAGTTAAGGCTTTGGTGGAAAAAGACAGCGAGCGGGCCTACAATATCGCCGAAGGCTATAAGGACGGCCGCGAACACATTATTCTGAACATATACAACAACGACGAGACTATAAACGTCGGTTTCTGGTGGACCGAGCAGGGTTACTTACATCTGTTTGTGCAAGGGACTCCCGAGGCATTCCAATAAAAACAAGATATGGGAAAAGTTTTTTCAGTCATCATTCCAATTCTCTTCGCGTCGCTGCTATGCAGGGCACAGCAGCCCGAGGAACATGTGACACTCAACGAGCTCACTGTGACATCAGACCGCAGTGCCACAGTGAAGCGCCTGGCCAACGGCGAGCGCTTCTACCTCTCGGCCGAGGCCCGCGCGATGAACGACCCCTTCATGGCACTGAAAGAGATTCCCACGATAGTTTCCGACCCCTTCAATGCCACTGTCACCACCCTCGACGGCAACTCGCCGCTGGTGCTCGTCAACGGCGCGGAACTCAACTCAGGCATCAAGCCTATCCTGCCGGCCGATATAGAATATGTCGAGGTAATCGACGCAGTGCCTGCACGTTATCTTGCCCGAGGTGTCACTTCAATAATTAACATTCAGCTCCGCAAGAACCGACCGCCCTACGTCTGGACCGAACTGGCCACGCGCCACGAGGTGCCGCTCGGCAAGGGCTTCGGTGTGGGCTACTTCGAGGTAGGCAACGAGAAAGTGAGCCTCTACGGGCGCGCGTCGGCCAACTATACCCACCACAATGATTCTGAAGGGCACGTCGCTCAGCAAAACTCCGATTACTCGCAAACTTATGACCTGACCACGCGCAGCGACGGCCATTCATATCTGGGTGAGCTGATTTTCAAATACCTTCCCACGCCGAAGGATTATCTGGCCGTTGAGCTCTACGAGAAATACGACAGCGAAAGCGACCGCACCGCGCGTACAGGCGAGTTTGTCTCAGCCCTTCGACTGCCATACTCGATGGTAGAAAACGGCTGTAACCGAAGCTCTGTGTTTACTTCGTCGATTTATTACCGCCACGATTTCTCTTCCTCAGCACAACTGGAGATAAGCGGCGGATACAATAATAATTGGAATCGCCTGGAAGCCGAGGGAAGGGAGTATTTCGGCCCTGAGGTGCGCGCGAACTCTCTCCACTACAACAACCGCCGCAACTCGGGCAACGTGAGCATTGATTTCATGAAAATCTTCGCCAATGGCAACACGCTGCAGGCAGGCTCCTATACAACAATGCTGCGCGACCGCATCGGTATGCTCCATCAGCCGGTTTTCCACCATTCCAATTACGACGAGTATGTCTACGCCGGTTTTTCAGGGAGTGCATTCAATAAACTCTACTATATGCTGTCGGGCGGCGTGCAGGCCCGGTGGCTGTCGGCGGCAGATTACACCAATAATTACGTGCGGCCGCGCCTAACTGTGAGCGGCACATGGCAATTCGACTCTCACAATAGTGTGCAAGCCTACTACACCATGAGCAACTCGGCGCCAGATGCCGGCAAGCTCAATCCCTACAACACTTCCACAGATTCTCTCACCGAGAGCCGTGGCAATCCGGCCCTTGTGCCGCAGACATTCCACTCTGTAAAAGCTACCTACACATTTAATACCGGTGGCTTTTACGCCTCGGCCGCTGCGGGCGCGAATTTTTTCCGCGACGTGATAGTGCCGGCCGGCTATACCGACGACCGGGGTGTCTACGTCAGCACATACATGAACCTCGGACGCTACCACAACTACACGGCAGAAGCAAATCTGAGTTACCGCTTCAGCCGCGGACCTCTGAGCGGCCGAGTTTACGGCGGCGTGAGCTATGTTCGCCGATACTACACCGGGCTATCTCCATTGGGAAGCTTCACATATTCGGGAGGCTTCGCGGCGTGGTGGCGCAAGTTTTACTTCGGAGGCGACATCTCTGCCACACCCCGCAACTACACCGACATCACCACCACGCGCAATCTGCGCCCGCTGATGGCCAACGTGCAGGTCAACTACAACATTACGCCCAATTTCTATGTGGCGGTGTGCCTGCAGGGCTTCTGCGGCAATAGCAAATCGGTTGTAATCACCGACAACGGCACGTTCCGATCCGAGGCAAGCACCACGCTGCTCGACAGCGGCCTGCGCCCGTGGATATTGCTGCGCTGGAACATGCGCCGCAACGTTCGCCGCAAAATCAAGCTCGAAAACGTACTTAGGAGCACCGAAACCGGCATCAGGCTGAAATAATAGAGAGCTCAGAGTTCTCGGAGTACTCAGAGTGGTCAGATTGCAAACTCCCTGTGCAATTCGCGGAAGCGGGTGAGCACGGCAGGGCCGAATTTGGCCATTGAGCGCTCTACTCGGTCAAGCGATTTTTTGAGGCCGTCGCCGCCTTTGCTGTAGAAGCAGTCGGCGTAGCAAATCAGGCGCTCAAGGAGTGTTTCGGGCATATAGCTGCGGCCCGGGGGCAGCGGCAGTCCGGCAGCGGCGATTTCACCGGCAGTCAGGCCGGCACCGGTATGGCGCTCGGCCACACGTGCATACGCCTCGGGCGCTCCGGCGCCCCGCAGCATGTCGGCGCCGATGGCACCGTGGGTCAGATACGGCGCCGATCCGTAGCAGCCTATGCCGGGAGCGTTGGTGCGGATTATGCCGATATCGTGGAGCATGGCTGCGGCGCGGATATCATCATCGCTGAGCGGCAGGGATTTGGCATGCGCAATCTCAAGAGCGAGGTCGGCCACCGAACGGCTATGCGACAGCAAAATCCCGCTGACCTTGCGGCCGGCGGGATATATGCTTTCTATGAGCGAATTGCAGTCGAAAGGGGCGCTCATTCTACGATTGTGTTCCAGCCATGGACGTCGGGCTCGAGACCGGCGCGGATGGCGTTGAGCTTATTGTAGAGAGCCACCGTGACAGGGCCGGGCTTGCCGTCCTTGGCGATGACGTACTTCACACCGGTGTCGAGGTCGTCGATTTCGCCTACGGGCGAGCATACGGCTGCAGTGCCGCAGGCGGCGGCTTCGGTCACGTCGGCGAGTTCGTCGACCGTAATCTGTCGCTCCTCGACCTCTATGCCCATGTCGCGCGCGAGCTGCATGAGGCTCATATTGGTGATCGAGGGCAGAATGGAGTCGGACTTGGGAGTGATGTACTTGCCATCCTTCACGGCATAGAAATTGGCCGGACCGCACTCGTCGAGGTATTTCTTC
>CAYUFQ010000075.1:0-8206 GCA_964444045.1 uncultured Bacteroides sp.
ACTTCAAGCACCTGGCGGCTGAATTCGGGCAGTTCGTCGAGAAACAAAATGCCGTTGTGGGCCAGCGATATCTCGCCTGGCATGGGGTGGGTGCTGCCTCCACCCACGAGGGCCACGCTCGAAATCGTGTGGTGAGGTGCCCGAAACGGACGCGACGTCATCAGGTGCGAGCCTCGCGGCAGTTTGCCGGCCACGGAGTGTATTTTTGTCGTTTCCAGAGCCTCGCTTAGTGTGAGCGGGGGCAAGATTGAGGGAAGTCGCTTGGCCATCATCGATTTGCCCGAGCCCGGAGGGCCTACGAGCAGTATGTTATGGCCGCCAGCGCATGCCACTTCAAATGCCCGTTTAACCAGCTCCTGGCCCTTCACCTCCGAGAAGTCGAAGTCAAACAGGTCGGCAGCCCTGGCGAATTCGGCTCTGGTGTCGACCACCGTCGGCTCAATCTCGGCAACGCCGTTGAGAAATCCTACCACCTCAGCGAGATTCCTGGCTCCGAAGATTTTCAGACGGTTCACCACCGCTGCCTCGTCGGCATTGGCCTGCGGCAGAATCAAGCCTTCATAGCCGGCCTCGCGGGCCTTGATGGCGATAGGCAATGCGCCGCGTATGGGCAGCAGGGTTCCGTCGAGGCCGAGTTCGCCCATTATCATGTATTTGCCAAGGTGGGGGCATTGAATCTGACTGTCGGCAGCAAGAATGCCTACGGCAATCGGCAGGTCGTAGGCCGCGCCTTCCTTGCGGACGTCGGCCGGCGACATGTTGACGAGTATCTGCTTGTGTGGGGGCACCAGTTCGCTCTGGCCTATGGCGCTCATCACCCGGTCGTAGCTCTCCTTGACAGCGGTGTCGGGCAGGCCCACTATCGAAAACTCAAAGCCCTTGCTTATAGCCACCTCTATGGTGATAATCAGGGCATCTATGCCTTGAACGGCTGCACCGTATGTTTTTACGAGCATGGCTGTTGTCGGGTCCAGATATTCCAGGCCAGCAGGGCCTGGAGGTGAAGCATTGCCAGTCCGTTGGCCGTGGTGGCTCCCTGGGCGGCGGCTTTGCGCATGAACAGGGTTTCGGCCGGGTTGTAAATCAGGTCGTAGCAGATGTGGCTGCCTGTAATGAGGCCGTAGGGAATAGGCGGGCAGGCCTCCGTATCGGGGCTCATGCCCGAGGGCGTGCAGTTGACTATGACGCGATTGGCCTCCATTACCTCGCGCGTCAGGTCGGCATAGGTAAGGCGGCCGGCAGCGGGTGTGCGGCTCACGAACATATGGCTCACGCCGAGCGCCGACAAAGCGGCTCCAACGGCCTTTGACGCGCCTCCGGTGCCGAGTATCAGCGCGCTGACTGCCTCATGCGGAAGCAGAGGGGCCAGGGTGCGGGCAAAAGCGGGGGCATCGGTGTTGTGGCCCTCGAGGGCGGTGACGTTGCCATCGGCATCGTGGACAATCCTGATTGTGTTGACCGCGCCTATGGCCTGCGCCTGGGGTGAGAGCGAGGTGAGGTAGGGTATGATTTTCTCTTTGTAGGGAATGGTCACGTTCAGCCCTTCGAGCCCGGGATATTCGGCAAGCAGTTCCATGAACTCGCCGATATCGGGCAGCTCGAAGTTGCGATATTGCGCATCAATTCCTTCCCGGCCGAATTTTTCGGAGAAAAAACGGGCAGAGAAGGAATGACCGAGGGGGAAGCCTATGAGTCCGTAGAGCTTCACTTAGTCCATGTTTTTATCGCGGGCGGGGTTGCGGTAGTGCAACTTGCCGTCTTCATATTCCTGGGCGGCGATGAGAGTGGGTTTGGGCAACTTCTCGTAATAGCGCGAAATTTCAATCTGCTCGCGGTTTTCAGTCACTTCTTCGAGGTTGTCGTTGAGCGAAGCGAATTCCTGGAGTTTCTTTTCCAGGTCGTGCTTCATCTGGTCGGAAATCTGGTTGGCGCGTTTGGCGATGATAGCCACTGTTTCGTACACGTTGCCCGTATCTTCCGAGAGCTTCACCATGTCGCGGGTCACGGTGTTGATTGGAGCGTTAGTCTTCTTGTAGTCCATGCTATGTGTATGCTTTGTGATTATTCTGAAATGTGTTTTGATGCAATCTGAAAGATGTTGTCGGCCTCTTCGCGGAAGTTGCTTTCGGGGTAGGTGGTTATGAACGTGTAGTATTCATCGACCACGGCGCGGTAGCGGTCGGCTTGCTTTTCGATTACCGACAGTTCGGCCTCCTTGAAGCGGCTCTTGAGTATGAGCATGTCAAACTGCTCTTTATAAATTGAGTAGGGATATTTCTTCAGGGCGTTGCGGCAAACGATTATCGCGCTCTGGAAGTTGTTGCCGCCATAGGTGCCGAGGTTGTAATAGAGCTGCGCGTTCATGAGTTCTTTCTGGGCCAGCTTATCCTGCATGGCAAAGATGGCGTTGCGCACTTCGGGCACGCGGTCGCTGTTGGGGTAGAGCTCGAGAAAATTAGTGAGCTCCTCGATTGCCTGCACCGTCTGGCTCTGGTCGAGCTGCACGTCGGGCGAGTCGAGATAGTAGCCCATGCCGCAGTAGTAGTGGGCATCTTCGGCATATTTGCCTTTGGGATAGCGGGTGTAGTACATGTGCAGATATGTTCCCGCGGTGAGGTAGTCTTTATTGTAGTAGTTGCACATGCCAAGCATATACAGCACTTCTTCGGCTCTCGTCGTGCCCTTTGAGGTGCTGACCATTTCGCTCAAAACGCTGGCTGCCTGAGCGTATTTCCCTTCGTCATACCATTTTTTCGCATATTCAAATTTGGTGGTGGCGTCGTTGCTCTTGAGTACGCGCTGATATTCGCCGCACGACGTGATGATGCCGAGCGACAAGAGTAATATGCTGATTGAGAGCAGTTTCTTCATTCTCTGTGGGCGGTTTCGGTGATGTTTCAACGCACAAAGTTACGAAAAAATCCTAACTCATGCAACGTAGGCGGAATATTTGCAAGTGTCGCGGAAAAGCATTAACTTTGTGCTTAATTTAACACGAACTATTTTATTTATGGAAAAACGTAAACTGAAAATTCGAGACCTTACGCTCCGCGACGGTCAGCAGTCGCTTTTCGCCACGCGTATGCCACAATCTGAAATAGATAAGTTGCTTCCGCTCTATGAAGATGCCGGATTCTACATCATGGAAGTGTGGGGCGGTGCAGTGCCTGACTCTGTAATGCGCTATCTCGACGAGAGCCCGTGGGACCGCCTGCGCATCATCTCCAAGGCGATGAACGGCAAGTCGCTCCTGTCGGCCCTGAGCCGCGGCCGCAACCTGTTCGGCTACGTGCCTTATCCCAACAGCGTGCTCGAGGGATTCTATAAGGAGGCTATCGCCAACGGACTGAACGTGATGCGCATATTCGACGCCCTCAACGACATCGACAACGTGCGCGATTCCATCAAGATGATAAACGAACTCGGCGGAATTGCCGACGGCGCCGTGTGCTATACCGTCGACCCCAAAGACGATAACCAACGTTCGTTTTTCGCCAAACTGTTCGGCTCCAAACCCAAAAAGATTTTCACTGACGAATATTTTGTCGACAAGGCCCGCCAGATGGAGGCTCTGGGTGCAAAAATCATCACCCTCAAGGATATGGCCGGACTGGTCAATCCGGCCAAGGCGGCCTCGATTATCTCCGCTCTTAAAGCCAATGTGAGCGTGCCGGTTGATTTCCACACCCATTGCACCCCCGGCTATGGCCTGGCTTCGGCGCTGATGGCGATAATCAACGGCGTAGATATTCTCGATACCAACATATGGTATTTCGGCGGCGGCTCCGCGGCTCCCGCGCTTGAGCTTATCTATGTGTTCTGTAGTAAGTTGGGTGTGGAAGTTGAAGCAAACATGGAGGCCGTTGGCCGCATACGCGAGCAGTTGGTCGACGTGCGTCGCTCGCTGGCGGCGTTCGACCTGCAGAAAGACCACTTCCCGCGCGACTTCAATCCGCTTGATCCCAAAGCGCTCCCTGCCGAAATCGATGCCCTCTTCGACAAGGCAATCAGTGCCGCCAAGGCTGGCAATGAGGCCGAGCTGCTCGACTGCTGTCATGCGATTGAGGAATACTTCGGATTTCCTAAGCCCAATGAACTGGTGAGGAATGCCGAAGTGCCCGGAGGAATGTATTCCAACATGGTGGCCCAGCTCAAGCAGCTCAAGGCCGACGACCTGCTCGACGACGCAATGAAACTGATACCCAAGGTGCGCCGCGATGCCGGCCTGATTCCGTTGGTCACCCCCACTTCGCAGATTGTCGGCTCGCAGGCTGTCAGCCTGGCCATTGACCGCAAGAAGGGTAACCCTGACTATTCCACTCCGTCGGTGCAGTTCACTTCGCTCGTCAAGGGCGAATATGGCCACACTCCGGTGCCTATCGACCCCGCATTCAGGGAAAAGATTACCGGTTCGCCTGAAGAGGTGGCTTATGACACGTCGAAGTATAAAACGCCTGAAAATCCCGAATTGCCCGAATATGGCGGCGTGAAGCTCGCTTCAAACAAAGAGGAGGAACTTCTGCTTGAACTGCTGCCGGCCGTGGCCACCGGATTCCTGAAAAAGCGCAGGGCCGAGGAATTTGATGCCCGTCAGCGCGCCGAAGCCGAAGCAGCGGCGGCCGCCGAGGCTGCGCGCAAGGCTGCCGAGCCGAAGCCCGAACCCATAACCGGCCCGGTGATCCAGGCTCCGATGGGGGGCACTATCCTGTCGATCAACGTAGCCCCCGGCGATAAAGTGAACCCCGGAGACCTGCTGCTCGTTTACGAAGCCATGAAGATGGAGAATGAGGTGGAGGCCGAAGAGGCCGCCACGGTAAAGCGAGTGTTTGTGAAGCCCGGCGACGTTGTGGGGCTTGAGGCAAATCTCATTGAATTCGAATAAAAATTGAAACGCAAACTGATTCAACTTGTTTATGCAGCCGCCCTTCTTGCGATGAGTGGCTGCATAAATTCTTCGGGAGCGGGCAAGCCGGTGATTACCGTGAGCATCGAGCCCCAGCGCTGGCTGCTCGAGCAGATTGTTGGCGACCGCATGGAGGTGCGCACCCTGCTTTCGGCCGGAGGCGACCCCGAGAGCTATGAACCTGCCTTTTCGCATCTGGCCACTCTTGAAGAGAGCCGGTGCTACATGTGCGTGGGCAATCTGGGCTTCGAAGCCGCCGTTATCGACAAAATCCGGGCCAATAATCCCGATTTGAAGATAGTCAACGTGTCCGACTCCATCGAATATATAGTCAGCGCCGAGTGCGGGCACGACCATGGCATAGACCCTCACGTGTGGAGTTCGGCCGCCAATGCGCGCATAATGGCTGAAAACATGCTCCGCAATGTCAGTGAGCTCGACCCTGAACATTCCGATGAATACAATTCAAATTTCATCGCGCTCATTGCCAGGATTGATTCGGTTGATTCAGTGTGTCGCGAACTGCTCGCTCCGTTAAAGGGAGGGGCGTTCGTAGTATGGCACCCGTCGCTCAGCTATTTCGCGCGCGACTATGGCCTTCAGCAGATTGCCGTGGGGGCCGAAGGCAAGGAGCCGAGCGTTGGCGAGATGCAGGAGATGATTGACCGCATAGGGCGCAGCGGCGCAGCGGTGTTTCTGATTCAGATGAATTTCGATTCATCGCGTGCCGAAGCCGTAGCTTCCGCCAAGTCAGACATGCGGGTAACCACCATAAATCCCTTGAACTATGAATGGGATGACGAGCTTTTGCAGACGGCCCGGGCCATTGCCCGACAGTAGGCTCGCGCCGAAGGTGCTCGAGCTGCGCAACGTGGGCATGACCCACGGGCGCAGGTCTGTGCTGTCGGATGTGGACCTGAGTATCTCGCGGGGCGATTTCATGCTCATAACCGGCCCCAACGGCGGCGGAAAGACCACCCTTATCCGCATAATCCTCGGCTTGCTCAAGCCGACGGCCGGCAGGGTGATAAGGCTGCAGAGCGGACTCCGCACCGGCTATCTGCCTCAGAAAAACAGCATCGACTCGTCGTATCCGATTACGGTGCGCGAGGTAGTGGCCATGGGGCTGCTTGGCCGCGGACTGACGGCCGGCGAAGAGCGCCAACGGGTAGGCCGCATGCTCGATTTGATAGAGCTTACGGCCCATGCGTCGAAACCTGTAGGCGCGCTTTCGGGCGGCCAGCAGCAGCGGGCGCTCCTTGGCCGGGCCATCATCTCCGACCCCGAGCTGCTGGTGCTCGACGAGCCGCTGAGCTACGTCGACAAGCATTTTGAATCGAAAATCTACTCCATAATGGAATCGCTGGCAAGCCATACCACCATACTCATGGTGAGCCACGAGATTTCAACCGTGTCGGCCATGGCCAACCGCCATATAATAGTCGATGGCGGAATAACCGAATGTCGGTCGGCCCGCCATGGCATCATGCTCTCGGCAAAGTGAGCAGCCACCCGTCAATGCGGCCGTCGGTGAGGTCGGCATGGTTCACCTCGTCGAGCAGCAGGCCCACGGGCTGACCGTCGACAATGGCTTCGGAATGGTTGAAAGTATAAACGTCGGCCGGATATGAGCCGATAAAGTAGGCGCCGGTGTTTTTCAGCCGTTTGTAAATTTCGCCCACGCCGCTGCAGAAGGTGTCGGCCATCGTTTCGTCGCCGCAGCCAAACAGTGCGATGCGCTTGCCCCGCAGGTCAATCATGTCGAGCCCGTCGAGAAAGTCAAGCCAGTCGTCCTGCTCCTCGCCCATGCCCCATGTGGAGGTGCCGAGAATCAGGTTCTCATATTCGCCAACGGCCGAGGGCGCTGTTTTGGCCACGTCGTGAACATCCTCGGGCGCAATGCCGAGCTTTGATGCAATCATATTGGCCACCCGGGCAGTCACTCCCGTGGTCGATCCATAGAATATACCGAATTTTTTCATAATCGCTGAGTGGAAAAAATATTTTGTTTTTCTATATAACCGTTTAGTGCGGCAAATAGTTTTTTCGTAGATTTGCAGCATGAAAACCGAAATAATCACTTCGCGCTATGCGTCGACGGCAGGTGAGCTGACGCTCGGGGCGGCCGGCGGCCGGATATGCTTGTGCGACTGGGTCGGCAGCCGCCGGGCCGCGGCAAACGCACGCCGGATTGGACGGTTTCTCGATGCCGGCTTTACCGCGGGAACGTGCGATGCCATCAGGCAGGCTGCGGCTGAACTTGATGAATACTTTGCAGGAACCCGCGTGGAGTTCTCGGTTGAAATGCTGCTTGCCGGCACTGAATTTCAACGGCGCATATGGACGGCGCTGACTGAAATCCGTTATGGCGAGACGATTTCATATGCGGAGCTTGCACGCAGGGTGGGGTGCCCGCAAGGCGTCAGGGCGGTGGCGTCGGCCGTGGGCGCAAATGCGCTGTCGATTCTCCTGCCGTGTCATCGCGTGGTGGGGGCCAATGGCGATTTGACGGGCTATGCCGGTGGCTTTGAGGCCAAGAGTCAGCTCCTTGAACTCGAATTGCGAAAAAAACGGGCGCATCTTGCCGCAAAATACGAAAATAAGTGCTAACTTTGTGGGAGCTATGCAACCATTCATACACCTTCACGTCCACACCCAATATTCAGTGCTTGACGGCCAGGCCTCGGTGAAAGGCTTGGTTGATAAAGCTATTGCCGACGGCATGCCCGGCCTGGCTATCACCGACCATGGCAATATGTTCGGCATAAAGGAGTTTTTCAACTATGTCAACAAAATAAACTCCAAGCGCAAGGATGAGGGCCTGGAGCCTTTCAAGCCGATTTTCGGATGTGAGATGTATGTGGCCAACGAGTCATTGCTGACCCACACCGACAAGAAAGATACCGGCCGGCACCTGATTGTGCTGGCAAAAAACGAAAAAGGTTACCATAACCTGATCAAGCTGGTCAGCCGGGCGTGGACCGACGGATTTTACTCCCATCCGCGTACTGACAAGTCCGAACTTGCGGCTCACTCCGAGGGATTGATAGTGTGCTCGGCATGCCTGGGCGGCGAGATACCCAAGCTGATTCTGGCCGGACAGCTCGATGAGGCCGAAAAGCAGGTGCTGTGGTATAAAGAGGTGTTTGGCGATGACTACTATCTGGAACTTCAGCGCCACAAGGCCACGGTGCCTCGCGCCAATCACGAAGCGTATCCCCTTCAGCAGCAGGTCAACGAGGTGCTTATCGACCTGGCCCGCAAGCATGGCATAAAACTCGTGGCCACCAACGACGTCCACTT
>CAYUFQ010000076.1:0-8159 GCA_964444045.1 uncultured Bacteroides sp.
GGGTGGGATTAAACCGGCATTGCGTTGATAGTGTCAGAGTTCTGATTATATGCTTTTGCCACGCACTTCCACTCGCCATCGAGCTTAAGGAGCAGAAGGAAGTCGGTAAAATCAATGCTGCCACCCCAGCCCTCTTCAAGCACACGGACTACCGCCACAGTCTCCTCCACAGCAAGAACATCAATACGGGCCTTGAATCCGGCTCCGGCACCAACAGTATCAACGTTGTGATAAAACTGCTCTATCGAGCCGCGTTCCACACTGCCGTTCAGTATTCCGAACAACACGGCATCGTCGGTAAACAGGGTCTTTGCATACTCGCTGTTGCCCTCGGCAACGCTCCTTACAAACTTCTCCGCAGCCTTTGCCACTGCTTCATATTCCTTGATTTCGTTTCTCATATCTGATGTATTTATTTGATTATCTGCCTGCAAAGTTATAACCGTAATGACACAAAAACAAGTACCGAAAAAACATTCATATACCGAAAATTTTTTCGGTATATGAATATTAGTAAGTTATTGCTTAACTTTGCAGCATAAATAACTACATATTATCTTACATAATGGCATACGAGAAGAAAATACCGGTGGATCTGGACTGTCCGCTGCGGCTCACAATGAGTCTGATTGAGTCGAAATGGAAGTCGTGCATACTCGATGAATTAAGAAACGGTCAGCCCATGCGGCCCAATGAGATACACAAATGTCTGCCGGAGGCGGCTCCTCGCGTTCTTGACATACAGCTGAAGGAGATGGTTGAAGATGGTCTAGTAATCAAAACCATATACCCCGAACTTCCGCCTCGCTCCGAGTACACGATAACCCCACTCGGGTTATCCCTCATCCCCATAATCGACAGAATGCTTGAATGGGGAAAGGAGCACTTCGACATTTTCGAGAGGAAGTACGGAGCCCGACAGGATTAAATCAGTCGCAAAGGCGAATCAGAAGGGATAGCCGATGGCGAGGTGGAAGGCCATGGAGCGCCAGAAGGAGGGCATGTTGTAGTAGCCGGAGCGGGATGTCTGGTAGGGAGCGTGGATGCCGATACCCAGGTCGCCGCGAATCACCATCATGCCCAGGTCGAAGCGCAGACCTACGCCGGTGCCGAGCGCCAGATCGCGCAAAAAGGTCGACGCCTTGAGCTGTCCGCCCGGACGGGCCGGGTCGTTCTTGAGCAGCCACACGTTGCCCGAGTCGAGAAACAGGGCGCCGTGGAGCGGACCGATAATCGGAAAGCGCAGCTCAACGTTGGCCTCGAACTTAAATGTGCCGGTCTGGTCGAAATACTGGCCTGAGGCATCGCGTTCGGGGCGATATGAGCCGGGGCCGAGCGACCTGACGGTGAAGGCTCTGACGCTGTTGGCGCCGCCGACCCAAAACTGCTCGCTATACGGCACCTGCGAGGAATTGCCATAGGCATGGGCCACTCCTGTAGCCGCGCGAAACATCAGCCACAAATCTTTCTTATGGCTCAACTTGCGGCCATAGACCAGCTGGGTCGAGGCCTTGGCAAACTGCGAGATGGGTATGCCCAGCAGCTCCTTCTCCCCTTTCACTCCGCAGGCGCGCCATATTCCGCAGAACAGCGCGCCGGCCTCTTGCGCGGTGACAGTCCAGTTCAGCGAATTGACGCCGGAAAACACGCGGTCATACGTGTAGGTATACATTATCTGCGGCACGAACTGGCTGCGGAAGCTCAGGGCAACGGCCCGGTTGGCCGTCATGAGCGAATCGAAGGTTTCGGTGGTGTGGAGCAGATTATTGTAGGTGAGCTTGAGCAGGGTGAGCGAACTCGACGAGTAGCGCGACGGGCTCCAGTCATAGCCGAAACTGGCGTTGAACTGGGCCATGCGGAAGTAGTGCGGACGGTTGAGCAGGTCGGCGTTGGCGCTGATGCGCGTCCAGCTGAGGTCGCGGCGCAAAAATCGCGGAATAAATTTCGGGGCAAGCAGGCGCGGAAAGGCCAGAGTGCCCTGCAGGCCGGCCTCGTAGGAGTTGAACACGCTTGACTTGCCGGCACCTGTCTGCCATTCATATGAACCGGTGAGCGTTACCGAGAGTTGCTCGCCGCCACCGAACAGGTTGCGGTTGGTAACGCCCAGAATCAGGCCCGGGCCGAGATAGCTGTTTGATTTCGACGATACGTTGGCCTCGATCGAAGCTTCGAGCGGCATGTCGAGCGTGCAGTCAATAACCACGTCAAGACTGTTGTCGCCCCGGCCAAGGGCAGCCGAATCGGGCGGAACCACATTGATGTCGATGTTGTTGAATATGCCCAGTCGGCTCAGGCGCGTCTGAGTGCCGTTGACCCCGCTGAGGCGCAGCGAGCGCCCCTTGCGCACCATCACGCACTCATCGACCAGCTGGCGGCGGAATCTCGACGGCATGTATTGAATTAGCGTGGCGCGGCTGCAGCTAACGGTGTCGGGGGTGCCGTCGCCCTGATTGCGGCGCAGAATCATGGTCACGTCGCCCACCTTGTATTCCTGCAAGGCAAATTTCGGAGCATTGGAGGTCAACGTGAGCAACAGGTTGATGCGCTCGGGCGCGGCATTGATGCTGTCGGCCATATATTCGATGAAATCAGGGCTGAAATAGTAAAATCCGCGGTTGCGCAACACGTTGGCTATCTGCGTGCGCACGTTCTTCAACGAATCGACCGAGAAGCCCGACCCTCTTACCAGGTAGGAGTTGCGCAGGGCCACCGAATCAATCAGATGGTTGAGGCGGCAGGTGTCGGGCAGCAGCATGATGGAGTCGAGGCGGTAGACCGGACCGGTTGAAACGTCGTAGCTCACCGACTGGATGCGGGGATTGCGCTTCGGAATAATTTCATACGAGGCGCTGCCGCGGAAGTAGCCGTTGTTTTCAAGCACCTGATCAATCATCTTCACCCGGAGGTCGGGGCGCACGTCGCTCATCAGCACCGGCTCCTCGGCCAGCTTTTCATACAGCCAGTGGCGCAGCCCCGACTTATAGCCCGACCAGTGATTCCACACCCACAGGCCGAGCGGAAACGGCGAGCGGATGTTGGTGAGCGGATAGGGATTATTGGGCTTTATGGTCACTGCGGCAGAGATTTCCTCTTCAAGGCCCGCCGGCACCTTTTCGCCGGGAATGCCTCTGACCTTAAGCGATTTTATGCCGTTATAGAGCTGGTCGTCGTCGGCAATGCGCGAGGTGGTTGAGCACGATGCCACACCAAGCAGGGCCGGAATAAGGAGCGTGATGAGGATTGTGGGGAAGAGATGTCTGCCTGTCATTGTTTTGCAGCTTTAATCAGGTTAAAAATATCGGCCAGACGGCTGATTTTGCGGCGCACCACGAAGCCTACGCCCGTTTGCGTCACTTCGCCCTCGAGAATGCTCTCAAAGCCGGTGTGGCGGAACAGACGCACATACATCGAACCCGACTGGTTGAGCATGTATTCGAACGAAACGTCGGAGATGAGATTCTGCGTCAGGTTCTCGTCGGCATCGGCATCGGTGGAGTAATTGCCGCCCACCACGATTTTAAACCGGTCGTTAAAGAGCGATTTCGACACTTTGTAGCTATACTGGGTGGTGGTGGAGGTAGAGCCGTCGCGAGTGCGGTCGAACTGGTCGAGGCCGAAGCTTACGTCGACCCCCTTGATCGAGTTGGCCGCCCAGTTGTTGAGCTGGGAGGTGAGGAAGCCGTAGAGGGCGTTGCCCGACATGTTGGCGTCGCCCGTAGTGCCCATGCTGCTGTAGGTGCCGTAGAGCAGCAGGTTCATGGCCTGATTGGCCCGCTGTGTCGGGCTCATGCTCTGAAGCTCGTTCTGCACGGTGAGGTCGTCTTTGGTCGATAGGTCAAAGGCCACGTCGAGCCGCTCGGGAGTGCCCGTGGCATTGAGAATCACGTCGAAATTGACCAGGCGGGAGTTCTCGCCGGCACGGGTCACGTTGGCCTTGACCTGGTCGGTGGCCGTGATGGCCAGAGTGGGGTTGAGCACCGGACCGTTGAATGCCACATAGCTGCCCTGCTTGAAGGTGAACAGCTTTTCGGAGATGATGGGCAGAGAGTAGCGGAACGAGCCGCCGTCGATGGTGAAGCGTCCGGTCAGGCGCCCGTCGGGCTGAGTCGGGCTCATGGTGTAGTCAAGAATGCCCTGGCCCTTGATCTGGGCGCGGTTTTGCCCGTCGGCGCTGAGGTTGACGGTGAATTGCGAGCCCTGATGCACGTTGAGCAGCGCCGAGAGCATCATCATCGAAGTCGGAGCGGCAACCGTGTCGGCCTGCATCACCCGGGTGGTGTCGGCCAGATTCACGAACTTCACCACGTCTTCCTCGGGCTGCAGACCGGCCGCCACCATGGCGTTGCTTACCTGATATGTCAGATTGGTCTGGGCCAGTATGTCGAGCTTGGCATTGACGCTCATAAAGTCCGTATTGCCCTTCACCGTGGCATCGAGGTCAATGAAGCCGCGCCCGAACAGGTCAACCCCCTTGGCCTTCTTTGAGTTGATAATCTGCATGTTTCGGGCAGTGAGATTCAGGTTTATGCCCGGAGAGGAAAAATCGTTGACGTTGACAATGCCGTCGACATACAGCGGATTGGCATTGCTCCCCGTTATGGCGAAATGATTGAAGCGCACCAGGTTGGAATCAACGGGGATATCGACTGAATCGAGCGAGAAGGCCGAGCCCATCATGCCCACGTTGATTCTGGTCTGCTTGAAATGCAGCGAGCCGTTGAGCTTCAAGGCCGAAAATGAGCCCGTGGCGCCCATCCGGCCGTTGAGGCTGCCCGAAAGCTGCGCCGTGGTCGAGGCCAGGAACGGATTGGCTATGCTGAGCGGAAACTCCTTGAGCTGCACAAACATGTTAACCGGCGAGGAGCTTCGTGTGGTGTCGTTTATGGCGCCTATCGCATTCAGGGCGCGCCGGCCGTTGACGTCAAGCCCCACATTGGCGTGAATAGCGCCGCCAAAGGCCGTTGCCAGGTCAAGATTCATATTGAAGTCGCCAACGGGCTTCTTGCCATAGGTGAGCGAGGTGAGGCTCACTGTGCCCGACCCGCTCACCTGCCTGTTGGTGTAGGCAATATCGAGGTCGGCGCTGACGTTGCCCGTGATTGGCGGAGCAAACGGGTTTATATTCAGCCAGTCCTGCAAATGTATGTCGCTGATTCTCACGTAGAGTTCGTTGTCAACGTCGGTAATGCTGTCAACCTCCGCAACCACGTTTTTCGACCGCAGCTGCAGGCGCGAGCCGCCGCCGGCGGCATCGAGATTTGCGTGAATACGGAACGTATAGGGGTTGACCGCCACGTAATTGTCTTCATTAACCGTCCAGTTCTTGTAGGCGATGACCGGGTTTGCCGGCTTTATCCGCAGCCCCACTATCGAATCGGCCAGGCCAACGACGAAACCGAGACGATAGCCCGTCTGGCCGGCTATGTTCTGCTGGCTGATATTGAAATGCCCGCGGTTGCCGCTGAACGAGCCCCGCAGCTCAACGTCGGCAAACTCATCCATCGTGCCCGGACGGTTGTGCATCTCGGCAGCGAGCAGCAGGCGGCTGTCGGCCGTGAGCAGTCTGACGGCAACGGTGTCGATGCGCATGTTTTCGCCCGAGCGGAAATCGGTAACGAGCGCGCGGCCTGAAAGCAGCGAGTCCTTGCGCAGCTTGAGCGTCAGGGTGTTGATATTCATGTCAGAGTCGTTGAGGAACTGATTGACCGGACTATCGGGGAGCGCCGACAGGTCGAGATTGAACCGCGGCAACACGCCTACGAGCGAATCGGTGTTGATATTCCTGGCGGCAATCATAGCCGAGGCCAGAGTGGCGGCATTGCCGAAGTGGCCGAGTGTCGCCTCAAGCGGCTCGGATGAGTTGAAATCAAGCCGCAGGGCGCCGTTGCCGAGATGAAGGGCGGTTTGCGCGCCTGCATCGGCCGTCAGGCCAAGCGAATCGAGAGTAAACACGTCGCGTCCGAGCCCCACGGCCACATTGCGCGCGCACAGGCCGGCGGCTATCGAGTCAAGGGCAAAGGTGGCGTAGCCTTGCGACTCAAGCCTCATCCGGGCATTCATCGTTGAGTCGGCCAGGCCGAGTGCCTGCAGGTCGAGCCGGCGAATATCGCCGGTCAGCCGCCAGTCAACCGACTTGCCGGTAAGGCGGGCCATAAGGTCAAGATCAAGGTTGGCCGGCGCGGCGGTGCTCCCCAGCCGGGCCGACAGCTCTCCGCGCTCAAGCGCGGCATCGAGACTGATGCCGCCGATGCGACGGCCGGCCATCTGCACATCCGTCACACGGGCGTTGACGTCGAACGCCGCGCCCCGGGCCAGCGGATTCAGCCTATGCCCACGGGCATTGACCGACGCGCTCACCGCGCCTATGCCCAGGCCGGGCATGAAGGCGGCCACGGGAAAGGAGTCAGCCCGGAAGCTCACGCTGTAGTCGGGGGCCACACCCTTGAGGCGGCCGTCGAGCGCAAGCCGGCCGGCGGCCGTGACGGCCGACAGTTTTGCGGAATAATTGTCGCCCCTTGCCGTGGCGTCGAGCTGCAGCCTCAGCGGCGGCAACTTCACTCCCTTGGGCAGCAGCGAGGCCACCGGAGCGGAGTTCTCCACCCTACCCTTCATGGTTGCATCGAGCGTCATGCCGGCCGAGTCAGCGAGATTACCGGCAAGCACATATCCGCCGAGCGAGAACACGCCGGGCATCTCCACTCCGATCGTGTCAACGCGCAGGTCGGCCATCGTGCCGCCCGCCAGTGCCCTCAGCCTAAAAGGCTTATCGGCAGGAAGCGAAGCCAGCAGCGGAGCCGCGGCCGGCAAAGCGCCGGCTATGACGTCGGCAAACAGCTCGGCCTCGGCATTGAGCCTGACCGGCGCGGGCGCAACAGTGTCGAGCCCCATCTCGGCATCAAGTCTGAGCCACGAACGCTCGCCGAGCCTCAAATCGAAATTACGGGCCGACAGCGCGCCGGAGCTCATCGCAAAGGTGCCGGTCGACGCGAGCCTCATCCCCGCGAAATCATCGGCATCGAGCGTCTTGAACGGAATGGTCAGGCTCGGTCCACGCATGTTGAACGAGTCAATCTCCACCAGCGCATCCTCGACCGTCAGCCACGATAAGTCAAATCCGGGCATCGGCTCCACGCCCCGGGTGCCGTAAAGCGCCGAATCGAGCCACAGGGCTATCGTCGAGGCGGTGATGCTCACGGTGTCGGCGGCAAGAATACGTCCGCCATCGAGTTTCGCATCTGAAATTGAGGCGGCTATGGTGTCGTTGCTCGCAGACATATACATGGCATACGTCACGTCGCGCAGCCTCACGTTATTCAAAATCAAATCAAGCGGGGCGGAGGTGGTGTCGGCCGGCGTAGAGGTAGTGTCGGTGCCGATTACCAGATGCACCAGCCCCCCCTTTATGTCAGCCCGGCGCAACTCTATACGGTTGGCCGAAAGGTCCATATACCCGTCAATGCCGGCAGAATCCAGCCGGGCCGACAGATACATCGAATCGCGGCCGCCCATGCGGTAGAGCGCGCCCCGCAGCCGGCCGTCGTCAAGACTCAGCCGCCCCGACAGCAGGTCGGTCGCCGAGAGCGAAAGGTCGGCCCGCCCGGCGGCAATCATGGTGTCGCCGGTCTGCTTTACGTCAAGCACCAGCAGATTATCAATGCTCAGGCGCAGCGGAAACTTCAGGCTGATATTATCGGCCGTGACCCGCAGGCCCGACGACTCCTCGATCGACGGTGCGAACCGGCGCAACAGCATATTCAAAGTGCCCGGAACATACAGCGACGCCACTGCAAGCACAACCAGCAGCAACAGCCCGCCCACTATTCCGGCAATCCATTTCACCGCCCTGTGCCGGCGGCGCAACGGTTTTGATTCCAGGTTTGTTTCCTCGCCCATAAATAAATCTTGTTCGTCAAATACGCACTTTTAAAACGCAAATTTACGCATTTTGTTCGACACCACACTCATTTTTCCCCATTCCCCGTATAATATGAAGTCAATGAGATGATGTGACCCATCTTAATCTTTATATTCGGCCGCATGAATTGGCATCCGCCCACATTTTTCGGCCGAAAAACGTGACAATCCACACATTTTTCGGCCGAAAAACGTGATTGAGCTCTTGTTTTTCTCCGTTTTAATTCCTATTTTTGTCGCTACTT
>CAYUFQ010000077.1:0-7973 GCA_964444045.1 uncultured Bacteroides sp.
TGTCGATGTTTTTCCATTCGTTGAAGCCGCCGATATTGTATGTCTCGGCGATTTTGCCGCGATGGAAAATAGTGTCGATTGCTCGGGCGTGGTCTTCGACATACAGCCAGTCGCGCACGTTCTCGCCCTTGCCGTAAACGGGCAGGGGCTTCTGCCGGCGAATGTTGTTTATGACCAGCGGAATGAGCTTTTCGGGAAATTGATTCGGCCCGTAGTTGTTGGAGCAGTTGGTGACAATGGTGGGCAGGCCGTAGGTGTCGTGGTAGGCCCTGACAAAGTGGTCGCTCGAGGCCTTCGAGGCCGAGTAGGGCGAGTGAGGATTGTAATTCGAGGTTTCGAGGAAGAATTCGGTGCCGTAGGCGCGGTGGTGCCGTCCATCAGCCGCTGATTCCGCAGCGGCGGCGAATGGCGATTCCATCCCCTCGGGGGCGGTTATCTCCAGCGCGCCGTAAACCTCGTCGGTCGATATGTGGTAGAAGCGTTTCCCCTCGTATTTTTCGGGCAGCGTATCCCAGTATTCTTTAGCGGCCTGAAGCAGCGCAAGGGTGCCCATCACGTTGGTGCGAGCAAAGGTGAAGGGGTCTGTTATCGAACGGTCAACGTGGCTCTCGGCGGCCAGGTGGATTATGCCGCTGATCTGATACCGGCTGATGATGCGGCGCATTTCGTCGAAATCGCCCACGTCGGCTTTGACGAATGAGTAGTTGGGCTTGGTCTCGACGTCGCGCAGGTTCTCGAGATTTCCGGCATATGTGAGTTTGTCGAGATTGACAATCCTGTAGCCGGGATATTTGTTGACGAACAGCCTGACCACGTGTGAGCCGATGAAGCCGGCGCCGCCGGTAATGAGTATGTTGTGCTGACTGTCAGCCATAGACGAAGGGGGAGTTGAAGTCTTTTAACAGGGGGTGGCGCTTATCTTTTTCCGACAGAATCGCCCGGGCCGGGTCGATACGCCAGTCTATCCCGAGGGTGGCGTCAAGAATGGATATTCCGCCGTCGGCTTCGGGATGATAGTATTCATCGCACTTATAGTGGAGGGTGGCAATGTCGGAGAGCACTGCGAATCCGTGGGCGAAGCCCTTGGGAATGAACACCTGCCTGTGGTTCTCGGCCGTGAGCTCAACGGCGACGTGGCGGCCGTAGGTGGGCGAGCCTTTGCGGAGGTCGACCGCAACGTCGAGCACGGCGCCCTTGACGCAGCTGACCAGTTTGGCCTGGGCATATGGCGGATGCTGGAAGTGCAGTCCGCGCATTACCCCCCTGACCGAACTCGATTCATTGTCCTGCACAAAGTCAACCGGGGCAACTGCCGCGTGGAATTCGCGTTTGCAGTAGCTCTCGAAAAAATAGCCGCGCACATCGTTGAATATGCTTGGCTCAATGATTGCTATGCCCTCTATTTCGGTCCTTATCACGTTCATGGCCTCGCGTCGGGTTCGTTTTTCCCGGCCAACTTCATCAGATACTGTCCGTAGCGGTTATTGAGCATGGGGGTGGCCGTTTCAATCAGCTTTTCGCGCGATATCCAGCCCTGCCGATAGGCTATATCCTCCAGGCAGCCTATTTTCAGACCCTGACGTTTTTCGAGCACTTCGACGTAGATCGACGCCTCGGCCAGGGAGTCGTGCGTGCCGGTGTCGAGCCATGCGAAGCCCCGGGGCAACGTCAGCACCTTCAGCTCGCCGGCTTCGAGAAACTCGCGGTTCACTGTGGTTATCTCCAGTTCGCCGCGGGCCGAGGGCGTTACTCCGGCGGCCACGTCGACCACCCTGTTGGGATAGAAATACAGGCCCACTATCGCATAGTCGCTCTTTGGGTGCAGCGGTTTCTCTTCGATAGAGATGCAGTTGCCCGCGGCGTCGAATTCGGCTACGCCGTAGCGCCGGGGTTCATCGACGTGATAGCCGAAAACCGTTGCTTTGCCATGGCGTTCGGCTGAGTCGACCGCCTGACTCAGCATGTCGGAAAATCCGGCGCCATGGAATATGTTGTCGCCGAGCACCAGGCACACCGTGTCGTCGCCGATGAATTCGCGGCCGATTATGAAGGCCTGGGCCAGACCGTCGGGCGACGGCTGCACGGCATAGCTGAAGTTGACGCCATAGTCCGAGCCGTCGCCGAGCAGCCGCCTGAATGCGGGCAGGTCGGTGGGGGTGGATATGATGAGTATATCCCGTATCCCCGCCATCATGAGGGTGGAGATGGGGTAATAGATCATCGGCTTGTCGTAGATAGGGAGCAGCTGTTTCGACACTCCTTTCGTTATCGGATAGAGCCGGGTGCCTGAGCCGCCGGCAAGTACGATGCCTTTCATTCGGTTTATTGCGGAAAATAAAAAACAACACGCGGTTTGGTGGCTGCATGTTGTTTTGTAGGGTTCATGGGCATGTCAGGCCTTACGGATAATTTGCTCCAGTTGCTTTTGTGCCGACGGCCGGAGCGAGAGGCTTTTGAGCCACTCGACCTGCGTGGGGCGGTGAAGGTCGGAGCCGCAGTAGTCATACATGCCGAGCTTCAGCAGGTCGTGGGCCTTTTTCTGCACCGACTTGCCGTATGCACCGTCGAGCGACAGGAGGTTGAGCTGGAAGCGGACGCCGAGTTCCTTCAGCTGCCGGTAATCTTTCAAGGAGCGGAGGTAGGCATAGCGCTCGGGGTGGGCCAGCAGGGGGTAATAGCCCTTGCGCCTTATGGCCTTGAGGGTGGTTTCGAAATCGAGCGGAGCGTTAAACACCGTTGTCTCCACCAGCAGCATCTCCTTCTTTTTGCCTATCGGCAGCAGGTCGTTGGCCTTCAGCCGGTCGTAAAAGAGTTCGTCAATCATGTTCTCGGCGGCGAGATTCAGCTCGATATCGCCTTTGTATGCCGAGCGGAGCTCGTCAAACCGTTGCCTCAGGCCGGCGGTGGTGTTGGGCACGTCTTCCATGATGTGGGGCGTGAGCCAGACGCGTCTGATTCCGGCCTGCCCGTATTCATCGAGGATGGCGAGCGACGTTTCCATGGCGTCAACCCCGTCGTCGACTCCCGGCAGGATGTGGCTGTGCCAGTCGCACGCGCCATCAAGGTCTATCCGGTGGCGGGTTGAAAAGAGCGAACTGAGAAATGACATGACTATCCGGTGTGGCTTTTGTGTGTGGGAGGTACTCGCAGGTTACTGCTTTTAGCCTTTATGCTTTTTGTCTTTGGTGCCGTAGTTGTAGCCGTAGCCATAACCGTAGCCATAGCCATACTTGTAGGTGTGGCTGTAGCCGTAGCGGCCCTGGTCGTTGCGCGTGCCGTTGAGAATTATGGCCATGTGCTTATACTTCTTTTCGTCATACAGGCGGTCGAGTTCGGGCAGCATGGCGCGTTCGAGCAGGCCGGCGCGTATGATGAATATGGTGCGGTCAACTATCTGGTCGATAATCTGGGCGTCGGCCACCACCTCGATAGGCGGACAGTCAATGAGGATGTAGTCGTAGTGCGGACGCAGGGTGTCGATCATCTCTGCCAGACGCGGCGACTCGAGCAGCTCGGTGGGGTTGGGAGGAACCGTGCCGATGGGCACTACCTGCAGGGTGGGGATGTCGTCGACGGTGACGAGCAGCGAGCTAAGGTCGTCAGTGCCTGCGCTGAGGTAGTCTGACAGGCCGTCGCCGCTGTATTCAACGTAGGTCGACAATGAGCCGTGGCGCATATCGCCGTCGATTACCAGCACCCGCTTGCCCTTGATTGCTATCGCCGTGGCAAGGTTCATGGTGATGAACGATTTGCCGCTGCCGGGGTTGAACGACGTGATGGCTATGACGTTGCACCCTTCTTTGTTCACTCGCGAGAATTCGGTGTTGGTGCGCAACACTCGGAATGCCTCGTTGATGATATTGCGGCTTCGGGGTTTTACCAGAATTTCACGTTTGCTTTTTTCGCCTTTGGCTTTCTTTCTGCCCGGCACTACGTGCAGCGGAATCTCGCCCAGGAGCGGGGGAGTAAGATTCTCAAGGTCTTTGCGGCCGCGCACCTTGGTGTTGAGCATCGTTTTGAGGTAGACTACCCCGAACGGAATGGCCAGGCCGACAACGAAGGCCATCAGCAGGATGTTGCTGCTGTTGGGGGTGGGGGGCACGCCTGAGGCTCCGGGGCGGTTGATTATGCGGGTGTTGTAGGCGGTAAAGGCTTGCGACAGCTCGTTTTCCTCACGCTTCTGGAGCAGGAACAGATAGAGCGACTCTTTTACCTTCTGCTGGCGTTCGACCGAAAGCAGGTCTTTGGCCTGATTGGGGGTTGACGCGATGCGCGACGCAACTGCGCTTTCATTGTCGCGCAGTATCTTGATTTGTGTGTCGAGGTTGGTTATCTCGCGGTCAATCGTGTTGATAATCAGCTGACGCTGAGCCTGCAGCTGCTCATCGAGCTGAATTACCAGCGGGTTCTGGTCCGACGATTGCGACTCGATGTTGTTGCGCTGCAGGAGCTTGGAGTTATATTCGCCGATAAGCGAGCTTATGTCGCCGTTGGCTATGCCGGTGTTGGCCGGAAGCAGAGCGTCGGTTGAGCCGCCGGTCAGATAGTTGCGCACGTAGCGGGCCATCTGCATCTGATTGCTCAGATCAAGAATCTGCTGCTGGATTGACTGGTTCTGACTCATGTAAATTGACGCGGAAGCCCCTACGTCGGTAATCAGATGCTCGCTCTTGTATGAGGATATGTCGGTGTCGACGTTGCCGAGTTCGCGCTCGATTACTTCGAGGCGCTCGTTGATGAAGTTTGAGGTCGACACGGCAATCTGATTTCGGTCGCGCAGCCAGTTTTCGTTGTACACTCCTATCACCGCGCTGAGAAAATCGTCGGCGCGCTGGGCTGATTCATCTGAGATGCTCAGTCGAATCACCGAGCTTTTTTCGTTGGTGAGTTCTACGTTAAGGCGGGCGTTATATGAATCGCGGGCGGCACGCAGCGGAATCTTGGTGATTTTCAGCTTGACGGTTGATTCGCTGTTGTAAGACGGGCCGCGGCTTACCACCATGCGGCCGACGGGGGTGGAAATCGTGTCGTTGAAGGCGCCGCTGAATGTCTGAGTCGACACGCTCTGGCCGCCTGAGGTTATGTCGGTCAGGCTTACTACACCGTCAGTGCTGACTGTCAGTTCGGTTGAAAAATCGCTGTCGGGAGCTATGTCGACCGGTGTCAGTACGACCGGCTGTTCGGTGCCGTAAACGACTATGTCGCGAAAGCGCCCTTCATGGAAATAGTTGATGTCGAGGGCCAGACGCTTCACTACCTCTTCCGAAAGGTCTTTCGACTTGAGGTTCAGGATTTCGTTCTGAATGTTTGACTTCTGCTGTGACAGGCCCATGTCGGCTATATTCTGGAATTCGCCTAATTTGTTTTGGGCGTCGTCCTTGATTTGAATTTCGGCCGAGCGGGTCACTATGGTGGGCGTTTTGAGCAGGTAGTAGTAGGCCGCGCCCATGCACACGACCAGCGACATCAATATCCATGGCCAGTGGTGCAGGGTCATGAACAGTATGTCGGTCAGGGGAATTGAGGAAGATGAGCTGCCGGTGCTTTTTCCGCCGTGGGCTTGTGGGGTTGTGTTTTCTGCCATTTAAGATAATGTGAGTGTGGTAGTTATCGGGTAAGAGTTAAGATGAGGGTGACTAAGGTCAGGGCCGTGGAGCCTAAAGATATCCAGAAGAAAGGAGTGTAGGGCGAGTTGCCGTTGGGGGTGGTTTCGCGTTTCACCTTGTCGTTCGGTTCAACGTAAATCACGTCGTCGGCCTGCAGGTAATAGGCCGGAGATGAAACCAGCTGCTGCGCGTTGAGCATGTTTACGCGATAGGCCTCCTGCTTGCCTTCGTCGAGACTGCGGATAACCAGAATGTTTTCGCGCAGGCCGTTGATCGACAGGTCGCCGGCGGCGGCGATGGCATCGAGGAGCGTCAGGTGGTCTTCGTTGAAGGTGTAGAGTCCGGGCGAGCTCACTTCGCCGAGCACCGCTATGCGGGTGTTGACAAACTCTACCGTCACTATGGGGTTCTTGATCAGATTGCGGCTCGTGAGTTCATCGGTGATTTTATGTGCGACCTGAAAGCGCGTCAGCCCGGCAATGTTGATTTTGCCGATAACCGGGAATTCGATGTCGCCCTGAGGGTCAACGGTGTAGTACGATACCTGATTGCTGCTGTTGCTGGATGGATTGCCGATTGTTCCGCTCGACAGTGATGCGCCCGTTCTGTTGCTGGGAGTTACCAGATTGAACAGCGAAGCGAGCGAGGGGTCTTGCGCGCTGACCACGATTGACAGTTTGTCTTCGGGGCGCACTTTTATGCTGTTGATGTGGTCCGCCTGAAGGGTCGAACCGTTTTGCAGTTCCGGGAAGTAAGTGATATTCTTCGGGGTGGAGCATGAGGTGGCTATCAAGGCCAGGGTTGCAACCGTTCCCAGCAGTTTCTTCTTCATTTTATATATTCGGTTGGTTTGTTTACTTGATGAGTTCGAGGTTTATGGAGTCGATGGTCAGCCGGGCGCAGCCGAAGTGTTCGAGGCTCACTATCATTTCGCTTTGTGCAGCCTTCAGGCCGATCACTTCGCCCTCGAGGCCTTTGAGGCTTCCGCGCACCACCCTGACCTTGTCGCCTTTCTGAAACGTCCCTTCGGTAATCTCCACGGGGATGTCTGACTGGCCGAGCATGAACTTCAGGCGCTCTATCTCCTTGTCGGATACTGTGGCGGGCGGTTTTGTGGCCACGCCCGACGTGCATCCTGCCTTGTTGGTCATGAAGCGGAATATGAAGGGCAGGCGCACTATTGCCTCGCGCCTCTCTTTCTCGGTGCAGTGAATGAATATTACGGCAGGAATCACCACTTTCTCCACTTTGGCTTTCTTTCCGTTCTTCCATACGCGCATAACCGACTGAACCGGCACGTAGTTTTCGATGCCGAGTTTGTTGAGCCGTTCGCTGTTGAGCTTTTCCGAGCGGTTGTTGACTATGGCTACGTACCATTTTGCCGCAGCCACGCCTGCGGCAACGTCAACGCCTGCCGGCGTCGTCGCAACTATCTCTGTATGCTGTTCATTATCACTCATTTCGGAGTAAAGGAAATGTAGCCGATGCAAAGTTACGAATTTTTTCTGACTAAATCAGCAAGTTGCGCCCTTAAAATGTGTGTCTTTGAGCATAAAATGGGATATGAAAAAGGCTGCGCCAACTTGGTGATGGCGCAGCCTTGCGGTTGAATGTCTGTTTTAGGGTGCGAGGGGGAGATTATTCGCCCTTGGAGAGCTTGTCTTTCAGAGCTGCGAGAGCTTCGAGGTCGCCAAGGGTGGTCTTCTCGGGTGCGGGCAGCGAGGCGGTTTCTTCAGCCTGGCGGGGAGCACGGGCTGCGCGGGCTGCCTTGCGTTCGGCCTTGCGCTCAGCCTTGCTGTCGTCTTCGTGGATGCGGCTGTGGCTGAGGATGATGCGGCGGCTGTCTTTGTTGAACTCGATTACCTTGAAGTCGAGGGTTTCGCCGGCCTTGGCCTGCGAGCCGTCGGCCTTGACGAGGTGGCGCGGGGTGGCAAAGCCTTCAACGCCTTCGCCCAGAGAAACCACGGCGCCCTTTTCCATGAGCTCGGTGATGGTGCCCTGGTGGATGGTGCCTACGGCATAGTCGCCTTCAAGAGCGTCCCAGGGATTCTCTTCGAGCTGCTTGTGGCCGAGAGAGAGACGGCGGTTCTCCTTGTCGATGTCGAGCACCTGCACTTCGATGGGGGCACCGATCTGGGTGAACTCGCTGGGGTGCTTGATTTTCTTGGTCCAGCTGAGGTCGCTGATGTGGATGAGGCCGTCAACGCCTTCTTCCAGCTCAACGAACACGCCGAAGTTGGTGAAGTTGCGCACTTTGGCCGAGTGGCGGCTGCCAACGGGGTAGCGCACCTCGATGTCGGCCCAGGGGTCTTGCTTGAGCTGCTTGAGGCCGAGGCTCATCTTGCGCTCGTCGCGGTCGAGGGTGAG
>CAYUFQ010000078.1:0-7900 GCA_964444045.1 uncultured Bacteroides sp.
GGCCGTAAGAGCCGTCGTCGGTCATGATGATTACTTCGTCGGAATATTCCCTCACCTGCTCCTCGAGGATTATCAGCTCCCTGGTGCGGGCGGCAAGGACGGAAACAACGCGGTTGCCCGCCTGCTTCATGGCCTTGATGATGGGGAGCAGGGGGGCTACGCCCACGCCGCCTCCGCAGCACACCACCGTGCCTCCGCGGCGTATCGTGGTGGCGCGGCCGAGCGGACCCACCACGTCGTGGAGCTCCTGGCCAGGCTCCATGGCGCAGATGCGCCGGGTGGAGTCGCCTATGGCCTGCACCACGAGCGTAATCGTGCCCCGGACGGTGTCGGCGTCGGCGATGGTCAGGGGGATGCGCTCGCCTTTCGCATTATCTATAACTATGACGAAGTGGCCCGGGCGGCGCGAGGCTGCAATGCGGGGCGCCTCGACCTCGAGTTTCACCACGTTGGCTGAAAACTGCTGTTTTGAAACGATTCTGAACATATCTCTATTCTTGCTGCGGTTGAATGAACAGGCTGTCGGCTCCGATGCCGATGTTGTGTTTGCTGAATATGGCCTCGGCATTGCGGCGGAATATGCCGGCTTTGTGATGGGTGGATTTGTGGGCCCGGCGCAGCCTGAAGTTGCCGCCGTCGGCGGCCGGCTCGGTGAATACCAGCGCATATGAGGCGCCGCCCACCATGGCCCGGCCCGTGGAGTCGCGTTCGAGCTTCACTCTCACCATGGCTCCGCCGCGGGTGTCGTCGGTCTTCATGTTTGAAATGAAATTGCCGAGCGAATAGACCAGCAGCACCGGCCTGCCCCCGGGGCCGCGGCGCATCTCCATCGGCTGGATTACGTGGGGATGGCCTCCGATTATCATGTCTGCTCCCATCTCGGTGAGCGCATCGGCCATGCGCTTCTGCGATGCGTTGGGCAGCAGCTTGTATTCGTCGCCCCAGTGAATGCACACGCACACCAGCTCCGCTCCGTGATTGCGGGCCGAAGCAATGTCGGCGGCGATTTTGTCGGGGTCGATGTAGTCCACCACGGCATTGCCTTTCACTTCGAAGCCGTTGGTGCCGTAGGTGTAGTTGAGCAGCGCCACCCTGAAGCCGTTGACGCTGACCAGCGCCGGCACGAGCGAGTCTCTGGCGGCCGGGTCGTGATATATGCCGGTGTGGGGTATTCCCATCGAGTCAAGTCGGGCTATGGTGCGGTGCAGCCCTTTGTCCTGACGGTCGAGAATATGGTTGTTGGCCAGCAGGAAAAAGTCGAATCCGGCATCGGCCAGCGCCTGCGGATATTCATCGGGCGCCGAAAAGCAGGGATAGCCCCTGTAGGGCTTTCCGCCGAGCGAGGCCTCGAAGTTGACCACTGCGAAGTCGGCCGACTCCACATAGTCTTTCACGTCGTCGAAATATCCGCTGAAATCATGGCCTTGCGGCGTGCGCGAGGCGTCGATCTGAGCCGTATGCATCATTGCGTCGCCTGCAAAAAGCATCTCTGCCGCCGGAGGCTCCACGCCGGGCACCGACGGCAGCAGCGGCAGCAGGTAGGCAAGCAGATCGGCTATCGCAGTCATGTCAGGCAAGTTTGCCGGCTGCGGCCTGCAGGGTGTTGCGCATGAGCGAGCAGATGGTCATGGGCCCTACGCCGCCGGGCACCGGAGTGATGGCCTCGCATAGCGGCGCCACGTTGGCAAAGTCAACGTCGCCGGCCAGGCGGAAGCCGCTCTTCTTCGTCGGGTCGGCCACGCGGGTGGTGCCCACGTCGATTATCACTGCGCCGGGCTTAACCATGTCGGCGGTGACGAATCCCGGCTGACCGAGCGCGGCTATGATAATGTCGGCCGTGCGGCAAATTTCCTTGATATCGGGCGTGGCCGAGTGACACACCGTCACCGTGGCGTTGCCCGGTTCGGCCTTCTGCATCATCAGCGTAGCCACGGGTTTGCCCACTATGTTGCTGCGGCCAAGCACCACGCAGTGCTTGCCCCGGGTGGGAATCTCATAGCGGCGCAGCAGCTCCATGATGCCGGCCGGAGTGGCGCTCAGGAAGCAGGGCAGACCCAGCGACATGCGCCCCACGTTTTCGGGGTGGAAGCCGTCTACGTCCTTCTTCGGGTCGATGGCCTCGATAATCTGCTGCTCGTTGATGTGGCGAGGCAGGGGAAGCTGCACTATGTAGCCGTCAACGTCGGGGTCGGCGTTCAGCCCGGCCACGATCTGCAGCAGTTCATCCTGGGTTATGTCGGCCTCGCGGCGTATGAGGGTGCTGCTGAAGCCGCACTCCTCGCATGCCCGCACTTTGTGGGCCACGTAGGTTTCCGACCCTCCGTCATGCCCCACCAGCACTGCCGCCAGATGCGGACGCTTCTCTCCGCGGGCCACGCGGGCCTCCACTTCGGCAGCGATTTCTTGCTTAATGGCCGCTGCCGTGGCCTTTCCGTCTATTATCCTCATATCGTATTGTTTATCTTCGGCGCATCTGCTGCATTGCGCGTGCGGCCTTCATCATTTGCATGGGGTTCTTCATCGTGGCGGCGCTCTTCATCATCTTGCGCATGTCTTCAAACTGTTTCAGCAGCTTGTTGACCTCGGCCAGCTCCGTGCCCGAGCCCCTGGCTATGCGCTGGCGGCGCGAGCCCTTGATTATGTCGGGGTTCTGGCGCTCATATTCGGTCATTGACTGAATTATGGCCTTGATGTTCTTGAAGGGGTCGTCTTTAATCTCAACGTCCTTTATGGCCTTGCCGAGTCCGGGAATCATCGAGGCGATATCCTTGATGTTGCCCATCTTCTCAATGCGCTTTATCTGGTCGAGGAAGTCGTTGAAGTTGAATTTGTTCTTGGCCAGCTTGCGCTCGAGCTCCTTGGCCTGCTTCTCGTCGAAGTCTTGCTGGGCCTTCTCAACGAGCGAAACAATGTCGCCCATGCCGAGGATTCGGTCGGCCATGCGTTCGGGGTGGAACACGTCGATGGCCTCCATCTTCTCGCCCGAGCCCACGAACTTGATGGGCTTGTCGACCACCGTGCGTATCGACAGGGCGGCGCCGCCGCGGGTGTCGCCGTCGAGCTTGGTCAGCACCACTCCCGTAAAGTCAAGGCGCTCATTGAAGGTCTTGGCGGTGTTGACGGCGTCCTGGCCGGTCATCGAGTCAACCACAAACAGGATTTCCTGCGGATTCAGTGCCTTTTTCAGGTTCTCCACCTCCTGCATCATGGCCTCGTCGACGGCCAGGCGGCCGGCGGTGTCCACAATCACCATGTCGAGATGATTCGCGCGGGCATAGGCCACGCCGTTCGTGGCAATCTCCACCGGGTTCATGTTCCCCTCTTCGGAGTAGACGGGCACTCCAATCTGCTCGCCCACCACCTTCAGCTGCTCGATTGCTGCCGGGCGATAAACGTCGCAGGCCACGAGCAGGGGCCTTTTGCCCTGTTCGCTCTTGTATTTTTTTGCCAGTTTACCCGAAAAAGTGGTTTTACCCGAGCCTTGCAGACCGCTCATAAGCACTATGGCCGTGTTGCCGCTCAGGTCGAACTTGGCGGCCGACCCTCCCATCAGTGCGGCCAGCTCGTCGTGCACAATCTTCACCATCTGCTCCTTGGGCTTCACTGCGGTGAGCACGTTCTGGCCGATGGCTTTGGCCTTTACGGTGTCGGTGAACTGCTTGGCCACCTTGTAGTTCACGTCGGCGTCGAGCAGAGCGCGGCGCACGTCGCGCATGGTCTCCGCAACGTTGATTTCCGTGATTTTGCCCTCGCCTTTCAGTATCTTGAAACTGCGTTCAAGTCTTTCGCTGAGATTTTCAAACATAATATAGCAAATTTTTGCGCAAAGTTAGCTATTATTTTTGAATAATCTTTGGAATTTAGGCTTAATTTGCACCCGATGGCTAACTTGGAGCCACTGCTCAAAGGGGAATCTGTCAGATTCCTGCATGATGCGCCTTTACCGGGGGTAGCGCATCCGCGCAACCCCCGGCTACTGACAGATTAACCCTTCGGGTAAAATGGGAATATCTTCATAATCGTTTTTGTGATTTTTGGTTTTATTCTTTGTCATTCAAAAAAATATATTTAAATTTGCGGGTGCAATGCCGCAATGCAGAGGCTCAAATTTTGGGTCGAAGCGGTGGGTTTGCACATACATTTTGGATGAATTGCGTTTACTGAAACGCTCTTTCTTGACATTCTGAAAACTGGACACTTTCAAAATCTTCGTCAAGGATAGGCAGACCAGTAGATGCCTTGTGGGTATGTATATATCGCCGTAACTATGCGAGAGCGTTGTTGCTGTGTGTTAGCATATTCTGCGTGAGGCCTCTGCATGTTTGCTCGTTCAACGAAGATGGGCAGTCCAGAGCCTCAGAATGTGGGACGAGCAAAACGGTACGGTCGTCACGCATTTCTTTTTTAACAAATAAACTGCCAACGAGGTCGGCCCAGCGGCAATTTTTTCTATCTGTTATGTTCTTAAAAAGGGCAGTATTTTGGAGTTTTCTGTTTTGTGCATTCTCAGCAAGTGCGGAAGACAAGAAGCCGTGCCTGATTTTTTCAGGTCATTCCGGTGCAGACTATGCGGTAGATTTGTCTAAATTTAACCGCATCAGGTTTGACTCGGAGTCGATGACCTTGACCGGGCCCGATGATGGCGGAAACCGGCTTGAGATGCTTTATTCTGCGTATAACTGTATTAAAGTCGGGGAGTGTGAGCCATCGGGCATTAAAGAGGTGACTGAACATGGTGTCAGGTTGGTTTATGACCGAACGCATCAGTCTATTACCATAGTTGGAACCCGTGAGGATGTCTACACTGTCGGTGTTTTTAACATGTGTGGAGTCCTCGTTTTTCGAAGTGAAATAAAAACCGGGGCATCTGTTTCGGTAGATATCCTTGGAAAGGGTACATATATCGCTGTCCTTACAGGAAAAGAATCCGTTCAGCCTTTAAAATTCATTAAATAAGGAAAATAGGTCATGAAAAATAAATTATCAATAAAAAGCATCTTGCTGTCGGCGGTCTGTGTTGTTTCATTCTTTGCATTTGCCCGTCAGGAAAAAGTTATTAAAATCTTCAAGGATGGAGCCGTCATCAACGAGTATGTGGCGAGCGACATTGACTATATTCAGGTTGATGATCTTGTCAATGCTCCAGGTGGTGTTTCGGCTTCGGTTTCAGGTGCGTCAATTACCATCACATGGGGCGCGGTCAGTGGTGCGACCTATAAAGTGTTTCGTTCTCCCGATAATGTCAATTTTACGCTCCTTGCCAATGGCGTAAAAGGAACAAGTTATACTGATAATGCTCCACTGCGTGGTGTAAATTATTATCGTGTGACGGCCATGGTTGACGGAGTAGAGAGCGGCTATACGTCATCGGCTGCAGCCACTTTGACTGACAACGGTATGGAAAGCGGAATATATCTCGGAGTCTACGGTTTCAATCAGGCTCTTTACGAATATCCGGTTTTGCGTCTTGATGCAACCTCAATTTCCGGTTTCAACGGATTTATTGACGGTTTGACCATGAAGAACGGAACGCTGCTATATTATTCCGTGGAACAGGCACTGAACAGCATGCAGTCAACGACGTATCCATCTGATTTGTCAAGCATAGCCCTGGTTACATTTACCGACGGACTTGATCAGGGTTCAATGATGAAGAATGATGCATATGAAAATGATATGGAATACCTTGATGCATTGAACCGTCGAATTAAGACAGAGACAGTTGCAGGCAAGAAAATTGCAGCATACAGTATTGGCGTGAGAGGCAGTGATGTTACTGATATAAGCAAATTTCGTGAGAATCTGAAGATGCTCGCCTCCGCAACTGAAAATGCGACAGAGGTTACGAGTATGTCGGAAGTGAATGCCAAATTTCAGGAAATTGCGCAGCAGCTTTCCAAAAGTAACTACGTCCAGACAATCAATCTGAAAATGCCCGGTGTTGCTAACGGCACACTTGTTCGCTTTACATTCGATAATGTAAAGTCCGCCAGTAATTCAAAAATTTATATCGAAGGCCGTTTTAACCTGAAAAATAAGTCGCTTGATGATGTTAAATATGTCGGATTGACATCCACCTCCGGAAGCTCGGTAAAAGGAACTGTTGAAGACATTTTTGTCAGTTTTACGTTCGAGAACGTTCAGAATGAGAACAATTACCTGATACGTAGTGAATACACTGATGAGTGGACTTCCGTTACCTCTAATTCTACATGGCAAATTAATTCTGAGTTTGACAAAAGTGAAAACTCGGAAATTCATACTGAGCGCAGTTCTGCTGCCATAATGCTCGTTCTTGACTGCTCCAGCTCACTTGGATCACAATTCTCGACTGCACAATCAAATGCAAAAGGCTTCATAAAGACCCTCTATGACGCATCGGTCAATGATCCGACTCTTCCGGAACAGCCGAATTCTGGTAAACAGACATTTACGGTCAACGGCATAAGTTTCAATATGATTCAGGTTAACGGGGGAACATATCAAATGGGATCTAATGATGGTTACAGTAATGAAAGGCCTGTTCATTCAGAGACCATAGCGACGTTCAGCATAGGCGAAACCGAAGTGACGCAGGCTCTTTGGCAAGCCGTGATGTTCAGTAACCCGTCAAAGTTTATCGGCAACAACTTGCCTGTTGAGCAAGTTTCATGGGATGATTGCCAGAGGTTTATCTCTAAGCTCAATCAGTTGACGGGCGCAAGGTTCCGTTTGCCTACGGAGGCGGAATGGGAATATGCCGCTCGTGGCGGAGACAAATCTAATGGGTATACATATAGCGGCAGCAACACGATTGGCGATGTTGCGTGGTATGATGGAAATAGTGGGAGTAAGACCCATCTTGTCGCTCAAAAACAGTCGAACGAACTGGGCATCTTCGATATGAGTGGCAACGTTTGGGAATGGTGTTCCGACAATTGGAGCGAAAACTATTCCTCGCCCCGCAACAGCACCTTTCGCGTGAATCGGGGCGGTAGCTGGTACATCACCGCGGCTATCTGCCGGGTGGCCAATCGCAACTGCTACCCTCCAGACAGCCGCTTAGACTTCGTTGGGCTGCGCCTGGCGCTCTAAGGGGCGAATTTTAATTATCAATTATCAATTATGAATTATCAATTTTACCCGAAGGGTTAATTTGTTTAGTGGCCGGGGGTTGCGCGCAGCGCTACCCCCGGATTTGATGTCGGATAAATGGAATCTGCAAAAATTCTCCTAAGTGAGGATAAGAAGAATCTTTCAGATTCCTGCATGATGCGCCTTTACCGGGGGTAGCGCATCCGCGCAACCCCCGGCTACTGACAGATTAACCCTTCGGGTAAAATTCGTAATTGAAATAGTTTGTCAATAAGGTAGGGTCGCCACTTGTGGCGACCGGTGACGTAATCCGCGATGTTGGGGCGCCGAGCGGCGGTCGCCACAAGTGGCGACCCTACATTGTTTGCGGCTATGTGTTGAGGTTTCGGGTAAAACTGAGAATTGTGCGGTTTTTTTGCAGATTCGGTTTTTTTGCGTAACTTTGCGGTGAACTAAGGCGCTCGATGGAGCGTTTTCCCCAAGGGTCTCGACGGCGATTGCGTCGCGGGATTCCATTTTTTTGCTACTATTACTAACGAAATTAACTAACCTATACATCATGGCTATTACCTACATGACCAAGGACGGATATAAGAAAAAGATGGACGAAATCGCTTACATGGAGTCGGTTGAGCGTCCGCGCATATCCGCCGCAATTGCCGAGGCCCGCGATAAGGGCGACCTCTCCGAGAATGCTGAATATGATGCCGCCAAGGAGGCTCAGGGCATGCTCGAGATGAAGATTGCCCAGCTGAAAGACCTCGTGGCCAATGCCCGCATTATCGACGAAAGCAAGCTCAACACCGACGAGGTGCAGATTATGAAC
>CAYUFQ010000079.1:0-7862 GCA_964444045.1 uncultured Bacteroides sp.
GTCTGGCTCCCGGCGGCGAGGTGCGTCTGAAGGGCGCATATATCATCAAGTGCGAGGAGGTGGTGAAAGATGCCGACGGCAACATAACCGAGCTCCGTTGCACCTACGACCCCGAAACTCTCAGCGGCATGCCCGGCTCGATGCGCAAGGTCAAGGGCACCCTGCATTGGGTGAGCGCGGCCCATGCGATTGACGCCGAGGCCCGGCTCTACGACCGCCTCTTCGCAGTGGAGAATCCGGCGGCCGAGACCGACAAGGACTTCCGCGAACTGCTCAATCCCGAATCGCTCAAGGTGGTAAGCGGCATTAAAATCGAGCCGTTCCTCGCCGAAAACGCCAAGCCCGGCGCAAAATTCCAGTTCCAGCGCATCGGCTACTTCACCCCCGACAAGGATTCGACTCCCGACCGCCTGATTTTCAACCGCACCATAGGGTTGAAAGACAGCTGGGAAAAAGAACAGAAAAAATGAGCATAGACCGCCCCGCAAACGAACGCCTGAAACTCTACGAGCGCTTTAAGCAAAGCCTTGCGGAGGGCTCTGACGCCGACTTTTTCGATGCCGACGATCTGGTCATCATCATTGACCAGGCCGTTGACCTCGAAGATGAGTACGTGCAGATTGAGGCGTTGATGCGCGGCTACCGGTTTTTCCCCGACAATGCCGAGCTGAAAAACCGGAGGGCATTCCTTTACTACGACCTTAATCTCGATGCCGGAGTGAAGGATATGCTCGACGTGAATCACGATGCTTCGCCCATGTGGGAGATTCTGAAGGTGCGCAGCGCCGCCGCATCGGCCGCATCGGCCGATGCCGACTTCAGCGACAAGGCGCGCAAGATGCTTTCGGAGATTCTGGTGCGCTACGATAAGTTCGACGATGAAACCGTGATTCAGTTCGTTGACTGTGCGGCCGATTGCGGCTTGTTTGACTGGCTCGTGAAGAAAGAAAAGGCGTTGCGCTCTAAAACCGACTATCTGCCCTCGCTGCTCTATGAGCTCTTTGTCGTTGCCGACGGCCGGGGCGATTCGGCCTATAGCCTGCGCCTGCTCGAGGAGCTGACGGAGATTGAGCCGTTCAACATCGACTTCTGGAACGCCCTGGCCCAGACTCAAAGCAGCGCCGACAATCTGGCCGAAGCCCTGTCGGCCACGGACTATGCGCTGGCCATCGACTCCGACAATGCCATGGCGCTGACCCTGCGAGCCTCGGTGCTGATTCGTATGGCCCGTTATGCCGAGGCCCTCGAAATTATTGACCAGCTGATTGAAACCGACGGCTCCAGCGCGTTGCTCTGCGAGCTGAAGGTGAGGGCACTGTATGGCATGGGCGACACTGCCGCCATGCTGTCGGCTCTTGACCGGTATGTTCGCGAGTTTCCGGCCGACAGCAACCTGATAAACCTGGCATTGTATATCATGCCGGTCAATATTGGTGACCTGCTGCAGAAGCACTACGTGGCGATTCCGTCGGAAACACGCCGCCAGTGGCAAGATCTGGCCCACGTATACTACACCTCGGGCAAGCTGCGCGAGGCGGCGGCGATGCTTTATTGCGCGCTGCTTAATGAAGACTTGAGCTACCACGGGCTGAAAATGCTTGCCACCTGCTATTATTGCGGCAAAGACTACAAAGCGGCGCTGGCCCTGCTGAGAATGGCGATTGACGAGCCGGAGCAGATGCTGCTGATACCCGACGTGGTGATAGGCGGCATACTGGCGTCGCTGCGCCTCGACGGCAAGCGCAAAACCAAGCAGCTATATCGCGAGGTGCTGCAGCACTTTCCGCTGTCGGTGCGCGAGGACTGGACAATGTCGTCGGTAATGCAGAAGGTCGGATTCACGAGCCTCATGGGGCTGCTCAACGATTTGCTCGAGCAATCGGGCCGCGTTGACGTTGAAGAGATTGATATATTTAATGTTCCCCGTTACTACGACGGTGAAACCGAAGAAGATTAGCAATGAAAAGATTCATTTACTGTATAATAGCGCTGTGTGCGGGGTTGTGCGCCGGGGCGCAGGCTCCCGTCGATTCGACGGCATTGGCCGTGCCTACCATCGCCGACCGGATAGTATCGGCCGGAAAAGCCCGCATCAGTCAGCCCGAGGCGCTTAACCGCCGCCTCGTCAAGGTGGTCAAGGATGAACCGGCGGCTGCAGGCCAGTCGGCCAAGGCCTCCGTCGGCGGATTCCGGGTGCTGCTGTTCAGCGGAAATAACGCGCGCACGGCAAAGGCCGAAGCCGAGAACCGCGCGGCGGCCGTCGGCGAGCGTTTCCCCGAACACCGCACTTACGTCACATACGATGCTCCGTATTGGCGCCTGAAGGTGGGCGACTTCCGCGCGTATGAAGATGCGGCCGCGGCCCTGTCGGAGCTGAAGGCGGCATTTCCGTCGTTTGCCCGCGAAATGCGCATGGTGCGCGAACGAATTCATGTGGAGGAATAATGGAACGGAAGGACTACGATCAAACCACTATTGACGGCATTGCCGGCCATATCGAGGCGATTATCCGCCTGCTTGGCGAGGATCCCGGGCGTCAGGGGCTGCTCAAAACTCCCGTGCGAGCCGCCAAGGCGCTCTATTACGCCACGTCGGGCTATCGCATGAATCCCTCGGAAATTATGCGTCAGGCCATCTTCACTCATTCCGGCTCGCGCATGATTATTGTGAAGGATATTGAGTTCTACTCTCTGTGCGAGCATCATATACTGCCGTTTTTCGGGCATATGTCGGTTGGATATATTCCTGATGGCAACATGCTGGGCCTGAGTAAGGTGGCGCGTATTGTCGATGCCTATGCCCGGCGCCTGCAGGTGCAGGAGCGACTCACGTCGCAGGTGTGTCGCGAAATGTTCGAAACCCTGCCGGCCAAGGGGGTCATAGTGAGCTGTTCGGCCGGCCACCTGTGCATGAAGATGCGCGGCGTGGAGAAGCAGGACTCCATGACCACCACCACCGACTGGCTCGGCGCGTTTGAGTCCGACCCGGCCTTGCGTACTGATTTTTTCAACGCCCTGAAATCTTGATTATCATGCAAATACAACGAATTCAAACCCTTTGGCTCCTTCTCGGCGCAGTGGCGTCGGGGGTGTCGCTCATTTTCCCTTGGTTCAGGGTAGGCGACGTAAGCGTCGATGCTACTGAGTCGGTGCCTCTGCTCGTAGCGGCTATCCTGGCCGTGGCCCTTCCGCTTTTGGCCATATTCATGTATAAATCGCTCGGTAGGCAGAAGCTCGTGGCCAAGCTTGGCGCTCTGTTTTCGCTGCTGACCATAGGCTATGCCGTGGCCCTGTCGACATTCGGCCCCGACGGCGCCGATGCCGGGGTGTGCGTGCTGGCCCCTGTGTGTATGGCCATGGGCGGCATATTCGACTATCTGGCGGTCAAGGGCATAGTTCGCGACGAAAGGTTGCTCAGGTCGGCCGACCGTTTGCGTTGACCACCTTTCCTTCCGGCCCGTCATGCCGCTGATTTCCGTAATCACCATTACCCGAAATGCCGCTGCCACGCTTGGTCCTACGCTGGATTCGGTGGCGGCCCAGACGTTTCGCGATTTCGAATATCTGGTAATCGACGGCGCCTCGACCGACGAAACCGTGGCGCTTGCGCACGGGCTGCCGTTCGCAAGGATTCTTTCCGAGCCCGACGCAGGCCTGTATGATGCGATGAACAAAGGGTTGCACATGGCCTGCGGAGATTACGTGCTGTTTCTCAACGCGGGCGATTCGTTTGCGGATGCCGATACGCTGCGCCTTTATGCCGACGCGATAGCCTCGGCGCCGCAGCGTCCGGGCATCGTTTACGGCCAGACGCGCATTGTCGATTCCCGCCGCCGCTTTCTGCGCGAGCGCCATCTGCGCGCACCGGAAAAACTGACCCGGCGCAGCTTCCTGAACGGAATGGAAGTGTGTCATCAGGCCATGTGCGTGCGGCGCGACATAGCGCCCGACTTCGACCTGCGCTATCGCTTCTCGGCCGATTACGACTGGGCTGTGAAAGTGCTTGAACGCTCTGAACTCAACGTGTATGTGGGAGCCTGTGTGGTCGACTATCTGAACGAGGGGCTCACCACCGCCAATCACCGCAAGTCGCTGCTCGAGCGGTTTGACTCCATGCGCCGTCACTACGGCCTGCTGCCTGCCGTTTGGTCACACTTAAAATTCTGTTTCCGATGAATATGAATAGAGTCGTAAGGTGTTTCATCGCATCAGTGCTGGCGGCACTGGCGCTGGCCGGATGCTCGACCAAGCGCAAGGCCGCAACGCCGGCGGTGACGCCGGTGCAGCGCCCCGGAGTTACCATTGCGCCCGAACAGGCCGTGCCCTCAACCTCGCAGCAGGTCAAGGAGCTGCTGGCCGAGGCCCGCAAGTGGCTCGGCACGCCATATTCCTACGGGGGCCATTCGCGCAAGGGCACTGATTGCTCGGGCATGAGTATGGAGCTGTTTCTGAAAATCTATAATATCCGTATGCCCCGTTCGTCGGCCATGCAGCAGGAATATTCGCGTCCGGTTAAGTTTGCCGACATGAAGCCGGGCGACCTTGTGTTTTTCGCCACCGGCTCGAACAAGAAGCGGGTGAGCCACGTGGGGCTCTATATCGGCGATAACCGCATGATTCACGCTTCGTCGTCGAAAGGAGTGATGGAGAGCGGACTGTCAGAGAGATACTGGACGCGCACCTTCCACAGCTCGGGCCGGGTAATAGAGACCGACCTGCGCAAGGCCATGAAAGAAAACGAGCATCTGCCGGTGCCCGAGATTGATGCCGTGCAGCTGCAGAAGCTATATGATGCCCTTGACCAGACAATAGATTCGCTATATGTCACCGACCCCGAATTATTCGATTGAGTTGCTTGCGCCCGCCCGCGATGAGGCAGTGGCTATCGCCGCGGTGAATCATGGCGCCGACGCGATATATATGGGCCCGCCGACTCATGGGGCCCGCGCTGTGGCTTCGAATTCGGTCGGGGCCATCGGCCGGGTGTGCGCCTATGCCCACCGGTTTGGCGTGCGCGTTTACGTGACGGTCAATACCATTATCTATCCTGATGAATTGCGTCAGGTCGAGCGGATGGTGAGGCAGCTCTATGAGGCCGGGGTTGATGCGCTGATAGTGCAGGACCTGGCCCTGCTGCGCCTCGACCTGCCGCCGATTGCGCTCCATGCCTCCACTCAGTGCGACATACGCACGCCCGGACGCGCCCGGTTTTACGAGGCGCTCGGTTTTTCGCAGCTGGTGCTTCCGCGCGAGCTCACTCTCGAGGAGATTAAGCGGATGCGCGAGGCGGTGTCGGTGCCGCTCGAGGCGTTCGTGCACGGCGCGCTGTGTGTGAGCTACAGCGGCGACTGCCGCGCCAGCTGGTTTTGCGGCGGCCGGTCGGCCAATCGCGGCGAGTGCGCCCAGATATGCCGCCTGCCGTATGACCTGACCGACGCCAAGGGCCATACTCTCGTAAAGGGCAAGCATCTGCTTTCGCTCCGCGACCTGAATCGCCTTGACTCGCTGCCTGAGATGCTTGCCGCCGGAGTCAGCTCGCTGAAAATAGAGGGCCGGCTCAAGGATGCCGACTATGTGAAAAACGTTGTCAGCGCCTACGACGAGGCCTTGCGTCGGCTCGGGGTGCCGCGCACTTCGGAGGGGAGCGTCAGGCGCTCGTTCACGCCCGACGCGGCCCGCAGCTTCAACCGCGGGTTCACGCCGCATTTCCTGCATACGCCGAAGCCGGCCCCGGGCTCGCATGCCACTTTCGACACTCCGAAGAGCGTTGGCCCCGAAGTGGCCGAGGTGGCGGCGGTGAGAGGCTGCAGGGTGGAGCTCAGGGGGCTGAAGACTCAGCTGCACAATGGCGACGGCCTTAATTTCGGGGCGGATGGCTTCAGGGTGAACCGCGTTGACGGCAGCACGATATTCACTCCGGCTCCCGTGGCCGGGCTACGGCCGGGAATTATGCTCCGGCGCAACTTCGACAAGGCGTTTGCCGACGGGCTGCAGGCTCCGCTGAGCGGCGTGCGCTCCATAGGGCTTAATCTGACCCTGCGCCGTGCCGGCGATATGCTGGTGCTCGAGAACGACGTAGACGGAACTGCCGCCACCATGTATCTGCCCGGGCGTCAGGAGGCCCGCACTCCGCAGGCCGATGCCCGCCGACGCGTTGTGGGCAAACTGGGCAATACCGTATATGAACTTGCCGGACTGACCGACCTGCTCGGCGATGAGTTCGTGGCGGCCTCGGCGCTGACCGAGTTGCGCCGAGATTTCGTCGATGTGCTCGATGCCGCCCGTTCGGCCCGTTTCGGCCGCCCTTTGCGCCGGCCGGAGGATGCCGGGGCGCAGTGGCCCGAAGGGAAATCGCTGACGTTTCATGCCAACGTGGCCAATGATTTGGCCGAGTCGGTTTATCGCGCTCATGGCGTCAGCGGCGATATAGAAAGAGCGCCGGAGGTGACGCGTAAACGCCCCTCCGACGCTGTTGAGGTGATGCATTGCCGCTATTGCCTGCGTCGTGAGCTCAATCGCTGCCTGCTCACTCCGCAAGGCCGCGAATGGGTTGGCCCGCTCAAGCTGAGTTCGCCCGGCATGCCGCCGCTAACCTTGCGGTTCGACTGCCGCAGCTGCCATATGTCAGTGCAGCTTGATTGAGTATGCGTTGAGAAAGTGCTCGCCGGGAGCCAGATGCTGTTCATGGCGTCTGTTGGCCAGCTCGCCGTCGTAGCCTATGATGTCGCAGCTGCCGCACCAGGGTTCGATGCATACGAACGGGCAGTCGGGATGGCCCACAGTCGGCGCCCAGAGCGCCAGCACGGGCATGTTGAACTCAACCGTCACGTAAGGCTTGCGGTCGGCGTCGCAAAGAGTGCATGAGCGCAGCTGTGATGACTCGATTACGTAGGTGTCGCAGTCGAAGGTCTTTGCCGTTATCGGCATGAGCCCGGTGCCGTCGAGCTTAAGGGGCTTGCCGGGGTCGACACACCCTTTTTCAATCGGCTCGAAGTATTCGAGTTCCTGAGCGGGCTCAAATGCGAAATAGCCGTGAATCTGCTGCTCCGCCTTGTAGTCGGGCAGGAAGAAGGCCGGGTGTGCGCCAATCTGGAAGTGCATGTCGTTGTCGCCCTGGTTTCTCACGAACCATTCGACCCTCAGCCCGTCGTCGAGCAGATTGTATTTCACGAAGAGAAAGAATTTGAAGGGATAGACCTGTTCGGTTTCGCCGGTTGACTGCATGCCGAAGGTCACGCTGTCGGCCTTCTGTTCAACTACGGAGAACTCGGTGGTGCGGGCAAAGCCGTGGGCTGCCTGCTCGTATTCCTTGCCGTCAAGGCGGTAATGGTTGTCCCAGTAGCGTCCGGTGTTGGGGAAGAGCAGGGGCGACTGCCCGTGCCAGAATGTAGGGTCGCCTTGCCATAGATATTCGTGGCCGCCGCGTTTCAGGCTTGTGAGTTCGGCGCCGAGCGAGTTGAACTCAGCCGTGATATTGCCGTTTGAGATTGAGATTTTTGACATTATTCTATTCTGTTGCTTTTTGTTGCTGTCGGTTCTTATAGTTTGAATCGTAATAACGCTGATACTCGCCTGATGTTACGTGGTCAATCCAGTCCTGATGCTCCAGATACCATCTCACGGTCTTTTCGATGCCTTCTTCGAACTGCAGCGAGGGGGTCCAGCCGAGCTCGCGCATGAGTTTTCCGGAATTGATGGCATAACGCATGTCGTGGCCCGGTCGGTCGGTCACGTAGGTTATCAGCCGCAGGCTGTGGCCCTCGGGATTTCCGAGCAGGCGGTCGGTGGTTTTGATTATCGTCTTCACGATGTCGATGTTTTTCCATTCGTTGAAGCCGCCGATATTGTATGTCTCGGCGATTT
>CAYUFQ010000080.1:0-7750 GCA_964444045.1 uncultured Bacteroides sp.
GGCCACCGTTGACGACTGGACCACGGCCCTGCCTCAGACTCCGCTCGACTCAGTTCGCTTCATGCCCCGCAACACCACCAAGGAGAAAATGCAGGAAATCCTTGACCGTCAATAATCCACATCATTCATAACGCATCACACCCCCCTTATGGCAACAAAAATCACAGCCTCCGGCAAGATGGACAAACGCACCAAGGAGTATAAAGAACTCAAGGAGCGCCTGGCCAAAGCTCGCGCCGCAAAAGCGAAAGCATCCACGCCCAAACCACAGACCACCAAACTGAAGAAAACGGCAAAAGGCAAAGTTGACAAGCGCACCAAAGAGGGCAAAGCCATTGCCGAACGCATGGCCAAAGCCCGCAAAGCCCAGAATTCACTGCTCAACCGCATCAAACGACTTTTCCGATAAACACCCCTCAACTAAATCCCAAACGATGAAAACAGCAAATGCCACAATAGGCTCAATCATAGCCGCGATAATATGGGCCGACGGCGAATATTCCGACGTTGAGCGCACCACGATAGGCGAAATTGCCGAAGCGCTCGGCATACCCGAAAAAGAGCTCAGCATGAACGTGACTGCCGCTCTGGTCGAACTCAAAAACATGGACGAGGAAAAGGCCACCGACTTTGCGGTGAAGCACGCGGCCAAGGTCAACGACGAAGAAACCGGCGAGGTGTTTCAGGCAATTCTTCAGATGGCGCTCTGCGACAATGTGCTGACCTATGGCGAGGTGCACAACATCCTTGCCCTGGCCGAGGCGCTCGACATTGACCAGGATGCCGCCGTTCTGATGCTCTGCGACCTCGTCAAAACCGAGCCTGAGCTTGAAATGTCGTTCGAAAACGATGACGACGACAACGAATAACCACGACTACTACTATGGCCGGCAAAATTAAAGTTTACGGCAAGGCGCAGAACCGCACCGCGTTGGGCATAGCCCACGCGTATGCGGTGATGCACCCCTACGCCAACCTCGAGAGCCTGCGCAGGGAGTTCCCCAACAGCCTCAACCCCGACATGGGCGTCAGCGAGCTGTTTCTTCCGGTAGAGGAGGCCCTGACGTTCAACACCAAGATGAGCCTGTATTTCACCAAAGAAGACGAGGTCATCACCCTGGCCGACGGCTCGCAGGTGGCTCTTGCGCAGGTGTGGACAAAACCCTCGTTCGAGCGCATGGTGGAGCAAGGCAAGCTCTACGACATTGAAGTAGCCGAGTTTGAAAAAACCATGAAGGGAGCACGTGGAGGCTATCGCCTCGAATACCTCAACGGATATGTTCCCCCGGTGCCTGAAGAAAAGAAAAAGAGCAAGACGTGGCTCTGGATTCTGCTGCTTCTGCTGCTCGCTGCCGCCGGCGTGGCCGCCTATCTGCTCACCCGCAAACCCGAAGTGGTTGAGGTTGAAAAGGAGAAAGTGGTGGAGGTGGAGAAGGTGGTGGAGAAAACCGTTATTGTACACGACACCATCACCGTCTACGCCGAGCGAATCGCAGAAATTATTTCCTGACCCTTCAGCCTCAAACAAATTCACACAATAATTACACTCAATAATCACAATCCAATCATGGCAGAATTTAAAATCGACGGCCGCATGAAAGTGAAAGGCCTTAAAGAACAGTTCAAAGAAACCTTCGGGCTCTCCCTCCGCGTCTACACCACTATCACGTGTAAATCTCCGGCCAAAGAAGACGCCACTCTCGCTTCTATCCGCGCCGAGGGTGCCAAAGGCGGCGAAATAACCGTAGGCTCCAACCGCAAGGTGGCAAGCTTCGAAAAGATGGTTGCCGACGCTTATGGAATAGGCGTGCAGGTGGCAAACGCCGACAACACCAAACTTGCCAACGACGACGATACCCTCGCCGCCGCAGCAAAGAAATAACCGGTTAGCTTTTGAAAAGATGGAATGTGGCGCCCGTTCATGCCGCCTTCCATCTTTTTTTAACATCATTTCACTCAGAATATGGCAAACAAAGCATATTATCGCAAACTGATCATTGACAAACGCGCCCAGATTGCGGAAGAGCGCATGCGCAAGAAACGCGACAACGAGTCATTTGCGCGCCTGATAAAGGGCGCATCAACGCCGGCGGCCAAAGCCTCCTACAAAAAAAGAAAAATTGACTGCGCCGCAACCCACGACCGCCACATCGAAAACTGGAAGCTCGACATCGAGCGCCTGAAGGTCGACCTGGCCCGTGCGTCAAACTAACTAAGGGCATATGGGTAAATTCTGGAAATACTTCTGGGCTATTTTCGGATTAAACCTGCTGCTGGGCAACGCCATTTTCGACGGCAGGAAAAAAGGAGGGATAGGATGCGGATGGGTGGCCATGTTCGGATTCATATTCTTTCCTCTATGGCTCATTTACAAACTTATAGCCTGGATGCTTAAACTGATTTTCTTTCGAAGATGAAAATTCCCGGACTTTCCTTCTCACTGAAAAGAGCCGTGGGCATCACCGCGGTGAAGCAAAAAATAGCCCGCACGACCGGAATTCCCACCACCCGCCAGGGCATTGAGCGCAAGGTGGGCGCGATGTTACTTGGCAGTATGTTCGGAACTAAAAAGAAACGCCGCAGATGAGCCTCGAGCAACCCGATGCGCATGAGCCGTTCAGGATGAAAATCGCTCGCGCGCTCGACGATAACCTGCACACCCGCCAGTGGCACAACATCGTCGATTGGCTTATCATAGCCATGATTTTAATCAGCACGTGCGAAATCTTCCTGTCAACGTTCGATATCGACCCCGCACTGCGTCGGGTGCTGAAGTGGGTCGACATAGCAACTCTGATTTTCTTCACCATAGAGGTTTCGCTGCGCATCTGGGTGGCACCTTGCCTTAACCCGAAATATTCGGGGCTGAAGGGGCGGCTGAAATATTGCTTCACGTTCTATGGGGCTGTCGACGTGGTGTCGACCTTTCCGTTCTATCTGCAGTGGATATTCCCGCTGCCGGTGGCCGCGTTCAAGCTGCTGCGCACGACCAGGGTGTTACGCACCATGCGCATCGGGCGCTACTCCAAATCGTTCTCCCTGCTTAGCAACGCAATCAGGGAGAAACGCCGGGAGCTGATAGTCTCCATGCAGTTTCTCATCGTCATCACAGTGATTCTCAGCCTGATTCTCTTCTTTGCCGAGCACGAGGCGCAGCCCGACGTCTACAAAAACGGTTTCATCTCCGTTATCTGGGCGTTTGCCCAATATATCGGCGACCCGGGGCAGTTTGCCGACACCCCGCCGATTACCGGAGCCGGACGCGTCATAGCCTGCATCGTCGGGCTTCTGGGCATAGCCATAGTGGCCGTACCCACCGGCATTATCGGCGCCGGCTTCACCGAATCGCTCGAAAAGGAGGCCGGCAAGGAAACCATCCGGATGAATGCGCGTAAGCTCCACACCGCCTTTCAGCGCAAGCTCGACAGGCCTACCGGATTCCAGATAATGCCCCCGTTTAAAAACCTCACCTACATTCAGGCGCGCCTTGCCATGAAAGAAGACGAGATAATCGAGGCCGTCAACTCCGCCGAAGCGCCTAATTTCCGCCTGATAAGCACGGCAACGACGATTCCAAGAGACCAGGCCGCAGCCGATCACCTTGCCGTAGAGCACTTCGTGACCAACCGGTCATACGGGCTCTGCATCAACCGCCACTCGAAAATCACGGTGGTTTCGCCCGCGAGCAATGTCGATGCCGGCATAGGCAACTTTACATTCTACGTTGCCCTGATTGGCGGATTCAACTACATTTCGCGCGAGGTTGGCTCGTCGATTGACTATAAATCGGTATTCATCCACAATCCCGACAACGCGGCCGACGAGTTCGAACCGTTTGCCAGCGACCTCGAGGCACTTGCATCGCAACCCGGAGCATGGACCCTGACCCTGCTCGCGGCGAGCGGCGCACTGGAACCGGCATATCCCGAACACCTCCACTTCGGTGCCGGCGGCAAGAAAGGCGACGAAACGCTCAATGGCGACGACCTGCTGGTAAGCGACAAGGAAACATATCGCCGGCTCTATGACGAAATGTCGCAGACGATGCATGATGAACTCCGCCTCGAAAGCGAGCATCAGCGGCGCCACGACACCTCAAACAAGCGGATGATTCTCCGGCTCATCAACGCCCCGGAAGCCAACCACATAGTGCTGCGCATCGAATGGCATAAGCTGCTATGGGACGAGAACCGCATCGTGCTGGCCCGCAACATAGCCCGGGTGATGAAGAAAATCATAGAAGGCAAGGACCTCGAGCCGACGGCCGCACTCAAGAGCAAAGACTTCGGATACAGGGGCTACGACATCGGCTGACAAGCCGCGCGCCAAGCCGGCGCACCCTATCGGCCCGCTATATGATAATGGAATCCTCGCCGGTGTTGATGATGCCGCGAATCCGATAGCGCACGCCGGTGCGCTGGCCGGCGGTGTAGACAAACGTCTCGCCGCTGGTAGAGCGCGTCACCTCGTTGAAATAGAGCGGCGCATTCTGAGTCATGCTCATGAATCTGACCACGTCACCGACGTTCAGCCGGCCATGCTCGGAATACACCACCTTAAACACGCCGCGGTCAACGCAGGCCAACTTGCACACCCTGTCGGGCGCCCAGGTAAGCTCCACAATGCTGCCAACGGCAATTTCGTCGGCAAGAACCGTATCGCCGGAAAATTCGGCCGACTGAATCTGCTCCTTATCGTAATTCTTGTCGAAGTCGTCGATATCCCTATAGCCCAGAAGATTAACCAACGACACAAGAGTGTACTTATACGGTCTGTAGGACTGCGATATGTCGCGATTATAGCCCCATATGCGCTTGAGCGTTGACGCTGAGACCCTTGGCCCCACTTTCGACAATTCGTCAGAAAGCGAATTGAAATCGCGGGGAGAATTCATCTTTCTCTCCAGACGCTGTTCAACTGCCAAACACAATTTGGACATGAACTCACTATAATTGATGGGTTGGTTCATATCCGCAAAGTTAGCACTTATTACCCGCGCCACAAAATCCAACTTAATCCATCTTAATTGCCGTTTAATCCAGATTAGCGCACCGCGCCATCGCAAATTATCGCAAAATCCCGCAGATTGCGATACGAGAGAACCGTTTTAACTCTTCTATATCTATCGGTTAAATTATATATCTGTGAAATAAGGCAAGGTCTATATTTTCCGGCATAATATTTGCGATTCGCGAATTGCGAATATTGCCCTTCTACAATTCTATGACCGCATCCTTTTTGAAATAAATATGTTCCAGTGCCTTGATGTAACCCAGCTGGTTACACACGCATAGTGTGTTACCTATCCGCTTTATTATGTTTCGATGGGAATGACCGTAAATCCAATAGCTGACTCGGCTGTCGGCAATGAAGTCACCTAACTCCGAAGTAAAAGCTCCATTTATAGGGCTGCCGTTAAATTCCGGATCCATTAAAGCGAAAGAGGGTACGTGGTGTGTGGCGACGATAATACTCTTTGCCAGACTTTCTCCGACGGCATTTTCAATAAATGCCCTGCACTTTCGATGTTCCTCGTTGAATCGTTCCCATGTAAGCGCTTTCTCTCCGTCTCTTATAAGATGGAAGTCGCTCACGTTACGCTGAGTAATACAGCCATTTGCCGGCGATATTTCTGACCACAAGGTTGACGCAATCAAATCAATCGCATCATCCAGATGTATGACCTTATTGTAAACATATCTGACATTATGCCTGATATATAATTCCCAACCTTCATTCAGCATATTTATATCGAAGTGCCCATACAATTCATGGTTTCCGGGAATGGCAATGACATGCTGAAAATTTTCTGAGGCCCAATCCCAGAATGGATGTCTCGTCATAGCTTCATCTCCCAAGTAGCCTATATCGCCGGCAAGTATAAGCACATCCCCGACAGGAATTATCGGATGCTCCCTGAGTATTGCAGTATTTATGCCAAATTCAAGATGCAAATCAGAGGCATATTGGACTTTCATCGCTTAAAATGGGTTAAAATGTCAATTATATAGTCAACACGGTCATAGTCGCCATAAGGGAGCATACATTCTATCTCCTCACGATAATTCTGACGATTCAGCATTTCTGATGCCCAAGATGAAATGTACTCGACAAGAATCTTGTTATCTTCACTATCAAACAGAGATATGATATCCTGACGATTATTCAAAACATAAATCAAATCTTCAAAATCGTGCGATAATCTCAAATCATCGCCTCCTCTACCTCTAATTGCCTCTATTTTTGTAGCAAGATAGTACAGCAGCGGCAAGATATGAACCGCAAAACCGTCCGGCAGTTCATATACAATACGGTGTTGAAAACCGGGGCGATACCATTGGTTGGTGAATCCAAGAACGCCATCATCGTCAGGCATAATATCCACTATCTCGCCGTTATATTTCCATCGGCATATCACACCGGATTCCATATCATTCTCAAAACCATGCTTGCGCAATTGCCCCTCAAATTCTTGCAGACAACCATATGTGGCAAGTTCTATGACACAATCCACATCCATCGTCGGGCGAATATCTGTTGCCGCCGGGTCATCGGCATATAGTTCGGCGACTGAACCACCAACAAAAACAACGTCATGACACAGCTCACCAAGTCCTGTGGCTATAACTTTAAGTCGGTTGAGATTACTCGACATCATATGTATTGAGAATTACTTCCAGTTCTTCTTTGGCGATTTCCACTTCTCTTGTACGTCCTATCCGAAAAATATCGGCAATAGCTAAAAGGCTGTGCAGCATAGGGTCAATCCTTACTGCCTCCGGAACAGTCCGATAAAGCGGATCAATAGATTCGCCCCGGATATTTCCTTTTGAATCAGGCCATACATACACATCTTTCTCAGAAAGAATTTTCTCATTCATTGGCGGGGCGGAGATTGCAGTGGCAATTCCCCTGACTTTTGCCTGCGGTTGAACAGGAAACACATATTTCAGCCCATGAATCAAAAATTCTTTAAGCGCAAGAATATTCACACGTTGCTTCAGATTATCAACCAGGTGAGCAATGCGGCAACGTTCCAGCGCCTCGGATACCTCCGATGCGCTTATACTGAGTTCTTTTGCAATTTGAGCATTGGTCATGCCTCGCCCTGCAAAAGTAATTTTTTTTAGCAGAATGACAACATCCTGAGGACGCATACCATTATGTGATTTAGCCATTTACATTCTTTTATTTGCAATTCGCGAATTGCAAATTTAGCAAAAAACATCGGACTCTACAAATTATTTTGCGGATTTATTGCCAGGAGAGAACCATTTCGCCGGGCGGCATGTTATGGTAATAAAAAAACACATCTATTACTATGACACGAAAAGAACTCACTGACATCATCGCCGCCAAAGTGGCGGAAGTAATCGGTAATCCCGGATTTTGGGGAGAAGACCCTCAGATAAGCATAATCCCCACTACCCTGCTGGTTGGCATTGAACGCCACAAAGATGCCGAACGCGTCATTGCCTTCAGCGATTATGCCATCGAAGCCGACGCCGCAACCGACGGCGACTACTCTGAAGATGCCGCCGACTTCCAGTCAGCTTCCGACCCCGACCTCTATCCTGCCGGCACGCTGATTGACTATGCCAACCATAAACCCGACCTGCAAAAAATCAGCGCCCTGGCTGCCCGCTACATCCCCCAGCAGGCCGAAAACCTCTACGCAGAATAATCCACCGGCCTCATCCGGCGCATGCCCGCTTAACGGAAAATAAGTTAGGGTTCTGAACGGCAACCC
>CAYUFQ010000081.1:0-7731 GCA_964444045.1 uncultured Bacteroides sp.
GGATGCCGTCCATGATGACGACGGCGTTATCGACCAGCATACCCATTGCCACGATGAATGCTCCGAGCGATATGCGCTGCAGGGTGGTGCCGCACGCCGACAGTATCGGGAATGAAAGCGCCACCGTGAGCACCAGGCCGAAGCCGATAATCATGCCCGAGCGCCATCCCATGGAGAACATGAGCACCAACACCACGATGAGCACCGACTCGAGCAGATTCAGCATGAATCCGTTCATGGCGTCGGTCACTTTGTCGGGCTGAAAGAAAATCTTCTCCGTCTGCATGCCTGCCGGAAAGCGTTGCATCACTTCCTGCATGCGGGCATCGACGGCCTTGCCCACGTCGGGCACTATAGCCGTGTTTTCCAGGGTTATGGCAATGGTCAGCGCCGGCTCGCCGTCGAGATATATCGCGTTGCGGTGAGGCTCTTCGTATTTGCGGGTCACTTTGGCCACGTCGCCCAGGCGCACCTTGTGGCCGTCGGGGGTGTCGATGAGCAGGTTGGCCACGTCGCGCTCGTCGGTTATGCCCTCGGTCACCTCCATGCTCATGCGGCGGCCTCCCGATGGGGTGCGGCCGGCATCCACCACTCCGGTAGCGCTCTGAAGGGCCATCATGAGCTGAGTCGGAATCAGTCCGTTGGCCTTGATATATTCGGGAGTGAACTCAATGTCGATTACCTCTGACCGGGTGCCGCCGATGTTGACTCGCTTCACTCCGTCGACTGCCAGCAGCTCGCGTCTGAGCAGCTTGGCATAGCGCTCGAGTTCTTTTTCGGAGTAGCCGTCGCCTGTGAAGGCATAGAGCAGGCCGTAGACGTCCATCATGTCGTCAACCACCACCGGAGCCATGGCTCCCTGCGGCAGCTTCACGGCCGCGTCGGTCATTTTGCGGCGCAATATGTCGATATGTTGCTCGAACTCCGATGAGGGGAGCTCCATGTCGAACTCAACGTTGATTATGGCGCGGCCGGGCGTCACGTCTGACTTTAGTTTGCGGATGTGAGGCATGGTGCGCAGCGCGTCTTCAAGCGGCGCCACCACGTTGAGCTCCACCGTCGGCACGTCTGCGCCCGGATAGAGCGCAATCACGCTTACCTGTTTGACCGGAACCGACGGGTCTTCGAGCTTGGGCATGCGCATATAGCTGAGTATGCCCATGATGATTATCCCGGCCATTAGCGACCAGAACAGGGTGGGGCGTTTCAGGAAGAATTCAGGGAGTCTGTTCATCAGAGTACGTTGCCGGGGTTAGATTCTGAGTTCTCGGCGATTACGTTCACTTTCTCGCCTTCGGTAAGATGATGCACGCCTGCGCGCACAATCACGTCGGCGGCACTTATGCCCGACAGGATTTCAACCATGCCCCCTTCGCCGCAGCCTTGCGTAGCCACGCGGCGCGCCGTCACGGTCGAGTCCGACGGATTGAGCTGCCATACGTAGCGGCTTCCCTCTGATTCAAACACCGCGCTCAGCGGCACCTTCACCGGGCCTGACGCGCTGCCATCGCTCTTGATTTTCACCGTAACGGTCATGCCGGGAGTAACCCCCGCATCGGCCGGCACTCCGAGGCGGAGCCGGTAGAGCTGGCTGTTGTCGGCCCTCGGGGTGAGGCTCAGCATATGCAGCTCGAACTCATGGCCGGGATTCATGGCCGATTCGCCCGTGAACGCAATGAATTTATCGCGGTCGATATACTGACGCACCGGCAGGTCAACTATGGCCTCCAGGCGGCTGTTGTCCATCAGCTCAATCACCGGGGTGCCGGCATCGACCATTTCCGATGCCTCGAAGTTCACTTTTGTGACTATTCCCGATGCGGGAGCCGCGAGCCGGCAATAGCCCAGTTTGTTTTCTTCGAGTTTGAGCTGCAGCTCAAGCTGCCTCATGCCTGATATGGCGTTTTCGTAGTCGTTGTCGCTCATGTTGCCCGAGGCGTGAAGCCGGCTGCGCCGCTCGTTTTCAATCTTCAGCTGGTTGAACTTTTCGCGCAGGGCGCCGATGCCGAGGGCATAGTCGGTGGTGTCGAGCATGGCAACGGGCTGTCCGGCCGTCACCCGGTCGCCCTCCTTCACGTAAATCCGCTCAATCTGGCCGGCGGTTTTGAAGCCGACGGAGATGGTGCGCGCTTCTTCAATAGTGGCGGGCAGCGACAGAGTGCCGCCGCCGTCAATCTGCACCGGCATGGTTACGAAAACATTGTGTACGGGTGATGCCGCCGTAGGCTGGGTTTTGTCTTTGCCGGCATCCGAGCAGCCCCATAGCATCAGGGCCAGTGAACCGCAAACCGACAAACGAAAACGTCGAATCATATTGAAATCGGGTGTGTGTGAATGATTGGATTTTGCTAAAAAAACGGCCACAAAGTTCGTTAAATTCCCCCGGATTTGCAAAAACTGTGGCCATAAAGGCCAACTTCAAGGCAGTTCAACGCATATATAGAGTATGGAGGGCGGTGTGTGCATTTTGCATATATTGATAATTATGCCTACCTTTATCCCCGCAAAAAGTAATCAATATACCCGAACCGTGCGATGATTTCAACAAAGCAACAACTCGAGCAGGCCGCCCTGAACTACGGGTTGCTCCCATTTTTTGCCAATAATATACCCGGATTTTCGGTGGAGGAGATGGCTGCTCCGGGCAAGCTGTTCGACACCGATGGCAACGACGGCTGCTGGGAGTGGAAAGGCCCCGTGATTCAGGAAATGACAACCGCCTACGGCAAATTTTTCCGCCGCAAGGCCGGGTTTGTGGCTCTTGGCCTGTATCCCGACTTCATCAACTACCGGCGGCACGCCTTTCCGCTCGAGCCTGACTCGATGGAGGCCACGCTGCTGGAGATTATCACCACTCTGGAGTCGGCCACGTCGGCCCGGTTGCGCGAAATCGTTTTCGGTAAGCCTGACAAAAACCGCATGGCCGGCGACCTGGTGGAGAGCCGTGCCTACGTCAGACCCCGCCGTCAGGCCCTCGAGGCGCCGCTGCAGAAGCTGCAGATGGGCGGACGGTTGCTGATAGCTGATTTCCAGTATAAGCATACCCGTCAGGGCGACCGTTACGGCTGGGGTGAGGCTATATACACCACTCCCGAGATATGGTTCGGGCGGGAGATAACGCGCTGCGACCGCACGCCCGAAGAGTCGTTCGATATATTGGTGGATTACCTTGCGGCCAGATTGCCGCAGGCCGACCGCAGCGGAGTGGTCAGGCTCCTGTCGTAGCCGGTCAGTCGAGCGCGCGGAAAATCTCGGGCGAATGCAGGTTGGTCAGGTTGGCGTAGTGCAGGGTGTAGTATTCGAGAATGTGGTCGAGAGCCTCCGCACGTTCACGGCGGGTGAAGCGATAGCGCGCCATGTTGCGCCAGGATATCCGCATCAGTTTCGCCGCCGCTTCCGATTCGGCCACCGACAGGGCCCTGCCATGGAGCGGCATCCCCGTGCGGAAGCAGGCATCGATCATGTCGAAAATGCGCCCTTTTCGGTAGTTGGCCGCATCGGGCGCTATGCCGAGCACCGAGGCGAGCCCCGTAAGGAAGGCGAGCGGAAAGTTGGCTATGGGTGTGAGTGGGTCGTTGAGCCTTTCCATGGCGTCGACGATATAGTCGTAGAGAAGCGGGTCTCCCTCGCTCTGACGCAATATAATCTGCAAGGCCTCGGCCATGAACATTGCCACCGACGTGCGCACCGGCGACGTCAGCACGCCGTGGAGCGGCATCAGTGCGCGCGGACTGCGGAAGGTGTGCACCTCCTTGTCCGGGCGTATGGCAGCCTCGACCTCGAGCGGATTCAGCGGCATGAGCAGGGCCCTGCGGCGCGCGGCTCCGGCTCCCGGGCCTGCCGGCACGGCAAAGGTGAGCGAGCCGAGCTGGCGCGAGTAGGCCGACAGAATCGACGTGCGGTCAGAGTGCTGCACCAATCGTAGCGGCAATATGTGCAGGGTTTGATTCATCGGGCGAAAGATAGGTTACCGACGGGTCGCGTTTGAGCCACGTTAGCTGTTTCTTTGCGTAGACGCGGGTGTTTTTGGCTATGCGGGCAATGGCCTCGGGGCGGCTCATCAGCCCGTCCATCATGGCAAACATCTCCTTGAAGCCTACGGTGTTGAGCGAGTTGAGATGCCGCAGCTGATAAAGGCGTTCGGCCTCGGCTTCCATGCCGGCGGCCACCATCTGCTCCACTCGCGAGTTGATGCGGCTGAAGAGCTGCTGGCGCGGCATGTCGATGGCGAACTTGTGGATGCTGAACGGGCGCCGGCGCTTCCGCCCCGTGCGCAGTTCGCTGACGGGGCGTCCGCTCTGGCGGATTATTTCGAGGGCATGAATCAGCCGGCGGTGGTTGGCGGGGTCGGCCTGTGCCAGATAGTCGGGGTCGAGCCGCTCAAGCTCCGAGCGGATAGCCTCTATGCCTTGCGTGTTGAAGAGTTCGAGCACCCGGGCGCGAATCTCGGCCGAAATGGTCGGCAGGTCGTCGAGGCCGTTGGTCAGGGCGTCGATATACATCATCGAGCCGCCGCACACTACGCAGTGCTCCAGGCCGCGGCGCTCCATGCCGGCAATCAGCCTCAGGGCATCTTCCTCAAAGCGGGCGGCGCTGTAGTAGTCATCGAGCTCGAGGCATTGCACCAGATGATGTGGCACCCGCGCAAGCTCCTCGGCCGAGGGGCAGGCCGTGGTTATCGGTATGTGGCGGTAAATCTGGCGCGAGTCGGCCGATATTATTTCGCACCGCAGGCTTTCGGCCAGGCGGATTGCCAGGTCGGTCTTGCCCGAGGCCGTGGGGCCGGTGATGACGGTGACGGTCATCACGTCAATACTTGCTCCAGTCTACCCAATTATCTGACGGGTAGCGCCACGAATCGAGCAGGGCCACCGGCAGCTGCTTGTCGCTCCACACTTGCAGAATCGATCCCGGCTCGGTGGCCTTGAGGCAGTTGGCATAGCCCTCGGGAACGCATATTACCTCGCTCTTTTGGTCGGAGACGTGGAAAATCTCGGGCACGAGGTCGGCCGACGGGTTTTCCCAGTCGTCGATTTTCACGAATGCCATGGTGAAGCCGCCGCGGATGCAGTGAAACCATTTGCGTTCGTGCTGATGGCCGTGCCAGCCGCGCACTATCGAGGCATCGGGATGGTGTATGGTGTATGTGCGTTCAACCCCTTCGAGATGAAAGTCGTTGAGCGACATTATGAAGCCTCTGTGGTCGGTGTTTATTTCGCCGGGAATGGATGTGACCATTGTTTCTGTTTTATCTATATTTTGAGTTTGATGATGAGGTGTCGTTTTCGAGAATGGAGAGATATGAGGCGTAGCGGCTGCGGGCTATCCGGCATTCGCCGACGGCGCGCACCACTGCGCATCCCGGCTCTGTGCCGGTGTGGGTGCAGTCAGAGAAGCGGCAGGAGTGCGATGCCTCGAATATTTCGGGGAAGAAATGTGCCACTTCGTTGCGGTCGAAGTCGAGAGTGCCGAAGCCGCGCACTCCGGGGGTGTCAATCAGATGGCCGCCTTCGGGCAGGTCGTACATGCGGGAGAAGGTGGTGGTGTGCGTGCCCGAGTCGTTCGACTCGCTCACCGAGGCCGTCACAGCCTTCGCTCCGGGCACCAGGGCGTTGATGAGCGAGGATTTGCCCACTCCCGAGTTGCCCGACAGCAGGGTGGTCTTGCCCGAAAGCATCGAGCATAGCTCGGATAGGCCCAGGCCGGTCTTCACGCTGGTGTGAATCACCTTGCAGCCCACCGAGCGATACAGGTGTTCGACCGCGGCGAGCAGTTCGGTGTCTTCGGCCGACGTGAGCAGGTCGTATTTGTTTATCACCAGAATAGCCGGCACGGAATATGCCTCGGCAGTGGCGAGAAAGCGGTCGATGAACGTGGTCGACGTAGGCGGATGCACAAGGGTTACCACCAGCATGGCGCAGTCAATGTTGGCGGCGAGTATGTGGCTCTCCTTGCTCAGGTTGGATGCGCGGCGAATGATGTAGTTGCGCCGAGGGTCGATGGCCGTTATATATGCCACGTCAGAGCCTTTGGCGGCAGAGAGGGTGACGTGGTCGCCCACGGCCACGGGGTTGGTGGTGCGTATTCCCTTGATGCGCAGGTTGCCCTTGGCGGCTGCCGTGACGATGGTTTGTCCGTCGGCGGCCGGAGTGTCGAGAAGCACTTCGTAGCGGCTGCCGAGATTGCTTATGACGAGTCCGTGTATGGAGGTGGTGGTCATGCTTCAGTCGTGTGCTCAGTGGATTATCAGGTCCTTGACAGTATCGGGTGCGCCGGCATACTCGTTGAGCGCCGAAATAAGCCGGCTGCGCATGAATGAAAGGTCGCTCTTCACAGTGGCCGAGGTGATGTAGACGTGCATCACCCCCTGCTCGGATATGTAGCGCCGGGTTGTCTGCGAGTTGATGCCCGAGCCGACCACGTTGATCCAGTTCACGAGGGCGCGGTGGCGTGCGGCATTCCCTTCATTGCCCGAGCGGCGAAATACTTCCTGAATTATATCGCCGACCTGTTGCGGCTCAATTCTCTTCATGGTGCAGGGGCGTGAATTGGCCGTCGGAAACCTCCCACAGCCGGTAGTCGCCGGCCGAGCGGCTCATTATTTCGTCGAGGTGCGAGCGGTTGGTGTCGGTGATGAAAATCTGGCCGAACGAGGGGTCTTCGACCAGCTGCACTATGCGTTCAACCCGTTGGGAGTCGAGTTTGTCGAATATGTCGTCGAGCAGCAGAAGCGGCTTCATGCCGGTGGCTTCGCTCAGAAACTCGTATTGGGCCAGGCGCATGGCCACTACAAACGTTTTGCACTGGCCCTGCGAGCCTGTGCGGCGCATATCCATGCCGTTGAGCGTCAGCAATATGTCGTCGCGGTGCGGGCCGGCCGATGTGTGGTGCAGAATCGCATCGCGCCGGCGGTGGCTCTCAAGCAGTCCGGCAAACGATGGCGCCCCGCTTAGCTGCGAGGTGTATTCAAGGCCCGGCACTTCGTCCGAGCCGCTTATCCGCTGGTAGAAGCGGCGGAATATCGGCAGCAGACGCTCCACCCATGCGGTTCTGGCCTCGAAGAGATAGGTGGCAGCCGGCTCCATGGCCATTTCTATGGCTTCATAGAGCGCGGGGTCTGAAATCTCGTCCTTGAGCATGCGGTTGCGCTGTTCGAGGGCCTGGCCGTAGCGAATCAGGGCGTCGAGATAGCGCACGTCGCTCTGCGATATGACCATGTCCATCCAGCGGCGGCGCTCTTCGGCGCTTTCACGCACCAGGTCCACGTCGGCCGGCGAAACCATCACCAGCGGAAACGATCCTATGTGTTCCGACAGACGCTGATATTCCTTGCCCTTGCGCTTCAGGCTTTTGCGGCGCCCTTCCGTCAGGCCGAGCGACAGGTCTTCGCTCACTCCCTTGCGCAGATACCGGGCCCTGACCAGGGCGAATGTCTCGCCCCGGCGAATCAGCATCGAGTCGGGCACGCGGCAGAAACTCTTGCAGAAGCTGAGCGTATAGATGGCGTCGAGCAGATTGCTCTTGCCCATGCCGTTGCATCCCAGCAGCGCGTTCACCTTAGGCGAGAATTCCAGGCGCGCCCGGCCGATGTTTTTGAAGTTGTCTATGTCAAGCGATGTCAGCAGCATCAATAAACGTAGGTGCCGATTGATTCGCCGCGGAGCACTTTGGCCAGGTTGCCGGGGGTGTCCATGTCGAACACGATGATGGGCAGCTTGTTTTCCTTGCACA
>CAYUFQ010000082.1:0-7730 GCA_964444045.1 uncultured Bacteroides sp.
AGCACTGCAGTTTTTGGTTCTGCCTGTCTTGGTTCGAATCCAGGTAAGACAACTTGAATTAAGTGGTAATAGGCGGCTGGGTTTTCTTAGGGAGTTTGCTCGGTCGCTTATTTTTTTGTGCGTTTTGTGAGGAAGAGAACATTTTGGGGGTGCCGAGTGTTAATAGAGTATAAATTTAACGTTTCTACTAATTTTATTTACGAAGATGAAGCTAACTTTTTTAGGTACAGGTACCAGCATGGGTGTTCCTCAGATTATGTGTGATTGTCCGACGTGTCGCAGCCGCGACGAGCATGACAAGCGTCTGCGTTGCTCGGCCATGGTTACTTATAAGGATAAGAATATTCTGATTGATTGCGGCCCGGATTTCCGTCAGCAGATGCTTGCGCAGGGTTCGCCGATGCTTGAGGCGCTGCTGGTGACTCACAGCCATTATGACCATGTTGGCGGGGTCGACGACCTGAGGCCTTACTGCGCCATGGGCGACGGTTTTCCGATTTATTGCCGCCCCGACGTGGCCGGCGACTTGCGCGACCGGGTGCCTTACTGCTTTGCCGAGGCTCCTTATCCCGGAGTGCCGGCGTTTAATATCACGGAGGTTACGACCAAGCCGTTTAATGTGGCCGATCTCGACGTAGTGCCGCTGCCGGTGATGCACCACCGTTTGCCTATTATCGGATTCAAGATGGATAATCTTGCTTATATCACCGACGCAAAGACCATTCCGGACTCAACTCTGGAGCTGATAAGAGGCGTGGATACTTTGGTTATCAACGCTCTGCGGCTCAAGGAGCATCATTCGCATCTGTCGCTTCAGCAGGCGCTCGACGTGATTGCCGAGGTGAAGCCGCGCATTGCGTATATCACTCATATGAGTCATGGCATCGGGCCTGCGGCCGAGGCGTCGCTTCGCTTGCCCGAGGGGGTTAAGCTTGCCTATGACGGTCTGGTGGTTCATATCCCCGACCAGTTCGACGAATAATATCAACAGATTAAGGAAATTGAATAATATTATGTCTATCTCATCAGTAGAATATCTGGCCCATGGCGGGCGCATATCAGTGTTCCCGTCGGCCGTAGTGGTGTTTAATTTCGCCGACGGCGATGATGCCTCGCTTTCGCAGGTATTGAGCGCCAATCCGGGCAAACCGGTGCTGTTTATCTCGAAAAAATATGATAAAGCCATATTTTCGCAGGCCGAAGGGCGCACGCGCACGTTCATTCTGGCGTCGGGGTTTATCGACCGCAAGAGTGTCGATCCGGAGTATCCGGCGCAATGGCTCGATGCCGGCGACATGATTCCGGGTGTGCCCGGCAATCTGTCGGTGTCGGCTGCCGAAAACGGTTTCTGGGTGAATTCCCTTCCGCCGGACGCGCAGAGCTCGGCCTATTACGCATAAGTTAGCCGAAAGATATCAGGCGCCGAAGGGGCGCAGGGCTTCGTTGAATTTCGCGCGGATGCGGTCGTTAGCCGGATTGCCGATCGAGCCGGTGTGGGTGTGGTTCACGGAGCGGGTGGGGGTGTAGGTGCCGTTTTGCACCTGCATCCCCACTGTGCGGTATGCCTCGCGGAATGGCACGCCGTGGAGCACCATGCGGTTCACGTCTTCCACGGTGAAGAGGTAATCGTATTTCGGGTCGTCGAGAATATGGCGGTTGACCTGAATGTGGCCCAGCATGAAGTCGGCCATGTGAAGGCAGTTCACTATTTCGGTTGTGGCCGGGAAGAGGATGTCTTTCATCAGCTGCAGGTCGCGGTTGTAGCCCAGCGGCAGGTTGGCCGTGAGCAGGGCCAGCTCGTTGGGCACTGCCTGCAGGCGGTTGCATTTGCCGCGCATTATCTCGAACACGTCGGGATTCTTTTTGTGGGGCATGATGCTTGAGCCGGTGGTGAGTTCGTCGGGGAATTTGATGAAGCCGAAGTTCTGACACATGAACTGGCATACGTCCATTGCAAAATGGCCCAGCGTGGAGGCCACGGCGGCAATGGCGGCGGCCACGGCCTTTTCGGTCTTGCCGCGGCTCATCTGGGCGGCCACTACGTTGAAGTGCATGGTGCGGAAGCCGAGCAGCGAGGTGGTCATTTCGCGGTTGAGGGGGAACGACGAGCCATATCCGGCGGCTGAGCCGAGCGGATTCTGGTCGGCTATGCGGTAGGCGGCGGCCAGCATCTCCACGTCGTCGACCAGCGCCTCGGCATATGCGCCGAACCATAGGCCGAACGATGAGGGCATGGCAATCTGCATGTGGGTATAGCCGGGCATCAGCACCTCCTTATGCTCCTCGCTGAGCGATTGCAGGCGGTCAAACAGCCGCCCGGTGGCTTTGGCTATGCCTTTGAGCTCATCGCGCATGAGCAGTTTGAGGTCAAGGAGCACCTGGTCGTTGCGCGAGCGGCCGGAGTGGATTTTCTTGCCCATGTCGCCAAGCTTGCGGGTGAGGATCAGCTCCACCTGCGAGTGCACGTCTTCCACTCCCGGCTCGATTCTGAACGTGCCGTCGATGGCCGACTGGCGAATCTGCCCGAGCTCCTTGAGCAGCACGGGGAGTTCGTCGGCTGCAAGCAGTCCGATGGATTCGAGCATGCGTATGTGGGCCATCGAGCCCTCGGCATCGTATTGCGCCAGGCGCAGGTCAAGGTCGCGGTCGGCGCCTACGGTGAATTCTTCTATGAGTTGGTCGGGTTCATAACCCTTGTTCCATAATTGCATGGGCAAAATTGTTGATTATCTGAATGTAACGTTTTATTCCGGCGTCGATTTCGGAAATCAGCACATATTCGTCGGGCGTGTGGGACCGCTCGGAACGTCCTATGCCGATTTTCACCGTGTCGACCATGGGAAGGACCGATTGGTCGGAGGTGGTGGGAGAGATGAATGTGGATGCTCCGGCCCTGACGGCCGCCTGCACCAGCGGATGGCTCCCGGCGATGGCCGAGGCGCGAATACGGGTTGAGCGCGGAGTGAGCTGCGAGCCGCTGAGGCTGGAGTTGAGGTAGGCAACGGTCTGTTCGTTGGTCATGGCGTCGGTGGTGCGCACGTCGACCACGAAGCGACACTCTTCGGGCAACACATTGTGCTGCCGGCCGGCTTCGATTTGCGTCACAGTGACCTTTACCGGGCCGAGCAGCGCTGACTCAACGGGGAACTTGAGCGAGCGGAGGGTATGAATATCATCGAGCGCCTTATAGAGCGCGTTTTCGCCTTCGTTGCGGGCGGCATGGCCTCCGCGGGCCCGGCTTATGCCGTCGAGCACCACCAGCCCGCGCTCGCCTATGGCGGCGTCCATGCCGGTGGGTTCGCCTATTATGGCCCATCGGGGCATTATCCCCTCGGCCTGCATCAGCTCCACCATGGCGCGCATACCTTTCTCGCCGGTCACTTCCTCTTCGGCCGACAGCACGAGCAGCAGGTTGAACGGCAGCTCATCATGGGCCTTGAAATGCCTGAAGGTCTCCACCAGGCCCACGAGCGAGGCTCCGGCGTCGTTGCTGCCGAGGCCGTAGAGCCGGTCGCCCTCAATCCGGGGCTCGAAGGGGTTGCGGGTGTAGGCCGGCGAGGGTTTCACCGTGTCGTGATGCGAATTGAGCATCAGCGTGGGCTTGCCTGAGTCGAACGGGCGGGCGAAGGCCCACACGTTGTTGAAGTGTCGGCGCCCTTGCAGCCGGGCCTCGAGCAGGGCGGCGGTGGCATCTTCCGAGCGCGACACCGAAGGGGTGGCTATGAGCCGGCGGAGCAGGTCGATGGCGCTGTCGGTCATATTCTCACTGTAGTGCCTGAAGCGGAGTTGAGCGCCTCGGACGATTTGATGACCACCCGCTCCACTCCGGCACTGCAGGCCTTGAGCGCTGCCGTGATTTTGGGGAGCATGCCGCTATGCACCACTCCGTCGGCTTTAAGCTGCGCGAAGCTTTCGGGCGTTATTTCGGCGATGACGCTTGAGGGGTCGTTGACGTCGGCCATCACTCCGGGCATCTCGAAGCAATAGTGCATCACGGCGGGTTGCAGCCTGGCCGCGGCGGCCGCTATGGCGCAGGCCACCGAGTCGGCATTGGAGTTGAGCAGAAGGGCGTCGGCCGGATTGTCGCAGCGCGTAATGGCGCAAACAACCGGGGTCATGCCCGCATCGAGAAAGGCGGCGAGGGCCTGATGGCTGGCGTGGTCAATGTCGCCCACGAATCCGTAGTCGGTCGGTTCGGCCGGACGCTTGCGCGCCGGAATGAGGTTGGCGTCGGCACCGCAAAGCCCCAGGGCGTTAACCCCGCGCGCCTGCAGCATGGCCACGATGCGCTTGTTGATGAGCCCGGCGTAGACCATGGTGACCACCTCGAGAGTGGCCGCGTCGGTGACGCGCCGCCCCTCGATCATCGTTGTGGGTATGTCGAGGCGGGCGCTCAGCCGCGTGGCCTCCTTGCCTCCGCCGTGAACCAGCACTTTCGGCCCCGGCATTGCGGCGAAGTCGTCGAGAAAGCGCCCGAGCAGCGCCGGGTTGTCGATTACGTTTCCGCCGATTTTCACCACGTTAATCATAGGCTCTCGAGCAGGCGTTTCAGAACGGTCTGGGCCGATATCTCGCGGTTGGCGGCCTCGGGAATCACGAGCGAGCGGGGCGATTCAATCACCTCGTCGGTCACTATCATGTTGCGCCTCACCGGCAGGCAGTGCATGAAGAAGGCATCGTTGGTCAGCGCCATTTTTTCGGAGTCGACGGTCCAGTCGCGGTCGGTGCGGAGCACCTTGCCGTAGTTGGGCCGCTCATAGGCGCTCCAGTTTTTGGCGTAGACAAAGTCGGCCCCCTCGAGCGCCTTGCGCTGGTCGTGTTCCACCCGGGCGCGGCCTGTAAACTCAGGCGCAAGGTCGTAGCCCTCGGGGTTGGCAATGACGAAGTCGAAGTCGGTTGCGTTCATCCATTCGGCAAACGAGTTGGGCACGGCCTGCGGCAGCGCCTTGGGGTGGGGGGCCCATGTCATCACCACTTTGGGGCGGGCCGTGCGCTTATGTTCTTCGATGGTGATGAGGTCGGCGAAGCTCTGCAGGGGGTGGCGCGTGGCCGCCTCCATTGAAAACACCGGGCGGCCCGACAGGTCGACAAACTGCTGCAGCACCCTCTCCTCATAGTCTTCATCGCGGTTTTTCAGCCCGGCAAACGAGCGTACCCCGATAATGTCGCAATACGATGCCATGACGGGGATGGCCTCGAGCAGGTGTTCGGCTTTGTCGCCGTCCATTATCACTCCGCGCTCGGTTTCGAGCTTCCATGCTCCCTGATTCACGTCGAGCACCATCACGTTCATGCCCAGATTCATCGCGGCCTTCTGAGTGCTCAGGCGGGTGCGCAGCGATGAGTTGAAGAAGAGCATCAGCAGGGTTTTGTTCTTGCCCAGGTGGGTAAAGGCAAACCGGTTGCGCTTCACCTCCAGAGCGTCGGCCACGGCTTTGTCTATCGCGCCGATGTCGGCCACCGAGAGGAATTTGTTCATTTGCTTGAGGGGGATGATGATTGGTTGATTAAGTCGGCAAACTGCGCCAGGAAAGTGTCGGCCTGTGCGCGGGTTAGCCCGAGCGCGGGCAGCAGCCTGATAACGTTTTTGCCGGCGCCGCCAGTGAAGATATGGCGCTCGAAGAGCAGGCGCTTGCGCAGGGCGGATGCGTCGCCGTTGATTTCAATGCCTATCATCAGGCCTTTGCCGCGTATTTCCTTGATGCCGGGAATGGCGCGCAGCCGTTGGAGCAGATAGTCGCCCACTGCGGCGGCGTTTTCAATCAGGTGTTCGTCTTCAATCACCTGCAGAACGGCCAGGGCGGCTGCGCAGCCCAGATGATTGCCGCCGAAGGTGGTGCCGAGCATCGACTTTACCGGGGTGAAGTCAGGCGAGATAAGCACGGCGCCCATGGGGAATCCGTTGGCTATGCCTTTGGCGCAGGTAATCAGGTCGGGTTTGAAGCCGGGAGTGTGCTGAAAGGCGAAAAACTTGCCCGTGCGGCCATAGCCGCTCTGAATCTCGTCGGCAATCACCACGGTGCCAGCCTCACGGGCCGCCTGCTGCAGCGCCAGCAGAAATTCGGGCGCGGGCTCGTGGATGCCGCTTACTCCCTGTATGCCCTCCACTATCACGGCGGCATATTGGCCGGAGGCGAGGGCCGTGCGGGCCGCGTCGATGTCGTTGAGCGGAGTGAAGTCAACGCTGGCGGTTTCGTTGAACGGCGAGCGGATTGCGGGATTGTCGGTGGCGGCAACGGCGCCCGAGGTGCGGCCGTGGAACGCCTTGCCCATGGCCAGAATCTTGCGCCGGCCGGTGTGGAACGACGCCAGCTTCATGGCATTCTCGTTGGCCTCGGCGCCGGAGTTGACGAAAAAGGCCGAATAGCCGGGAAAGCCCGACACCTCGCCGATGCGCCGGGCCAGCCGCTCCTGCAGTGAATTCTGCACCGAGTTGGAGTAGAATCCCAGGCGCGCAACCTGTTCGCTCACGGCCTTGACGTAGGCCGGATGGGCATGGCCTATGGAAATGACGGCATGGCCGCCGTAGAGGTCGAGATACTCGGTGCCGTCGGCTGTGTAGACGTGGCTGCCTTTGCCGCTCACCGGCTCTATGTCGTAAAGGGTATATACGGGAAATGTTGTCATCAGAAAGCTGAGGGTTTGAGTTGCAGGCCGGTGGTTTCGTCCAGCCCGAACATCAGGTTCATATTTTGCACGGCCTGACCCGACGCGCCTTTGAGCAGATTGTCGATTGCCGTGAGCACCAGCAGCTTGTCGTCATGCTTCTCGACCGAGATGCGTGCGCGGTTGGTGTTGACGGCCTGCTTAAGGTCGATAGGCTTGGCGCTGACCGAGGCGAAGGGGTGGGTGGAGTAGAAGGTCTCATAGAGCGTCTGGGCCTCCTGCTGGCTCAGCGGGCAGTCGAAGTAGGTCATGGCGAAGATGCCGCGGGCAAAGTCGCCCCTGACCGGCACGAAGTTCAGCCTGCCCGTGAAGTCCGGCTGCAGCTTATGGAGCGTGCGGCCTATTTCGGCCAGATGCTGGTGCGAGAACGCTTTGTAGACCGACAGGTTGTCCGAGCGCCAGCTGAAGTGGGTGGTGGCTCCGGGTTTCACTCCCGCGCCCGTAGAGCCGGTAACTCCGGTTATGTGAATGTCGGCCGGCAGCAGTCGGGCCTCGGCCGCGGGGAGGAGCGCCAGCTGTATGGCCGTGGCGAAGCAGCCGGGATTGGCCACTTTCGCGGCCCCCTTTATCGCCTCGCGCTGAAGTTCGGGCAGACCGTAGACGAATCCGGCGTGTTCGTCGCGGAAGTCCTGGGCCAGGTCAATCACCTTAAGCCCTTGCGGCAGGGGGTGCGACTCGATGAACCGGGAGCTTTCGCCGTGGGCCGAGCAGATAAACAGCAGGTCGATCTCTTCGAGCGGCAGTCGGTCGGTAAACGTCAGTCCGCTCTCCTCCAGCCCGCAGTGAACCGAACCTACGGGGTTGCCGGCATTGCTCGTGGAGTTCACGAACGCCACCTCGGCATCGGGGTGGTTCACCAGCAGGCGCAGCAGTTCGCCGGCCGTATAGCCGGCGCCGCCAATTATTCCGATTTTCATTCGCCGTAGGTGTCTATGCCGTTGCGCTTATGCACGTTGTAGAATATCTTCATCTGATTGTCCAGAATCTTGGTGAAGCCTTTCACGTCGTCGGCCGTCCAGGCCTTGTTCACTTCGCCGTATTCGCCGAAGTCGGTCTTCATCAGG
>CAYUFQ010000083.1:0-7598 GCA_964444045.1 uncultured Bacteroides sp.
AAATCTAAGACCAAGCATCCGAAGATTGCCAAAAGCAGCTTGAAGAAAGGGTTATTACCCAGTAGTAGGAGCTGACGTTGGAGATGTCGAGCAGGTTGAAGCAGTCGACGCCGAGCCATATGCTCTTGAAGTTGCCCCAGAAGCCGCTGTGGCGCGGCTGTCCGTCTTCGCGGGGCGAGAGGAGGGCGTAGCTCAGGCCTATGTCTATGCGTTTGTAGGCGGGGGTGCGGAAGTAGCCTTTGTCGCGGGTGGAGCGGGGCGGGGTAACGGGCAGTCCGTCGGAGAAGATGCCGCGCAGGCTGAATTTGAGTTTGGGGAATTTGGGAAAGTAGTCGGTGAAGTAGAGGGCCACCGAGTAGCGCTGGTCGGTGGGGCGGGGCACTTTGACGCCGTTGAGGTTCTCCTGAGTCTTCATCAGCGAGAACGACAGCCAGGAGTCGCTGCCCGGCACGAACTGACCGAATAGCTTGAAGTCAAGGCCCATGGCGTAGCCTGAGCCTCCGTTCACTCCCGAATAGTTTAGTTTGAGGTTGTCGATTTCGTAGGGAATCAGTCGGCTGAGCGCTTTGTAGTAGGCCTCGGCCGAGAGTTTAAACGGGCGGTTGAGCGAGCGGAAGGTGTAGTCGGCTCCGAGTATGAACTGCAGCGAGCGCTGCGATTTGATGCCGTCATTGAGCCTGACGATCACATTGCCGTCGGCATCTTCAACCGGTTGGCGATATTCCTTATAGAATGGCGACTGGTAGTACAGGCCGGTGGCGAAGCGGAACGCCCAGTTGCTGTTGCCGTCGGGCACGAAACCGAGCGATGCGCGCGGCGAAATGAGGAACTCTTTGTTGAAGCTCCAGTAGCTCATGCGCACGCCGTAGTTCACCGTCAGATATCCGGCCGAGGAGTTGATGCGCCAGGCATCCTGGGCAAAGAGCGCCAGGCGGGTCGACGAGGGGTTATGGCGCGATGAGTAGTTATAGATTACTTTCACGGCGTCGGGGTTAAACGGCAGGGAGTAGCCTGCGGAGTCGCGCATCTCCCATTCGCGTGCGCGGTCAAATATGCGTTCGGTGTTGACGCTTGCTCCGTAGCTCAGGTTGTGGCCGTTGATGCCGGAGTTGCCCCTCAGGGCCACGGAGAAGACGGAGCCTTTGAGGCGGTTGCGCGCGTGTTCCTTATATTTGCCCACACCTAATTCGCCGCCCACCGACGAGCTACCGGCCTGGTCGAGCCAGTATTCGCCGGATATGTCGTAGCTCACGAGTTCGTTGGTGAAGTAACCCGACACGAGCAGCGTGAGGTCGTTGGCCCGGTTGGGGCGGAAGTTGAGCATGGCTGCGCCGAAATAGGTTTCGAAGCGGTCTTTTTCGCGGCCGTCGAAATAGACGGTAAACTGTTTGGCGTCGGTCGACGTGCCGAAGTTGGTCTGGCGGGTTTGCGGCTTGAATTCGTAGTTGTTGATTGCAATGTTGCCGATTGCCGAGAGTTTCCACTTCTGATTGAGCCTGAAGTTGAGGTTGGTCTGATAGTCGAAATAGTTGGGGTTGTATTCGCCTTGGGTTTCGAGCGACGACAGCAGGGAGTTGTTGCGTTTATAGCGCACGCCATGGAGCTGCGAGAAGCGTTTCGACCCTTGGCCGATGGCTACAGACGCCCCCATAAGCGATGCGGCCACCTGCCCCTCGAAGGCTTCGGGCTGGCGGTAGGTGATGTCGAGCACCGAGCTCATTTTGTCGCCATACTCGGCCGAGAAGCCTCCGGTTGAAAATTCAACGGACTGGACCATGGCCGGGTTTATGACGCTCAGGCCCTCTTGCTGCCCGGAGCTGATTAGTTGCGGGCGATATATTTCAACGCCGTTTATGTAGACCGAGTTTTCGTCGTAGCTGCCGCCGCGCACCGAATATTGCGAGCTCATTTCATTCGATGAATGCACGCCGGCCATAGTGGTGAGCAGCGATTCAATCGTGCCGCCGCTGGCATCGGCGGCCAGGGCATAGGCTTTGTGGTCGACCCGCTGCATTCCGTCGGTCTGCTTGCGGAAGTCGGTCACTGTTACTTCCGCGAGTTCGTTGGCCGGGAGCATCTTCACGTTAAGGGTCACGTCGGCTTGCGGCTCGATGAGCTTGCGGGTGGAGTCGTGATAGCCGATGCAGTGGAATAGCACGGTTATCGTGTCAGACTTGGGTACGGATAGGGAGTAGGTGCCGTCGATTTGCGAATACGTGCCGATGGCTGTGCCTTTCACCGATATCTGCACAAATTCCAGCGGCTCGGCTTCCGCGCCGTCGCCGTGGGTCACTTTGCCGTGAATCTTTATTTGTGCGGTTGCCGATATGGCAAATATCGATGCAACCAGCATTATTGTGAGGATGATATATATTCTTGGTTTCATTTCTTTAGATAACGCGAGAGTGGCGTAATTTCGTATCATTCCCGGAAAAAAATCAAATATTCAATTCTCAGCGGCTCAAATGTGGGGGGAAATGAACTTTTTTGAGCAACACATTGTTGATAATCATATAATTCAAGAGGAATTTGACTAATTAAATACTTGTTGTTGATCTGGACGAAATAGAATGTTTGCCGAATGATGACATCTGCGTGAAAATAGTTACGTCAACGCAATGTAATTGTAAATGCAAATATTCGCAAAAGCAAATTTAAGATATGTGAAAGCGCACATGTGAGTTTCATTTGCAAAGTTAACAAATCCAAATGCAGATTTACGAAAGCAAAACTCACATTCCTTAGTCAATAGGTTCCAGTCCAGTCCATTCGTTATTAGATTTTGCAAATAGTTTACGAATTAGAAAATGCAGAGGTTAAGTTATATTAACATATGGCTTAATTTGCTGTATTTTACGTGTATTATAAAGAAAATTCAAAGTGATACGTGAATATTTAGCGGATGCAGGGGTGTTTTGTGTTATTTTAGTGGTCTGTATCGCTGTAATACTCAACCAATCAGATTAAGCATAAAATTTATTTAAATAAATACTTTAATAAAATCGCGGTTTGATATAAACGCGATAGATTCCGTGTATTTGTGCGTGATTGCAAATGTAATGTGGCTGATTTGTTTGTAAATTTACAATTTACTAAAATAAATTTGGTGGTTTAAAATATTTTGTTTAATTTTGCAACATCAAATCATCAAATGCAAACCGCTATGGATATTGTAAATCGTCTGAAATCCTTCATGGAGGCGCATGGAATCGGCAGCACCCAGTTTGCCGATGCATGTGGCATACCCCGGCCTACTCTTTCGCAGATTTTGAGCGGGCGCAATAAAAAGATATCTGATGAAGTGATTTCAAAAATTCATGCCGCCTACCCCCGTTTAAGCGTCTTGTGGTTGCTTTTTGGCGAGGGGCAGATGGAGTCGATGGCAAATATTACATTCTCGGAGGCTCAAAAGGCTCGTACAATACCCGTAAAAGACGGTGATGAAGGCAGTTTAAGGCCTCAGACCGCCACTGCGTCGAGTGACGCAATTGAGGAAGATGAGGGGCTTTTTGGGATGCCGGTGAACTCCGAGCCGCTGATTTTTGATGATGAGAAGCCTTTGACCGAAATTCAGGCTGCCGGCAAGACTCCTGAAGTGACCATACCGGCCGATGGCTCGAAGTCTATCGTGAATATAATGGTGTTTTATTCCGACAATTCATATCAGTCGTTCGTGCCTCGCTGACATCAGCTAAGGCTTCATGACGAAAGTAGTCATCATCGGATAGTGATCGCTTGAGGCCACGTTGCCGCGCTCGATTCTCACGGCCTTCATGCCGCCGCGATAGAGCACATGGTCGATGCGGAACACAAACTGAGGCGCGTTGAACGTGATGCACGGCCCGAATGCCGTTTCGGCATAGGCGTCTTTCATTCCTATGCTCTCGAGCATCACTATGGCGCGGCAGCCTGGCACATCGTTGAAATCGCCGCACACTATGGCATCGCCTCCTATGCTGTCGACATAATCGCATAAAAGCCTTGCCTGGCGCGCGCGGTTGCGGAAAGCATTCATCAGTTTATCCACCAGTTGCGTGCGCACTTTGCGGTAGTTGGCGTCGTCTTCGGGGTTGACAATAATCTCGCGATAGAGCTCTTTGTCGTCGTCGTTAAGTCCGATTGACTGGAGGTGAACCGCAAATATGGTAATCGGGCGGCCGCATACGGTCGTCTTAAATATCTCAAACGGCTGCTGATGCCATGTCTTCCTGATTGAATCAGGGGTGACACATTCTATCGGCTCCTTGGCAAATAGGGCAATGTCGACCTGTCCTCGCGACAGATAAGGATATATCGTTTTCATCGAGTCAATCTGCGACTGAGGCAGATAGTCGGTCATGTAGCCGTCTTTGTCCTGAAACTCGGCGAGCATCACTATGTCGGCTCCCGAATTGATGAGCGTTGACAGGGTGCGGTTGTGTTCAAACGTGCTTTTACCCTCCTCGTCAATAAACCTCACAATATTGTAGCTCATTATAGAGAAGCTCCTGTCGGCCTCCTCGGGCGTGAGCTCATGCGAGCCGAAATTCATGGGAAAGAATGCCAGCCACGGCTTTATCGCCACTATCAATGCCGCCAGGGGAGCCACTGCAGCCCGCTTGCACAGACAAAGATCGGCCACCAGCAGCACCACGCACATCACGTACCATGCCGGAAACGTCATGCCGATGATGCCGGCAAACGGCATCTGCTCCTGGTCGACATGGCCGGCATATCCGCTGAACACGGCGGCGGTGGCAGCGAATGTGTTCAGGAGAATCCAGAACGGCATCGCGGCGCTTCGCAGGGCAGTTGTTATCTTTCGGCCGGTTCCTTGCATTTACAGGCGTTTTGAATAGTCCATTAGCTGCCTGCGTTCATCGTGGTTGAGCGAGGCATAGCCGCTGCGTCTAACTTTGTCGAGCAGCTCATCGAGCGTTTTGGGTTTAGATGAGGCATTGAACTCGCCGGGGCGGAGTATGCGGAAGCGCATCCTCCTGCGGCGCAGAATCAGAGCAGCCGCCATGCCGCCGGCCGCACCGCCTATGTGGGCGAATCCGCCGCCGGGATTGCCCGAGGCGAACGAGAGCAGGCTCAGCCCCACGGCCACTACGGCAATCCACCGCAGCTCAACCATGCCGAAAAAGAGCAACATGAACCTCATGCGCGGAACCCGCATGGCCGCGCATACAATCACGCCCAACAACGCAGCGCTGGCGCCAAACAGCATGCCGCCGCAAAGTCCGGCCGCCGATGCTCCGCAAAAGAATATGGCGCCGCCAAGCCCTCCGCACAGATAGGCCACCAACAGCTGGCCGTCTGTTCTTGCCGTTTCCATGAATAGGCGGCTGAACATGTAAAGCCACAGCATGTTGAACAGCAGATTCCACAGCGAATCCTGCGTGAACATATAGCTCAGCGGGGTCCATACTTCAGGCCATGGCATCGACGACGGCAAACCGAACCAGCCGACTGACCTGACGCCGAAAATGGCCACGCAGGCATGAAACAGCACGAAAACGGCTATATTGGCCGAAATAAGCGCCCCGGTGGCCGACTTAATAAATCGGATCATTGTTGATTTCTCCTCTTTTGCGCCAGTAGATTATCAGCAGGAAGGCAATGAGCATGCCGCCGAGATGGGCAAAGTGAGCCACTCCGCTCTGCAAACCGGTTATGCCGAACACCAGCTCAAACAGGCCGTAGCCCAGCACCATCCATTTGGCCTTGACCGGCACCGGGATGAAGAAGAGATATAGCGGCACGTTGGGAAATATCATCGCAAAGGCCAGCAGAACGCCGAACAGAGCGCCCGAGGCGCCTACGGTGGGAATATTTATCATTCCCCATATATCGCGCATGTTGTCAATCTGGGCGTGGGTGAACTGGCCGGGAACGTTGCCGGAGGCTATTTGGCTCAGAGTTACATTATCGGGCACTGACGACATAAGGTGGCCGATGGTGGCGGCGAAGACTCCCTCCTGAACCAGCGCGGCGCCGACGCCCACTGTCATATAGAAAAGCAGGTATCTTGCCGAGCCGAACACCCTCTCGATTGTGGAGCCGAACATCAGCACGCCAAACATATTGAAGAAGATGTGAGAGAAGTTGGCGTGCATGAACATATAAGTGATAGGCTGCCAGAAGCGGAAATCGTCTGACAGGAAGTAGTGCAGCCCGCAGCTGCGGTCCATCGTCATTCCGAACGCGGGAAACAGGCTGCACCCCAGCCAAATCAGCACGTTTATAATCAGCAGGTTTTTGGTAACGGGCGGTATGTTCCTAAACATTGAATTCATAGATTTATTGCATTTTTAGACTGCCGGTTTGCAATTCGGTTTGCAAATAGGTGTAAACGTATTTGCTGCTTTGATAATAAAGCCCTGTAGCCGGATTGCAAACCTTGGAATAAGTCTCTGACTCATAAAGAGTATCTAAAGCCTTATTCAAGTCCAGATTATTATCTGCCATTAACAGTTCCACCAAATCCGAGGCAATTCCCTCTTTGAGATAATTAAATTCTTTTGCCGTCATGTTTTCTTGAGATATTTAATTGCGTCTTCACTTCCAAAATAGTATTGGAATGTTACCCCTTTCAAATATTTCAATCTGTTAAGCAGCACATCCTTTGTTATTTCGTCATCATTGAATTTACGCAATTGAAGTCCGACCTTGTCGTCAGCAATAGGTCCATAAACAAAATCATATTCCTCTACATATTTTCCGTCTCTGTTGGAAATCACAAAATCAAGCCACTCTTCGGAATAATCTTCGAATATTTTTATTCTGAGATTTGAGGAATACATTTCATTTTTGTTGAATTCGAATTTAGTTACAATTGGAATTCCTCCAAGTATCAGGGCCTTGAATTCTGCCATTTCTTGAGCCTGCGACTCAATGTCAGAGAGATAGAACCCTTTTCCAAAGTCCTTGTAGGGTTTGGATTTATTGAGGTCGATTTTATGAATCTCAATATTTGAGCCGTGAAATAGTATCATAATCTCCCTCCTTTGTTCTTACAGAATAAGGCAACGCTGTCAATAGCATCTCTGAAACTGAGAGTATGGATTATTCCATAATTATTCTCAATAAATGAAATGCCGTTGTGAAAGCTGATATATCTGTAGGCTTGTTTTTCCGTTAGATTATATCGTGCTGCAAATTCGTTAACTACAGCAATAATATATTCGATTATATCTTTTAATTTATAATCTTTTTGCATAATAGTTGGTCAGTAGATTTTGCCCCAGGAAGAGCGGTCGAGGTTGCGGTAGGAGATTGCTTCGCGCAGGTGTACGGGGGAGATGCCGGTGGCGGCGTCGAGGTCGGCGATGGTGCGGGCCACGCGGATTATCCTGTCGTAGGCGCGTGCGCTGAGGTCGAGTCGGGTCATGGTTTCGCGCAAAATCTGCGAACATTCAGCCGACAGGCGGGCATACTTGCTCATTTGCCGCGGACCCATCTGCGCGTTGCAGTATATGCCGGGTTCGGAGGCGAAGCGTTCGGTCTGAATCTGGCGCGCGGCGATTACCCGCTTGCGTATTTCGGCGCTTTTTTCGCCTTCGGCAGTGGACGAAAGGTCGTTGAACGGCACCGGCAGAATCTCCACCTGCAGGTCA
>CAYUFQ010000084.1:0-7588 GCA_964444045.1 uncultured Bacteroides sp.
CACTCTCCACTCTCCACTAAAATATTGCCATTTCACAAAAAATGCGTATATTTGCCAACCGATAATACCATCAAACACATTAACAAAAAAATTTCATCACACAATGAAAAAACAATTACTATTATCCGCAGCTGTGGTTGCGCTGACGGGCCTGGCCATGCCGGCAGTGGCATTGCTGAGCAATGAAGGCGAAGAGACCACCGAAACCGGAGCGATTCCCGACCCCTCAACCTGGACGGCCCTTGACCGCAGCAACTGGCAAATCAGCGGCTGCTCGCAATATGGCGCCGCCAACGGCGATGGCCCGCTGACCTATGCCATCGACGGCAACGCCGCCACCTACTGGCACTCCAACTACAACTCCGATATTGAAAAGCAGGCTCCCCACTTCTTCATCATCGACCTGGGCGAGGGCGAACACGCCTACGACGGCTTCGGCTACCTGCCCCGTCAGAGCGACAACGGCAACGGCTTCTGTCAGGAATACGCCGTTTACACCACCGACAGCACCGAAGGCCTGATAACCTTTGAAGGCACCGGCGCGCAAACCGGCGTCGGGGCGCACGAATCGATAGTTGACTATATGGACGAAAACACCCCCGCAGCCGAGGGCAACATGGGCTACCAAGTGGGCGCAGGCGCCAACCGCGCCGAAACCCGCGTGCACTTTGCCGAGACCAAGAGCGAGCGCTACGTGATTTTCGTGTTCAAGTCAACCGCCAATGCCGCAGCCGGCAAGATTCACGCCACCTGCGCCGAGTTTAACCTCTACTCGTTCCGCGACGAAACGCCCGTTGAACCCGATCCCGAACCTCAGCGCCCGGCGCTCACTGCAGCCGACGATGACGCGCTGGTCAACGTTGCCGACCTCACCGACGGCACCATAACCAACAACGGCAAGGTGTGGACCTCGAACACCACCCCCGCCTTTACACTCACCCTCGAGGGCGACGGCGAAATGGAGATGGTTGACGAGCCCGCAGTGTTCCGCATTGCCTGCGGCAACAACATCAACCAGCACGTAACCATCACCGTTGCCTCGGCCGACCCCGCCTACTACGTGAGCGGCTACGTGTTCGACGCCACCGGCTATGCCGGCGACCAGGCCGTGATTACCTACGGCGACAAGTCCATCACCACCGACGAAACCATCAAGTACGCATGGCTTGACCCGATTGAAGAGGGCACCGCAGCCACCTTCACCGCAGCCACCGCAGTGGCTGGACACGCCAAGAAGCCCATCATCTCCAACTTCGACGTGCGCTTCACTCCCGCCACCTTCATTCCCGACCCCGAGCCCGAAATTCCCGATCCCTCAACCTGGACGGCCCTTGACCGCAGCAACTGGCAAATCAGCGGCTGCTCGCAGCGCGGCAGCGCAGGCGACACCGACGGCGGCTTCAACGAGGCCAAGGACGGCAACGCCAACACCTACTGGCACTCTAACTGGGAGCAGGCCGACTATGAGCACGCAGCCCCCCACTTCCTGGTGATTGACCTGGGCGAAGGCGAACACGCCTACGACGGCATCGGCTACCTGCCCCGCCAGAACACCAACGGCGGCAACGGCTACTGCAACGACTATGCCGTTTACGTAACCGACGACATTTCGGAGATTGACACCGCCACGAGCGAAGCCAACAGCTGCAACACCGAAGGCCACTCTTCGATAAGCGACTACATGGAGGCCAACACCCCCGCAGCCGAAGGCACCATGACCTACACCATCTCCAACACCAACCGCCCGGAAACCCGCGTGCACTTTGCCGAGACCAAGAGCGAGCGCTACGTGATTTTCGTGTTCAAATCGACCGCCAACTCTGAAACGGCCAATAGCCACGCCAACTGCGCCGAGCTCAACCTCTACGTATTCCGCACCGAGCCGATTCCCGTTGACCACCGTCCGGCCGGCATAGCATGGCTCGACAACATGGCCAAGCTCACCGTGCTCTACGACGCCGACGCCATCAACGCCGCCAAGGACGCCGTGAACGCCCTGGCCGACGACGCCACCGAGGAAGAAGTGATGGCCGCAGCCAAGACCGTTTACGATAACGACCCGGCCATCGGCAAGCAGATACGCTTCCACAGCGTCAAGACCGCCGACACCGAAGATGCCGCATACTATCTTGGCGGCAACGACGAGAACCTGACCTACATCACCGGCGAAGAGGCCGACTCGGACCTCTCGACCATATGGACAGTGGCAGGCACCGAAATCCCCGGCGCATACCGCCTGCTGAACTACGGCAAGCAGCTCTATGCCGGCTACACCGAGGCCTCCAACACCCGTCAGCCCTGGGATGAGGAGGGTGAAATGTTTGAGTTCGTGGTTCCGGCCGACGTTGACGGCGGCTGCACCCTCGAAGAGGCCAATCAGCTCGCATTCATCGCCCACAGCAATGCCACCGACCCGACCGGCTACGTTCACTTCGGCAAGAACGGCGACGATGCCGACCAATGGATGATAACCACCTGGTCAATCAGCTCGGCTGGCTCGCAGTGGCGCATATCGCTCGCCGACGACAATGCCGCCGAAGTGACCGGCACCTACGACTCTGAAACCGGCATCTACACCATTGCCAGCGCCGACGCCGAAAATCCCTTCAGCCACAACGCCACCCGCCACTCCACCCACACCATCGCCCTGATAAGCGATGAAACCGACGGAGCAACCGGCGCCGAAGTGGAACTCACCGACAATGGCGACGGCACCTTCGGCCTCGACCTCAAGGAGCGCCCCCTGGGTCAGTATGCAATAACCATCCCCATGGGCTACTTCGCCACCCCGGCCGGCTTCTCGGCCGCCCACAGCGGAGTTATCAACCACGACTACCAGAGCTCTATCACCGAGGTCAACGCCGCAGCAGGCGCAACCGAATGGTATAACATGCAGGGCATGCGCGTGGCCGCACCCGTCAAGGGTGGCGTCTACATCCGCGCCACCTCTGCCGGCGCTGAGAAAGTGCTCGTGAAGTAATTCCCCCGATTATCAACCGGCAATCAGGAGAGCGGAAAAAATTTTCCGCTCTCCTTTTTTTGCGGCAACCGGCCCTATCGGGCAAATCTCCACTCTCCACTCTCCACTCTCCACTCTCCACTCTCCACTCTCCACTCTTCACTCTCCACTCTCCACTAAAATATTGCCATTTCACAAAAAATGCGTATATTTGCCAACTGATAATACCATCAAACACATTAACAAAACAAAACATCACACAATGAAAAAACAATTACTTCTTTCAGCAGCCGTGGTTGCGCTGACGGGTCTGGCCATGCCGGCCGGCGCCGAAGAGCGTCCCGAACTGCAAGCAGGCGCTAACGACCTGACGGCTCATGCCGACAATCTCCTCACCGGCGGCACCCTGTCGACCAACGGCAAGGTGTGGACCTCGGGCACCACTCCCGGCTTTACCCTCACCATAGCCGAGGCCGGCGATGGCTTCAGGTTCGAAGAGTCAAACGGCCATCTGGCCCTGGTGAGCGGCAACAGCGTCACCCAGCATGCCACAGTGACCATCACCCCGGCCAATCCCGACTACTACGTGAGCGGCTACCTGTTTACCGCCATCGGAGTTGACGGCAACGAAGTGACCGTTAACTGGGATGAATATTACATCACCACCGACAACACGGAGCAATACGTATGGATTGACGGCATCGCAGAAGGCACGCCGGCCGAATTCATCGCCACCCCCGAAGGCAACGACTACCTGAAGTTTACCCTCTCGGATATCGACGTGGTGTTCTCGCCCGCATCTCCCGAGCCCGAACCCGAGCCCGAACCCGAACCTGAGCCCGAACCCGCGAAGTGGGAGCCCCTTGACCGCTCGGGCTGGACAGTGGTAGGCTGCTCGCAGCACAACCGCAATGCTTCGGTGGGCAACGACGGCGGCTTCAAGGACACTATCGACGACAATGAGGAGAGCTTCTGGCACACGAGCTGGGCAAGCAGCACCAACGACAACCAGGCACCCCACTACCTCATCTTCGACCTGGGCGAAGGCGAACACTCGGCCGACGGCTTCGGCTACACCGCCCGCCAGTCGACCGTAGGCAACGGCTACGTGACGGAATATGCCCTGTATTTCACCGACGAAGTGCCCGACTATCTCTTCGAAAGCTCATGTAGCGCCGACGAGCAGCAGCAGCTCAAGCCCGACTCGCACCTCAACATGACGGAATTCCTCGAAGACCTCACCCCCGCCATTGAGGGCACCTTCGATTACATCAGAATTGACGACGGCAACGGCAACTCGCACATTGAGTGCCCCGTGGAGAACGGCGACGTGATGCGCGAGCGCACCGCCCAGTTCGACAAACCCGCCAAAGGCCGCTACTGCATTTTCCACATCAAGGCATCTGTGGGCCAGAACGCAGCCATCAACCACGCCAACTGCGCCGAATTCAGACTCTATGAAATAACCGGCGGCAGCGTTACTCCCGACCCCGAACCCGGCGACAAGCGCCCCACCCTCACCAAGGGCGAAAACGACAAGCTGGTCAACGTGGCCGACCTCACCACCGGCATCCTTTCAGCTGACGGCCTGCTCTGGACCTCAGCCACCACCCCCGCCTTTACCCTCACCCTCGAAGGCGAAGGCCGGATGGAAATCGTTGACGAGCCCGAAGTGTTCCGCGTGGCCTGCGGCAACCAGTTCGACCAGCACGCCACCATCACCATTGCTTCGGCCGACCCCGACTACTACGTGAGCGGCTTCGTGTTCGACGCCACCGGCTATGCAGGCGACGCTACCGTGATTGAATTCGGCGACAAGTCCATCACCACCGACGACTCGACCCAATACGTATGGCTCGAAGGCTTCGAACAGGGCGCTGCCGCCACCGTCAGCATGACCACCGCCGTGGCAGGCCACTCAAAGAAGCCCATCATCTCTAACATCGACGTTCTGCTCTCGCCCGTTGAATCCTCAATCACCGAGGTCAACGCCGCAGCAGCAGGCGCAACCGAATGGTATAACATGCAGGGCATGCGCGTGGCCGCACCCGCCAAGGGGGGCATCTACCTCCGCGCCACCTCTGCCGGAGTTGAGAAAGTGCTCGTGAAGTAATCTCATCAACCCATGACCTAAATCAAGGAGAGTGGAATTTTTCCACTCTCCATTTTTTTCGAGAGTGGAAAAATGCGTATATTTGCCATGCGCATAGACGCATAATTCATCCGACTTCTAACAAAACACAATCAATCATCACACAACAACATGACGAAAAAACTACTCTTTTCAGCAGCAATTGCATTGATTGCGGGATGCTCGCAGGCCAACGCCAACAACTACCGCAAGGTTACGTCAACCGAAGAAATCACCTACGGCAATTATCTGATTGCCTACCCCGCCAAAGGCAAAGTGATGGGCGCCATTTCAAACGGCAGCTTCCCCGCCGTCACCGTGCCCGAACTGACGGCCGACACCGAGGTGATTACCGGCTCGGAGGAATATGCAGTGGTGAGAATCAAGCCGGTTGAAGGCACCGACTACTATACCTTCACCATCGACGGCCAGTATCTGACCCGCACCAACGGCCTGACACTCTCGGACGAGGTGGCCTACACCGCTTTCAACGCCGCAAACCAGCGGATATATCCCGGCTCTGACAGCGCCACCGGCAACTTCATGATTTTCAATAACGGCACGCAGACATTCTCGACCGCCAACCGCGCCAACAACACGTCGCAGTTTGCCATCAGCTGCCTCGAGCTCTTCAAGGATGAGGTGGAGCCGGAACCCGACGATTCCTCGATAACCGAGGTCGGCGCCGCCACAACCGCTCCCGCCCAGGGCATCTACGACCTGCAGGGCCGCCGCCTGAGCGCCCCGGTCAAGGGCATCAACATCATCAACGGCCGCAAGGTGCTGGTGAAGTAAAAAAAGTGGAGAGTGGAGAGTGGAGAGTGGAGAGTGGAGAGTGGAGGCAACCCGAAGGGTTGCTTCTGTTTAGTATCCCCGGGGTGCGCGAAGCGCTACCGCTACCGAACAGAAGCAACACACTTCGGGTTGCACCAATTATGAATTAAAAGAGCGAACAACTCCCGGAAAAATGTGAAAAACCACGCATAATTTGCAGGAAAATTGTGAAATTTTTCCGCAAAACACTTGGAAAAATGTGAAACTCAATATATCTTTGCACATAAAAACAATCAACATGATACGACTACGACGTAAAATAGACGCTTTTCTGGTCGATTGGAAGAATCGGCATGACCACAAGCCTTTGATTGTGAAAGGAGCGAGACAAATTGGCAAAACATTTTCTATAAATCAGTTTGCTAAAAATTTTTATAAAAGCGTAATTGAAATAAACTTTATTCTGCAGCCCGAATATCGGTCAATCTTCAATGACGGATATGAGGAATCGCAGATTATAAAGAATATATCGTTTATAAATCCTTTCTTTAAATTTCTTCCGGGATCAACTTTGTTTTTTTTCGATGAGATTCAGGCGTGTCCGGCGGCGGCAACAAGCCTTAAATCTTTCTGTCTGTCGGGAAATTATGATGTTATTTGTTCCGGGTCGCTGATGGGGATAAATTACAACGAAATCGAGTCAAATGCCGTAGGCTATAAAGAGGACTACGAAATGTTCTCGCTTGATTTCGAAGAATTTTTGTGGGCAAGAGGCTATTCTGATTCGATGATTTCGGAAATATGCCGCTATATGCATGAAATAAAGCCTATTCCCGATATTCAGTTTAAAGTCTTATCCGATATATTTAGGGATTATATGATTGTCGGCGGAATGCCTGAGGTTGTGGATAACTACATATTAAACGGAAATTTTTCCGGCGCATTGGCTACACAGCGTCAGTTACTGCTGGACTACGAGGAGGATATAACCAAATATGCTGTCGGACTGGATAAGGGCAAGATTCTCAACGTTTACAACCATATATCGACCTTCCTTGCCCGTGAAAATAAGAAGTTCCAGATTTCAAAGGTAGCTGTCCATGCCCGTAGTCGGGATTATGTCGGAGTTATTGACTGGCTCAATTCCGCAGGTATTGTGAATGTATGCCATTGTCTCAGTGTTCTGGAACTCCCGCTAAAGGGGAACTATGAACCGTCGATGTTCAAACTATATTATCAGGATACGGGCCTACTTATAGCGTCGCTTGATGAGGAGGCTCAGACAGACCTGCGCGCAAATCGCAATTTCTCTACATATAAGGGTGCGATTTACGAGAATATTGTCGCAGATATGCTTCGTAAGGCGGGATATGGTCTATATTATTATCGTAACGAAAAATCCACCATTGAGATGGATTTCTTTGTTCGCTCAGCCGATTCGCTTGTGCCGGTTGAAGTCAAGGCTAACGACAATGCCACCCGTTCACTTCAGAACCTCACAGACGGCCGTATCCCCGATATTAAATTCGGATTGAAACTATGCAATAAAAATATCGGTTTCAACGGTCGATTCTACACACTTCCCTACTTTCTTGTCTTTGCGTTAAGGGAATTCTTGAGGCAGAGGTAAACCGTGTATCGCTATATGCTGCCTTCGGGCAGGAGGGATGAGGGGCGCAGGAGGATAGGAGCGGAGGAGTCGGTGAGGTCGACTATGGCTGAGC
>CAYUFQ010000085.1:0-7455 GCA_964444045.1 uncultured Bacteroides sp.
CTCGCCAACGCCCGGACATCCGGGAATATTGTCGGACGCATCGCCCTCGAGGGCCAGCAGGTCGATGACCTGCGAGGGGCGGTCAATGCCGTAGCGCTCACACACCTGCTGCGGGCCTCTCACCTCGAAGCCCTGGCCTTTCAGGGCCGGGCGATACATGAATATGGTGTCGGTGACGAGCTGGCCGTAGTCTTTGTCGGGGGTCATCATGTAGGTGACGAACCCCTTGCCGGCGGCCAGGGTGGCCAGAGAGCCTATCACGTCGTCGGCCTCGTAATCGGGCAGTTCCACTACCGGAATCCTCATTGCCTCAAGCACGCGCTTGATGTAGGGAATGGCAATGGTGATGTCTTCGGGCTGCTTTTCGCGCCCGGCCTTGTAGTCGGCAAATAATTCGTGGCGGAAGGTGTGGCCTCCCGGCGGGTCGAAACATACGGCCAGGTGAGTGGGGTTCTCCTTGCGCACCAGGTCGTCGAGAGTGTTGATGAATCCGAATATCGCCGAGGTGTTCATTCCGCCCGAGGTTATGCGCGGATTGCTGAACAGGGCGTAGTAGGCGCGGTAAATCAGCGCGTAGACATCGAGCAGAAAGAGCTTTTTTCCGGTCATTTAGCGGGGGTGGAGATGAATATTTTCTTTCCGTTTGAGGTGATGTAGAGTCCGGGGGCGGGATTGGGCGTGACGATGCGGCGTCCGGCAAGGTCGTAGAGCTCGCGTCCGGCCTCTGCTTCGGCCGCTTCGGTCTCTTCAATGCCTGTAAAGCCGAAGTCGGCCCGGAATGAATCGCCAAGGGCGGCCGGCACGTCGGCGGCATCGAGGTAGACTCCGTTGGCGGCTATGGCGCCGGTTTTGACGAACAGGGCGCCCTGAAGCGCAAAGACGGCCGGAGTGGCCTCGGCGGCAGTGAGCGAGCCATGCAGCTTGCCCGAGGAGGCATGATTGTCGGCCTCGGGTGCGATGCTCACCGTTATGTTGCCGGCACCGCCGCGCACGAGCACCGGAGTGGCCGGCCTGAGCCGCGTGCCCGGCATGAAGTCAACGAAGGCCGAGCCGTCGGCAATGCTTACCGACTCGATGTAGGAGAACTTGACGTTGCCGTCGGGCACTATCACCGACATGGGCAGGCATATGCCCGCGGTGCCGTCGGCTACGGGGATGGTGGTGGTCATCGGGTCGTCGAACTTGTAGGTGCGCGTGGTCTGGCCGAAGGTGAGCTTGAGCGAGGGCATGCCCGAGGCGTAGGCGAGCTCATAGGCCACGTCGGCGCCGCTCTCGCTGATGGCCGTGCCGTCGGCGTTCATGGCCAGGCCGGTGTTGGCGTGAATCAGTTTGCCGTCGGCAAGGGCCCAGAGCGCCTGGAAGGGATTGGCCGGACTGGCGGTGGCCGCTACCGACAGGTCATCGTTGGCCACTACCGGAGTGGTGCTCTGCCTGAGGGTGAACGGAATTGACAGGCGCCCTTCGGGGTAGGCCCATACGCGGGTGGTCTTGCCCTTGTAGAGTATTCCCCCTTTTTCGGTGTAGGTTTTTGAGCCTTCGGGGCAATGGAAGTCGATCAGCGCCGTGCAGCCGCGAAACAGCTCGCCGGGGGCCACGGCCGCATCGGGCTTGGCGAAGGTGAGAGTGAAGTTCATGCCGCGGGGCACTGCGGTGGCAAACTGCGAAATGTCTTTCATCACCGACGAGTTGCTCAGGGTAAGGGTCTGGCTCTTCTGCCCGTTCGACACTGTCACTGTCAGCTCCTTTTTCGAAGCGTCGTAGGCCGAGCGTATCTGAAACACGGAGCTGACGGGCGCCTGGTCGAACTTCACGTCGGTGGCCGAATCCCACTTGATGGAAACGATGCCCTCTTTCGTGAGGTAAAACTGGCTCCAGCCGCCCGAATAGTTTGATGCGAGGGCATCGGTGCCGTTGCCGTAGAGGGCGCTGCCGTAGTCGTTGAACGCGGTGCCGGTGGTGGTGCCGTCGATGGTCATTATCCAGCTGTCGGAGCCGGAGATGGTTTTGCCGAGCTGGGTGATTTTGTTCTGAGTGCCGTCGCCGGTGATTCTGGCCGAAAAGATGGTTTCGCCGGGAGCTGTCAGCTCGTTGTCGGGCAGAGTCACCGATTTCAGCACGCCGTTGCCCTTGAACAGCTCGGGGGCGATGGCGCCGACGGCCGGCTCGGTGGCCGAGAGGTCAAGGTCCTCGCTGCCTTCGGAGGCTATGCCGGTGAGCCGGGCCATGCCGTTGCCGGTTCCCTCCCAGTCGAACACCCAGCCGTTGGCCTCGATGGGCATCGGCTCGAATTCGGCGGTGATGTGGGCGTTGTCGTAGGCCTTGAAGTTCACGCTCAGTCCGTTGCCGGCAATCCATTCGGCGGGCAGTTCGCGGCCGTGGTTGTCGACCCAGCGCTTCACCCTGCAGCCGGGGTTGGGGAATGCCGTGATGATTACTTCCTCGCCGGGATTATATATCATCGATTCGTTTTCGGAGCGCATTGAGCCGTAGGCGGGGTTGTTGGAGCCGTAGGTCACGGTGCAGGCATAGTCGGGCGAGTCGACCACCTGAAGCATCAGCTCGTAGATTATGCGGTTGGTGGGGGCATCGGCAGGGAAAGCCTTGATTTTCGAGTCGTAGGCCGCGCCCCATGCGCCGTCGAAGCGCAGGCGGATGTGGGTGGTGGCCTTGACCGCGTTGAAGGGCAGAAGCATGGTGAACGAGCCGGCGCCGACGGCGTCGTTGGTGCTGTTGCGGGTGCCGATGGTGCCGAGCAGCTCGCCGGCGGCGGGGTCGAACTTGCCGTCGTTGTTCAGGTCGGCGTAGGCCGACAGGAAGAGGTATTTCATGCCGTCGCCCGGCTGGGTGTAGGCAAAGGTGAACTCTCCGCCCGGGGCGGCCTTGATTCGGGTGGGAATCTGCACGAAGTGCTCTTCCGGACATTCGCTGGCCGTGTAGAGCTCAATGGTTTCGTTGCCTTGAATCAGACTCAGGTTATTGACGTATTGCTGATAGGATTTCATGTCGGCCAGGTCGTTGGGCGCGCCGTTGTAGTCGGGCACACCCCATTTGTTCACCACGAAGAATGCCTTGAACGAGGCATCGTCCTTGCCGTAATAGGTCATGGGGTTGTCGTTGCCGAGGTTGTTGCCGGCCGGGTCTTCCCAGTGGTCGAAGTCGTAGAGGTTGCGTGGGGTGGCGCGCACGGTGACGTAGTCGGTGCCGGTGACGCTCAGCGCGTCGGTGCCGTCGATGCTCACCGAGCCTTGTTCGGGGTCGGCGGTGCTGACGCTGACGGTGCGCGGCGAGGTGATTACGGAGGTGATGCGCAGGGTGTAGGTCACCGTGGTGCCGTCGGTCAGGGTGATGCGGGCGGTGCGGTCGCCCAGAGGCGCGTCGGCCGGAATGGCAAACGTTGCTCCGGCGCTCAGTTCGTTGGCTTCATAGCGGGTGTTTTTGCTGAAGTCAATGGCTATCTCGGCAATGTCGGCTCCGGGAATCTTGGGCGAGTAGACTGTGGCGGGCGAGGCGTAGTCGACGAAGGTGGCGCGGGCGTCGTTGGCGAGCAGGCGATCAATCACGCAGTAGGCGCCGCCGTCGACTTCGGAGGCGTAGAAGCGGCTAAGGTATCTGGGCAGCAGCTCGGCGGCAACGGTGCGGGTGTCGCCCACGGCTTCCGATGAGTAGGCTCCGGGGTTGCTGTGGGCCCAGTTCCACTCCCAGTTGAACCATCCGCCGGTCGGGGCCTTCATGCCGTTGTCGAACCATGTTTTCCATCGCTGATAGTAGTAGTCTTTCAGCATGCCGCCCCATTCGCGGTAGGAGTAGTCGCGCAGGCCGCCCCCTTCCGAGGCCGCCTGCGGGCCCCAGGTGGTGATGATGGTGCGGGCGTTGTTGAGCTCGAGCCAGTCGCGGTCGGCATCGGTGGTGCCGGCGGCTTCGTCGGCCATGGCGCGGGCGCGTTCGGTCCAGTTGCCCAGGGTGAGCATCGGGTTGGTGCTGAGCAGCCGGTCGAGGTCGAGAATCAGCTGCAGGAAGGCATCGCGGCGCTTGGCGAAGAGGGCGGCATTGCCGGCGGCGTCGGCTTCGCGTATGCCGTTGAGCAGGCTCTTTGAATAGTCGGTGAGCGCCTGGCGCGAAATGTCGGCGAGGTCATAGCTGTAGTTCTCGCCCGAAAGGTCGGCGTCGAGCAGCCGGTAGGCCGCGCCGACCAGCAGCGAGCGGTCATAGAATATGTCGGCACCGCCCCAGCTCGACACTTTGTTGACCGTCAGTGCCGGACGGGCGCACACAATGGCTTCGTGGGGGCCTTGCAGGGCCGATTGGCAGTCGAGGGCCGAGATGCGCAGCAGCTCCCATGCCTCGCGGGCGGCGGGGCTGTCGGTGCCGTAGCGGCGGGTGGCGTAGGCGGCCATCCATTGCGCCGCATCGGGCTTTGATGCCAGCCAGGGGAGCTCAAACAGCAGGTCGTACATTATCGGGGTCTGCTCGATGGCCTCGGGAGCGGCGCCGATGCCCTTGACCGATGCGGTGTTCTTGGCATCGAAGTAGCCGTTGATTATGCCGTTGAAGCGGCCGAAGAAGCCGGTGCGGCCGCCGAAGTTGAATATGGTGCAGTAAACGGTTTCATGCCCCTTGTAGGAGGTCCAGCCGGGGCGGCCGTCGCTGTAGAGGTCGAGCACCAGCAGCTTGCCTTGCGGAATGTTGTCGAGACACTTGCGCTGCGCCGCGCTCCATTGCCAGGCCTGAATCACGAACTGCGACCCCGGCTTGGCGTCGTCCATCGCTTTGTAGAGGTTCTGATAGGCCAGGTCTACGTTGGCCGGCGTGGCGCCCCCTTCGTGGAAGGGGTCGATCGAGTAATATTGGCTCTCGCCCATCACTTCCTTGAGCCGGGCGTAGTATTTCTTGGCCACTTCGGGGAATTTGCTGCCTGTGGCATCGAGAATATAGGGGCGGACGAAGCCGCACCAGTTGCCCTGGCCGGTGGCGGCGATGCCGGTTTTCTTAGTGAAATTGCTCGGCACCATGCCGGCGAAACCGGGCAGCACCGGCTCGATGCCCAGCTCGCGCATGCGGGCCGACATCTTGCGCCCCATATCGGCCTGCCGCCCATACCACCAGTCGGGGTTGGGGCCGCCGTGGCCCTGCAGGTTGTTCATGCCGAACCAGGCCATGAACGAGGGGCCGCCGATGAAGTCGTTGGCCTCGGCCCGGGTGTAGCCATAGTCTTCGGTCAGCAGTTTGCGCCACACCTCCTCCAGTCCGATAATCTGCAGCGGCATGTTGATGCCGTGGAGGGCCATCCAGTCGATTTCGCGCTGCCAGCGCTCCCAGGTCCACGTGCTCATGGAGTAGGAGAAGGCGGTGTAGTTGAGATAATAGCGGTATTGGGCCGAGGTGGTGTGCTTCTCCTCGCCGGAAGGCACGGGGAGCGTAACTCCGGCCAGATTCGTGGTCATGTTGTTCCAGCTCAGGTTCACGTTGGCCGTGTGGTTCAGATACCAGCCGATGCCGGTGGTCAGCGCCGACAGGGTTGACCCCTTGATGCAGGGCTTGCCGTTTGACGAGGTGATGACGAAGGTTTCTTTGCCGTTCTGGGCCAGCGACTCGTCGACTGCGGTTTCAAATCGGGCCGAGGTGCCCTGGCCGCCAACACGGTCAAGCAGGTCGGCCACTGCCTTGGGATTATTGTCGATGGCTCCGGCCGTGAGCCCGAGCATCGCGGCGGCAACCGCCGGGAGCACGCGAATTGCGATTTTCATGTGTCGGGGAGTGTAAAATGATTCAGGTTTATACTCGCAAAGTTACGAAAAAATCCGTCAACGACAAAAGGGACTTGCGGCTATCTGAAATTTTTTGTAATTTAGCGCCCTGTTTTTACAAATCATGATTATCGCAATGAAACTGACTAAAAATCTCTTTGCGGCTTCGTTGGTTGCGGCGGCCGCAAGCCTGAATGCACAAACGCCCGTGACCGACCTGCCTGCAATTTATATAACCACGCCGGCCGGCTCGGAGCTGAATACCGAAACTTATGTCGTTTCGGCCATGCAATACGTTGAAACCGACGGCTCTGTGACCGAATATGCCGACACCAAGGTGCGCGGCCGCGGCACTGCCAAGTTTGCCCTCGACAAAAAGCCCTTCAAGCTCAAGCTGGCCTCGAAAGCCCGCTTGCTCGGCCCCGACGGCGCCAACGGCAAGAAGTGGAACCTGATGGCCCAGCATGGCGACAAAACCTTGCTGCGCAATGCGGTGGCTTCGTTTATAGCCCTTGAGGCCGGCCAGCCGTTCGCTCCGGGCGTGAAGTTCGTTGACCTGGTGCTCAATGGCGAGTATCAGGGCACTTATCAGCTCACCGACCAGATTGACATCCGCAAGAAGCGCGTCAACATAACCGAGCAGCCCGAGCTTATTGATGCCTCGACCAACATCACCGGCGGCTATCTGCTTGAAATCGACGAAGGCGCCGAAGACTCCGAAGGTGAGTCGGTTTTCGCCACCTCGCGCGGCGTAAAGGTGACCGTCAAGTCGCCCGACGAAGACGTTATCGTCGACAGGCAGATTGATTACATCAAAAACCACGTGCAGAAGTTTGAAGATGCCCTGTTTGCCGACAATTGGCTGAACCCGACCGAAGGCTATCGCAAGTATATCGACCTCGATTCGTTCATCCAGTGGTATATAACGGCCGAATACACTGCCGAGCCCAATTCGTTCCGTTCGGTTTACTTCTATAAAAACAAAGATGACGACCGCCTTGTGTTCGGCCCGGTGTGGGACTTTGACTTCGCTTTCGATAACTCCGCGCGCTGGGGCTATCGCCCCGAAGCCCTGGTGGCTCAGGAGGGGCGTGGCGATGAATGGTGCTACCTGTGGATTAACCGGTTGCGTCAGGACCCCGAGTTCCACAAGGCCGTCAACTCCAAGTGGCAGCAGATGGTAGCCGCCGGAATCAGCAAGAAAGTGAGCGACTATATCGACTCGCAGGCTGCAGTCGTGGATAAATCGCAGGCTGCCAACTTTGCCAAATATCCCATTGAGGTGAAGGCCCACGATGAGCGCGTGCTCTTCTCCACCTATGGCGAAGGCGTTGACTATCTGAAGCAGACGGCTGCCGCCCGCGCCGAATTCCTCAGCCGCGCGTTTGCCACTCTCGCCGCCGGCGGAACCGTGCCCGTTACCGGCGACCAGAGCGGAATAAACGAGCTGGAGAATACCGTGCAGCCTGCCCATGGCCCCCTTTACGACCTGCAGGGGCGCCGTGTGCTCCGCCCCGCCCATGGCCTCTACATTCAGGGCAACCGCCTCATCCGTATGTGATTTCCGGTAGCGGATTTTCCTGAAGCAGCGAAAATATCGGGCTGATTCCATTGGTGGGGTCAGCCCGTTTTGGCTGGTATGGCGGGCATGTCATATATCTCCAACGACATGTTTTGAAAACAAATCAAACCGCCGTATGCCGAACGGCAT
>CAYUFQ010000086.1:0-7429 GCA_964444045.1 uncultured Bacteroides sp.
ATCCTTGACTTTACCTAAGAAATTTTCCAGATTTCAAGCAGTCAAGAAAGAGCGTCGAGTAAACGCTTCCTAATTATGTCAGTTGCAGCCCCCGCCCGCATTGCCCCGTCGTGACCGGGCCTCTGCTTTTGTGGCGGTCTGCGACCGCAAAAGTACACAAAAATTTTCAATTATGAATTATCAATTATCAATTTTTTGCCTATGGGTTGCATCCACTCTCCACTCTCCACTCTCCACTCTCCACTTACTTGGCCAGGCGGTCGGGGTGGCGGGCAATGAAGTCTTTCCAGTTTTTGGGAGAGGCGGCCTTCAGGGGGCGGGATGACTCGTAGTGATGGCAAAGGGCGGCACCGAGGGCATCGGTGGCGTCGAGGGCTTCATCGTCGAGCCTTTCGCGGGGAATGTCGAGTATGCGGCGAAGCATCTCCTGCACCTGCTCCTTGCTGGCGGCACCGCTGCCGGTAATCGCCATCTTGATTTTTCGCGGCTCATATTCGGTGATGGGCACCTGCCGGCTCAGCGCGGCGGCCATGGCTACGCCCTGCGCCCTGCCCAGCTTGAGCATGGACTGCACGTTCTTACCGAAAAACGGAGCCTCAATTGCCATTTCGTCAGGCAAATATTGCTCGCAGAGGCTCTGCACGCGCTCAAAAATGCGGTGCAGACGCATATAATGGTCTTCAAACCGGCTGAGCTTAATCACACCGAGCGCTATGCACGCCGGAGTCTTGCCTCTGACTCCGAGAATGCCGTAGCCCATGACGTTGGTGCCCGGGTCGATGCCGATGATGATTTTATCCCACTGTGCGGTCATAGGTCAACAATCTCCATCAGGGTAGAGAAGCAGGTAAACGCCTCAACTCCATATTTGCGCGTCATTTCGGCGGCGACGGGAGCCAGCACCTCCGAACGGAAGCGTTCAGCTTCGGCAGCCGAGGCAAACGGCGTCTGCACGGCCAGGCGCTCAATGCCCTCTTCGGCCTCCATGCGCAGGCAGGTTGGCTCGCCCGAGCCACACGAAGCGCATGCCGGCACCCATCGGGCAGCCAGATCGCGCTTAACATCGCCGGCCAGTTGCGGGGCGAAGAAAAAGGAAGTATTCAGCAGAACTTTCATAGTTTTTTCTTGATTCTGATAAATGAATAAATTACCGATGCGAGTATGAGTGCGGCAAAGACCGGCCACGGACATCCGTCGACTACCGACGCCATGAACATGACCATGCTCATGGCCACCGCCGCGATTATATTCAGCAGATTCCACCCCGACAGGCGCAGGCCGAATGCACGGTGCATCACCAGATAGGCTATCGAATCGCCGATAATACATCTGACAATCAGGCTTATACCCAGGCCGATGAGCTGAAACTGAAGATAGAGCGCCACGCTGCACGCAATCCACAGCAGATTGGACATTACCACCTCGAGGGCCACGTAAAGCCCGGAGCGATTCCTGACTATCAGCACATAGCCCTGCGGAAACGATATCAACTGCAGAAGCACTCCGACGCCCATCCACTTCATCAGCGGCACCACGCTCAGAAACCGTTCGGTCAGAAACAGGCGGATAATCAGCGGCGCCGTGGCTATCAGACACATCACCAATGGAGCGGCTATCAGGCACACGATTTCAATCTGACGGTTATAAACCTCGTTCATCTTCGCATTATCACCGGCCACAGCCGAGAGCCGCGGGAAATAATCGAGCGTCAGAGCCGCAAATATCATGCCCATATACTGGTTGGTCATGGAATTGGCCGCCTGATATAATCCTACATCCTCGAGATTTCCGTACTGACGGATGAACGCATTGATAAGATAGCCGGTGAAAGTGCCCACCAGCGAGCCTATCATCAAAACGATGCCCACCGAAAGCAGCCGCTTTATCAGCGGCTTATGCTCCTGCCACGAAAAGCGCGCGGCCTCGGTAAGACCGGTATTGCGAAAAGAATGCACATAGAACACCAGCATCGACAGGGCCACGGCAATCATGGCCGGCACGATGCCGCCGGTGCCGAAGAAGTAATAGAGCGGCACTCCGATACACAGCCCTGCGCCGCCGCCAATCATCGAAGCCCTGGTGAGCTCCCTGACGGCGCCTACCCCCTGCAGCAGCGCCATGAAGCCCAGTCCGGCCACCGTCAGCGCCACGCTCAGCGAAAGCAGCATGAAGCCCACCGTATAGTCGGCCGAGCCGAAAGTCCACACGCTCAGCAGCGGCGACAGAAGGAAGCAGACCGCCCCGCCGAGCAGCGACGTGAAAATTATGAGCCGGTAAACGGCGGCCATGAGGTTGCGCAGCTTCTCGCGGTCGTCTTTAACGGCGGCAGCCTCCTTGACCACGGCCAGGTTCACGCCAAGCAGGCCGAGCTGCTGGAGGGATGTGGCGGCCGAAGTGTATAGCGACGATATGCCCATGCCAACCGGACCGAGCAACAGGGCCACGAGCTTGCCCCTTGCCAACGCCAGGAGCACATTGAACACCTGCACGCCGCCAAACGCCGACAGGCGCCTGAGGATGTTGCGATAACTGTTCTCGTCGGCAGGCGGCGTCATAGCTTGCGGAGCAGGTCAAGGTTAATCATATGGCGGCCGTTGCGGACGGTGATGATGCGCCGGCGCAGCCTGACGTTGCGGTCGCACAAGGGGCTGACGGCACCGGGCAGCGTGGGGCGCATCTCGTCGGGCACCCGGTGGAGAGTGACCGGCTGCGCCTTTGAGAGCGGCGGATAGCCGAGAATCACCCACATGACCGGCTCAGCGCCAAGCTCGATTGCCACGGAGGCCGACGTTGAGCGGCGGGGAATGAAATCGAGGTCTTCAACCTCCGTCAGCTCCGATGCCAGGGCATCGAAGCCGAGCCCGGAGTGATAGAACGAGCGCGAAACGGTGTCGGTAAGCAGCAGAGGCGATATGCCCGACTCAGGAAGCAGATGAATCGCATTGGCGTAGCGCACGCGCCCCATGCCCTCGCCGCAAGTGCCCGAGCAGGAAAAGTTGGTGCGCACGAGCAGAGAATCGCGCGGCAGATCGAACCGCACGTAGCCATTATCGTCGGTTTCGAAATAAGCGCCGGCTCCGGTGGAGTCAATCACTCCGAAATTGGCCTGCACGCCAAGCGGCCTCGGCAGCGAGTCGAGCAAGGCGGCAAAATCGGCCACCGAGCCGCAGAGCCGCAGCGCCATAGTCATGATGATTCCCTCGCGGTCGCGCACGCGCGCGGTGTCGGGCGCAAGGTTATAGGAGGCGGTGTTCATCACGGCAAACGCCTGGTCGTTCACCCCCGTCCAGGCCTCGAGCAGCAGCGAGTCGCCGCCGTTGAACAGAGCCACGTAGCCGAACGTGGAGTCGGTGGGCGCCACCCTTTCGATGAAATTCTGCTCAAAGCCCGAATCGCGATGTTTCCACAATATCGGACGGCCCGATGCCGAAGCGCCGGGGCCAATCAGAGCCGACGTGCACGGCCGCAGCGTGGCCACGCCGAGCGCCGTCAGGCAAACTATTGCAAGAAATATCCGTTTCATAGCCACAAAAGTAACTATTTTTCTGCAATTTTTCGTAACTTTGCGCCCAAAATACATAAATTCATATGGGAATTTTCAACAAACTCTTCTCGCGCGAGAAGAAGAAGGAGACGCTTGACAAAGGCCTTGAGCAGACAAAAGAAGGCTTTTGGGGAAAGCTGAAACGCACAATCGCGGGCCACAGCACCATCGACGACGACTTTCTTGACGAACTTGAGGAAATATTCATCACGTCAGACGTCGGAGTGGAGACCACGGTGAAAATCATCGACCGGATACGCGACAGAGTGGCACGCGACAAGTATGTCAACACCGACGAACTGCACTCGATGCTACGCAGCGAAATCGCCGATATGCTTGCCGAGAACGAACATCGCGCCACCGCCGGCCCCGACGAAGACTTCCGCCTGCCCGACGGCGTGCGCAAGCCCTACGTGATAATGGTGGTTGGAGTGAACGGAGCCGGCAAGACCACCACCATAGGCAAGCTGGCCAACCTGTTTAAGAAAGCCGGCAACAAGGTGGTGATCGGCGCGGCCGACACCTTCCGCGCGGCTGCCACCGAGCAGCTCGACGTGTGGGCCGAACGCTCGGGAGTGGCCATAGTGAAGCAGAAACTCGGAGCCGACCCCGCCGCAGTGGCCTTCGACACTTTGCAGAGCGCAGTGGCCCAGGGAGCCGACATAGTGATTATCGACACTGCCGGCCGCCTTCACAACAAAAAGCCGCTTATGGAGGAGCTGACCAAGATTCGCCGCGTGATGCAGAAGGTGGTCAACGGCGCCCCTGACGAGGTGCTGCTCGTGCTCGACGGCTCAACGGGGCAGAATGCCTTCGAGCAAGCCCGCCAGTTCGCACAGGCCACCACAGTCACCGCCATGGCCATAACCAAGCTCGACGGCACTGCCAAGGGAGGAGTGGTTATCGGCATCAGCGACCAGATGGGCATCCCCGTGCGCTACATAGGCCTGGGCGAGGGCATCGACGACCTGCAGGTATTCAACAAAAAAGAGTTTGTCGACTCCCTTTTTGCGGAAAAGGCATGAAGCGACGCATCAACATAGTGTCGCTCGGGTGCTTCAAGAACCTTGTTGACACCGAGCGGCTCATGGCCATGCTTGCGGCCAACGGCTTTGACCCGCATCTGACCGACGACCCCACCGAACGGGCCGAAGCCGTGATTATCAACACCTGCGGCTTTATCGGCGACGCCAAAGAGGAATCAATCAACACCATATTGCTTGCCGCGCAGGCCAAAGAGCAGCGCAGGGTGAAACGGATAATGGTGTTCGGCTGCCTGGCCGAACGCTATGCCGCCGAGCTGCCCGGGCAGCTGCCCGAAGTAGACAGCTGGCACGGCAAATTCAACTGGCCGGAGATAGTTCGCGAACTGGCCGGCCATGAGCCGGAGCCCAACCGGGGCGAACGCATCATCACCACCCCGCCCCACGCTCGCATCCAGCCACGCAATATCTTGCTTAATCTCCGAGGGGTGTAACCGCTTCTGCGCCTTCTGCGCCATTCCGCTCATTACCGGACGCATGCACTCGCGCACGCCGGAAGATATCGAAGCCGAAGTGCGCAATCTGGTGAGCCGCGGAGTGAAGGAATTCAACATAATAGCACAGGACCTCACCGGCTACGGGCTTGACCTGCCCGTCGGCCGCCACATGCTGCCGCAGCTCGTGGGGCGGCTGGCAGAGATTCCCGGAGTGGAATGGCTGAGGCTGCACTATGCCTATCCGGCCGACTTTCCCATGGAGCTGATGGACGTGATGGCGGCCCACGGCAACGTGTGCAACTATCTCGACATAGCGCTGCAACACATCTCTGACCCGGTGCTGAGCAACATGCGCCGCCATATCGACGGGGCGCACACCCGCGAACTGATTGCCGGAATGCGCGCCCGAGTGCCCGGGCTGCACCTGCGCACCACCCTGATGGTGGGCTTTCCCGGCGAGGGCGAACGCGAGTTTGCCGAGCTGATGGACTTTGTGAAAGAAACGCGCTTCGAGCGCATGGGCGCCTTTGCATATTGCGAGGAAGACGACACCTTTGCAGCCAAAAACCTGCGCGACGCCACACCCGAAGAGGTGAAGCAGGCGCGCCTGGATGCCCTCATGTCGCTTCAGGAAGAGATTTCGGCCGACATCCAGCAGCAGAAAGTGGGCAAGACCCTGCGCGTGATGGTTGACCGCGAAGAAGATGAGTTCTACATAGGCCGAACCGAGTGGGATTCGCCCGAGGTGGACCCCGAAGTGCTGATTCGCAAAGACAAAACGCTGCCCATAGGGGAATTCACTCAGGTGGAGATTGAAGAATCGACGGCATTCGACCTGATTGGCTCGGCAAAGTGAGGCTCCACCTGTTCAATCCCGAGAACGACCTGGCGCTGGCCGCCGGCGTGGATAACTACACGCCGCCCAAGAGCGTCATGGAGTTCCGCACGGCACTGGCCGCCCTGCCGGCATGGATTGCCGAACCGGGCGACAACATAGTCGCCCCCGAAGTGAGCGACCGATGGCTGCGCGACAACGGCCTCGACGTAGGCACCCGACCCGAAGGCACCCCGGCGCCGTGGGGCTGGAGCGGATATGCGGTAAGGTGCTTCAGGCGCATGGGGGTAGGCGGCCCGTTTCCCGACGTAAGCAGCATGCGCGGCCTCAGCGCCCGGTCAGCGGCCCTGTATAATCGGCTCAAAACACTCCTGCCCTACCCCTTGCCCCCGGCGCCGACAGAGCTGCGCAACCCCGACCTGCTGCCCGACACCGACCGCATAATGCTCAAACTGCCCTGGAGCTGCTCGGGGCGCGGAGTGCTTGACTGCGAAGGGCTGACTCCGGCGCAGATACGCCGCCGCGCCTGCGACGGCATCCGCAGGCAGGGCTACGTGATGATAGAGCCGAAGCTGCATAAGATTCAAGACTTCGCCATGCTGTTCAACGGCGGCAGATACGTCGGCCTGTCGGTGTTTAAAACGGAGGGCACCGCCTATGCCGGCAATATCGTGGCCCCTCAGCCCGAACTGGAAAAGATGCTCGGAGTTCCATATCTGAAGGAAACGGCCGCGGCCGTGGAGGCATGCCTGCCTCAGGGCTACGACGGCCCCGCGGGCGTTGACATGATGCTCTATGAAAGCTCCGGCGGCTCCACGATGATATATCCCGCAGTGGAGACTAACCTGCGGCTCACCATGGGCTTCGTGGCCCTGAGCCTGGCCCGGCGCTTCGGCGGCGGCTTCTTCAGCATAGCCCGCGGAGCGCAACGCGGCTATCAGCTCGTGCCCCCCGGAGGGCGGTTCTCGGCCGTTCTGTCGCAATAAAATATTTGCGAGGCTGAGGAATTATGCGTACATTTGTGGCTGAATTCGCAATCACATTTCAATCACCTACCATAAGATGATTCATTTTTTCAGGAAAGACGCCGACACGGTCTATGCCGTCGAAGCCGACCATCAACTCTCTGCCCAGGAGCAGGAGAAACTTTCGTGGCTCTTTTCAGGAGCCGAACCTCTTGACAACACCGTGCTTGACGGCCAGTTCACAGGCCCCCGCCGCGAGATGATCACCCCGTGGAGCACCAACGCCGTAGAGATTACCCAGAACATGGGGCTCAGCGGCGTTTCACGTATCGAAGAATTCAAGCAGGACAACTCGCCCCAACCGGTTCACGACAAGATGCTCCAGCGCATCTACAAAGGGCTGGATGCCGACATATTCAAAATCGACGCCACCCCGGCTCCCATCGTGCACATCACCGACATACACGCCTACAACCTCGCCGAGGGCCTGGCCCTCAGCCCCGAGGAAGAGCAATACCTGACCGGCCTGAGCGAAAAGCTCGGCCGCCCGCTCACCGACTCCGAAGTGTTCGGCTTCTCGCAGGTCAACTCCGAGCATTGCCGCC
>CAYUFQ010000087.1:0-4690 GCA_964444045.1 uncultured Bacteroides sp.
TCGCCCTCCTGCTCCGAAAAATCCAGGATTTTCTCAACCCTGCGATTGTCGATATCATAACGGAAAACCCGGTAATTGGTGAACCAGCTGTTAGGCCCTCCGCACCAGTAAAGGCGGTTGGTAACCGACGAGGCGCAAAACGGGTCGGGGGTCCAGGCATACCATGAATTTGACGGAGGAAACATATCGTCTCCCTCAATCTTAATCACTTCGCGCTCCAGAGAAGCCGGATTGAGCCTGACGATATAAGGCACGGTGGCTCCGGTGCCTTGAACGTTTTTCGAGGCGGAATACCACAGGTCGCCGTCTTTGGAGCGCACAATGGTGGAACCGATGCCCGACATGCGTCGCGGACGCGTGCCGGTGTCTTGCTCAATCGCGTCATCAACTATAGCCATGTCGAGCACCTCAACAACCCTGTCGGTCTGCGGGTCAACCACAAGCAGTCCGTACTGCTGATGCACGGCAAACACCTTGCCTTCGGCAAGTACCATAGTGCCGGTCTGACCGAAATATAGCGCACTCGTAGGGTCGCTGTTTGGTTTGTCATCATCGCCCCCGGCGTTGGGATTGGCCGACCCCTCAACCTGACCTTCTATTTCAAGAGTCTCGAGGTTGAGAATCCATATGCCGTTGCTGGATGAAACGTAGCCTTTGCTTGCGGTGACTCCGCAAAACGCCCGGCCGTCGCACTGTCGGCCCGACGGATCAATCAGCTGCAGCTGCTTGACCAGCTTCATCGTTTTCGCATCCGCAACAGAAATACGGCCGCCCGTGATATCGGCTCCGGGGTCTTTGTCTTGCTTGGCTATAAGATACAGCCGTCCATGCCAAAGCGCCCCGTACTGGTTTGTGCAACCGAGTTCCATGCCCGGATTTTCAGTCTGGATAATCCTGTAATGCCAGTAATCGCCGTCGGCAGCATCAGGCAGAAGATAGTTCACCGTTGAATTCTGATGACCATACCAATCCTCATTTATAAATATCACCCCCTCGGTATAGTCAATATCCTTGGCCATGCCGGTGAGCATGGCCAGGGATATGGGAAGGAGGCTTAACAGACGCTTCTTCATTGTTTCAGTATGATTTTCTTTGACATTCCGTTATCACAAACAACCACATAAACACCGGGAGCGAGAGCCAGCCGGCGGGTAAAGCAATCGGAGCCGACACTAAACTCATCAACCACCGAGCCGGTAATATCGACTATACGGCAGCCGCTTGCCCCGCATCCGCTTATAGTGAGCGTCCGGCCACTAACAGCAATCGAGCATCGCGCGCCGGCAGTTGCCTCGATTCCTGTGGAGCTGTCGGAAACCGACACGTTAACGGCGCGGCTCACCACCCTGCCGTTAGACTCAACGGCAAAACCGAACTTATGGCTGCCGATGGCGCGGGGGGTCAGAGTGAGTCGGTTGCCATCAAGCGCCACTTCGACTGCCGCCGCCTGCGATTCACCGTCAGCCAATGCAGCCGGCTCTGACAGCAGATGATAACGTATGTTGGCATCGTTATTGTCTCTGTCGGTGGCTTTGATTTCAAGTTCAACCGGCCCGGCATTTTTACTCAGGTCTATGTTCACGTCTTCTATATCCTCAACCTCGGGGTCAAAGGCATCAGGGAAGATTGGCATTGACTGGAACCAGTAATACGGCCGCAGTTCAACCGACTTTTTGAATTCGCCGGTTTCTGCATCGATGAAATGAGTCCAGTTATATCGGTAGTGGCCCGATGCCTTATACTCTGTTGTGCCGGCAATAATCTCACCTGTGCGGTCATCATAACGAATCGTTCCGTAGGCACTTTGTTTAAGTCCGGCGGTGTGGGCGGGAAGTCCGCTTACTGTAGCAACCGGCCGGAAAGTACGTTCGTCAATATCATACCGGCAGTATTCACCGTCGCCGCCGTTGGCAATAGAACTGCCACCGGAAAAGAACAACGAGTTGACGGAGTGAGCGCCGGTAAACTGAGTCGAACGCCATGCGCCCCAGCCGCAAGTCACCACGCCATATTCAGCCGGCACATCCACACGCTCGCTTTCTTCAAGCGATTCATGGTCAAGGGCAACGAATACACTGTGACCGTCAACGGTCGTGGCATACCATACGCGTCCGTCGGCGCCCTGGGTTATGCCCTGCACATTCTTATCCTCTATCTCTTTCACCACCTCGTCACTGTCAATATCAATGATTATGACGCCGGTTGACTGCTTTATGGCAAAAGCGTGATGTCCGGCAAGAACCATGTCGCCAATCTGTCCGGAGTAAAGGTTGTCGCTGCTCTCGCCCATCACGGCAATCTTGCCGAGGACTTCGCAATTGTCGGTATCAACGATATAGATGCCGTTGCTCGTGCCGAAATATATGCGACCGGGGCCTGCGCCACACAATGCGCGGCCGTCGCTGCTCTTGGTTTCGCCATCGATTTTTATGTCATCGATTGAACCGAGGCGCTTAAGTGTGGCGGCATCGGCCACTACCAACCGACCGCCGCCGGGCAGCGGGTCTCCGCCGTCGATGGCCTGCTTGGAGCTGACAATGAGTTTGCCGTCATAAATGATACCGTATTGCGAGGTGCAGCCGAACGACATGCCCGGATTTTCCCGCTCGTAGGCCTGATAAACCACCTCATAGTCGGGCGAGAACCAGTTGAGGCCGCCGTTTGTATGACCGAACCATTCTTCATTGAGCATAATGGTGCCGGCAGTATAATCAACCGGCATTTCGCGGTCGGGGTCAACCACCCTCACGGTGAATGTTTTTTCAAAATTCGAGCCGTCGGCAGCCGTTACCGTCAGCCTGCATTCGCCGTTGCGATGGCCTGACAGCTCATAGGGAGTGGTGCGCACATTGTTTTCGTCCCACAGGTTCACCTTATACATCGTTGCGATATAGCTGTCTTTATTCGTGCCGTTGTCCGACAATATCACGTTAACGTCGGCAATATCGGGGTCGTCGGGGGTGAAAACGGGGAAAAGTCCGGCCATCTGTTTGGGATTAAGCGTGATGACTCCGTCCTCGTCAGCACACTCAAACGTAATGTCAACAATCGGATTCTTAAGCTCGGTCATCAGATTATACGAGGCAGTTATTTCCGGATTGAAATCATAAGTAGCCGTTATGATTGCTTCGCCGGCGGTTTTAGTGGCATTCACCACCCCGGCGGTTGAAGTCGTGGCAACCCTGGTGTTCGAGCTTTTCAGATTAACTTTGGTGTATGTTGCATCAGCCGGTTCAATCATCAGCTCATTATCCACGGCATGATTGAGCCGGGCAGTCATATCGCTTTCATTGAAGCGGATTGAAGAGACGGGGCGCACGGGATTCTTAAGCGCGATTACAGCATCGTTTGAATACACATAATCCGCTTTGGTAGAGCCCGGGGCAGTGTACGAGCCTCGAATCTGCACCGTGCCGGTTTTTTCCGCAAAGTTCTTATATGCCGTGATTCTACCCATCAGATTGGTAACTGTGGCGGTTGAAATCACGCTGTTCATCTCGGTATCCTTTGTCCAGTTGAAAGCAGTGCTCAATTTACCGCCCTCGGGCACCTGAATGAAAAGAGGCAGTTCAAGCGCCTTATCGGCCAGCGCATAGTCAATGACCGACGGAACAGTGATAAGCCGGTCGGAATCAAGAGCCGGACGGAACAGCTGATAAGGAAGCGACACGGCGGTTTCATCGGCCGCCTGATGCGAGAAAATGAAAACGGCATTCGGATTAAGCCAGCGTCCGGCCGGCACCTTATGGTAGCCTTCGTCGATTACCCGCTTCACGTAGCAATTCCACGTATCGTCAACAGAAGTATGGTCAACTGTGCCGAGCTTACCGTCATGGTCGCAATCGTAGGTAACGGAAACCGAACTGCCGGTTTTCGCATAAGTCATTCGCGGATCCGCTTTCGCAATAGTTGATATCACCGTTTCGAGATTATCATCCCAGCCCCCGGTCCAACGATAGCCGTAAACCAGGTTTTCTGCTCCCTTACCGTCGTTGAACTGGAACACCACCGTAGCGGCTTTCTCGCCGGTGCCGACCCAAAAGTCAACGTTTGCCTGGTCAATCGGCTGCACGGCCTCCTGCGGCTCATGCATCTCCTCTCCCCAGTCGGCCATTGAGTAATCCAGGTCTTCAGCCAGTTCGCCGCCGGAGTCGCCATAGCCTCCTCCTCCGTTGAACACGATATATTTCCAGGCCTGCACACAGCCGTCGGTCAATACGGTACTCGACATACCAAGGCCCGAATAGCTCATATAGTCATAGTCGTTCGGGCCGTGCCAATACGACCAATATCCGTCATACCATCCTGCACGCCATCTGTATTCATACGAATCCTGATAGCCCTCTTCAAGCTGCCAGTAGTCGTAGTCGTAGGCCGGATAGCCATAGAAAAACGCATTGAGCGGATGGTCAATGATGCCTGAGGTGCGGGCCCGCCCTATGGCGTCGGCACACATCTGCACGGCCTCATAGCCGGGAGCCGTTTCCTGCCCCATCGACGTGTTTGGCTCAAAATAGCCGAACGAAACCTCGCCGCCTATCGCAGCGCGGTCAAAGTCGTAGTGCAGATAGTCAAGCTCCTCGCGGTTCATGCTGACGCCTATGCCGTTGAGCGTAGAGCCCATAGTGCCGGTATATTGAATCATTGCCGTGAGGATGCTGCTCTGCGAGGCCACGGCCCTGACGAGGTC
>CAYUFQ010000087.1:4790-7414 GCA_964444045.1 uncultured Bacteroides sp.
ATGTCGAACGAGTTCAAATCCGCAAACTCGTTGGGATGATTATCCACATAGCCCCAATCATATGCATAGAGCACATAATACCGGCCGGTGCCGCCGGTATCCACGGCATTGGATTTAAGGCGCGTACCGGTGAAAGTGAGCTCATTGCCGTTGACCCACAGCGGCCAGTAGCCCTGATTGTGGAATATGTTTTTGGCAATATGGCCGGCCGAGCCTTCGGAATCAACCCATTCGATATAGTTGATATCGTCGAGATAGCCTGATTCATCCTCTTCGGGATTCTGATTGGCATACGGGCGGCTGTAGGTGACTGAATAGCCATGGATAGTTTCGGGTTTGCGGTGTTCGCTGCCGGCAAGCTCATACCAGGGGTCGTCGGCCACACCGTTGCAGTTGGCATCATAGCTCACCATCACTATGCCAGGCTCGGCCGAGCCCCCTTTGTCGCCTATGCCGGTCAGCTCATAGAACGCGTTGCCCCAGATTCTGAAGTCTTTCTCGCCCGGAATGTTCATCACCGTGTGGTCAAACGCAAAAGTGACGTATCCGCCATATCCGCCGAGCGAGATCATCACGTCGTTGGTGCCCGAAATCGACTCCTCGACCTTCTGCAACATGTCGGCATAGGTATCGCCGGGTTCATAAATCGGCATCTCGTTGATAAACTGGCCCGGAGCAGGGCAATAGTCGATTACGCGGGCGATATATGGACTGTACTCCACCTCTTCGTGCACCACGTTCACCGTGAAATCAAACTTATATGGCGTCTGGCCGTCGATAATCTCAAACGACAGCCGATAGGTTCCCTCCGTATCGGATATGAATATATAGTCGCGGCTGTGCGACACCACCTCGCCGTTGACCTTCCACTCATATCCGCTTCCGGTAAGGGCCGGATTGAGCGGAAGCTTCTGCATGCGGGCAATGACGTAGGTATCGTCGATTCCAAGGCTTACGGTAGGAACGTCGTCGGCACAGCCGGTCAGGGCAAGCAGAGCGAGCAAGGAATAGATTGAATGTTTCATTTTCTGAGAAAAACTATGTGAGCCGGAATGTCGCCCGTGCGCACGCTCCATTTCTTCTTGCCTTCGGGCGAGAAGCAATAGAGAGTGCCGCTGCTGACGTAATTCTTGGCATCGGTTACGAAAATATCGCCCGTTTCGGGGTGAACGGCTATGCCGTAAGGGATGGTAATCTCCTTTTCGGTGCCGTGCGCACATCGATAATGCCGTATGATATGGCGTTTGATTGCGAGTAATTGCTCCACTCGGTGGCATAGAAATAGAGCGAATCGCCATGAATGGCCATGTTCGAGCAGGCAACGGGCAGAGTGTCGGTAACCACCATGCTGTTGTAGCCGGGTTTGCGGGCGAGGACACACAGACGCGACGGGCGCCCCTGATAGTCGCCGCGCGAACTGACCCATAGCTTGTTGTACTTATCCTTCTTGACCCGGTGAAGATTTATGGCCACCGGAATCTGCTGCACCTGCTTGAAGTCAATCATCTGAATCACCGAGAGGGTATTGTCGTAGTTTGGCGCCCGGTAGCCGCCCGAGTTGGCCACGTACATATAGTCGTCGATAATCTCCATTTCCTCGGGCTGATAGCCAACGGAAACCTTGCGCGTCACGGACAGCGAGGTCGTGTCGACCTCATAGACCGCCCCTTTGGGGGCATCGGGGTCAATCAGCACCGGACCGACGTAGGAGCTGACGTATGCCTTGCCGCGATGAAAGCGCACATAGCGGCAGTTGGGAATGTCGACCTGGCCGATGCGCACCCCCGTGCGCGAGTCGAGCACCTCGACCTTGTGCGAGCAGTTAACCACCACATACATCTTCGACCCGTAAATGCCGATATCGTTGCCTACATCGCCAAGCTCCTTGATTACGTTAGGATTACGCTCGGCATAGAAATTGCGCGCGTAGAGTCCGGTCATATAGTCGAAATAGTCGAGCGTGCATTTGTTGGAGCCCATATTCCCTTCGTTGACCACGTAGAGGCCGCGCACGGAGCTGCCGCTATCGGGAGTTTCGGGAATAATGTCGTACTCCGTCGGCACCACAAGCTCGTCTTCCCGACAGCTCGTGATGGCCGGCAGGAGCGGCAGAATATAAAGAAAAAACGTGTGTTTGTTCATATTTCAACAGTCAGTGATACTTTGAAGTTGCGTTTCGGCATCGGGTAGTTGATAATCACGTCGTAGTCCTGGCTCAGCAGATTGTTCACCTCGAGCAGCGCGCGCAGATTGGTGCGGCCAAACGTGAAGTCGCGGCTAAGCGACACGTCGGAGGTGTACCAGGGCTGAGTGTAGTTATATCTGATGTTCTCCTGCTGATTGTAGCGCTCGCCAACGTAGATGAAACTGTAGTTGAGGTTCCAGCGGCGCCATGAGGCATTGAACACGGCCGAGCCCGAATGGCGCGGAATGTAAGGAATCTGGTCGCGATAATAATTGTCGGCCGGATTGGTCACGTCGATGGCCTGCTGAAAAGTGTATTGCGCGCGCAGGGTCAGATAGAGGTCATCGGCCGGATTGACGGTGAGCTGCCCGGCAACGTCAACTCCCTTTATCTCCACTACGCCGAGATTGAGCATCGTCCACCGGAACTGCTGCCCCTT
>CAYUFQ010000088.1:0-7389 GCA_964444045.1 uncultured Bacteroides sp.
CCCTGATGTTCTACATCCTCGTCTACATCTTCTCCAACCTGGCTGCCTTCGGCGTAATCCAGGCCATCGAGAACAAAACCGGCAAACTCGACATGAGCGACTACCGCGGCCTCTACAAGAGCAACCCCCACCTGTCGTTCGTGATGATGCTCGCCATGTTCTCTCTGGCCGGCATACCTCCCTTCGCCGGATTCTTCAGCAAATTCTTCATCTTCACGGGAGCCCTCAACGCCACCACCTCCACCGCCCTCTACATTCTGGTGCTCATCGCCCTCATCAACACCATCATCTCCCTCTACTACTACCTGATGGTGGTCAAGGCAATGTTCCTCAGCTCCGACGAGCCGGTTATCGCGCCCTTCAAGAGCAGCTGCGCCGAAAAGGCCGGCATGTGGATCACCGTGGCCGGCATAATCGGCCTCGGCCTGGTGAGCTGCGTCTACAACTCCATTCTGCTGCTCCTCGGCGTCTGACCCTTCCCCCCTTCACGTTTCAACCATACCATTCACCCCCTCATAACCAACATCGCTGCCGAAGGCACGGGAACATCCCTCCCCGTTCTTCGGCAGCACTTTTACCGGCAACCATATGACGATGAAACGATGGAAATCCATCCACCTGTGGCTTTCGCTCCCCTTCGGCCTGTTTATCTCCCTCATATGCCTGAGCGGGGCGCTGCTCGCCTTCGAGCGCGAACTGACCGGGGGCGAACAAACACCCTTCTTCCATGCCGTCCATGAAATCCACCGGTCGCTGGCCATCGGCCAGGCCGGCAAACTGCTCATAGGCATCAGCATGCTCGGATTCATCGCAATCCTCATTTCCGGCACCGCCATGTGGGCCCGCCAGGCCTCACGCAACCTGCCCCGCTCGCTCAGCCCGCGCCGCCCCACCCCGCTGCACGGCATGCACGTGGCCACCGGCATTTACCTGCTCATCATCATGCTCATCTGCGCGCTTACGGGGCTCGTATGGTCGTTTGACTGGTTCGGCAACGTAATTCGCTCCATTTTCAACGACCCCTCGTCAGCGCCAATCGACCGCACGCTCTTTCAGCTCCACACCGGCCGCATGTTCGGACTGACAGGCCGCATTATCTGGTGTGTGGCCTCGCTTCTGGGAGCATCCCTCCCGCTAACCGGCTACATCATTCTCTGCCGCCGGCGCCGCAATAAGCATAAAACGGCAAAAAAACATGCAAAATGAAAAACCGCTTTCAAAATTCGGCGAAAAACTTGCGGAGGTGGCGGTTTTTTCGTAACTTTGCCGCGTTAAACTATATCAAAACAGCAAAATAAACAATTAAACAACTAAATAGCAAATGATTATCGTACAAGTAAAAGAAGGCGAGAACATCGAAAAAGCCCTCAAGAAGTTCAAACGTAAATTTGAAAAGACCGGCATTGTGCGCGAACTGCGCAGCCGTCAGGCTTTCGAGAAGCCCAGCGTAGTAAACCGCAAGAAAATGATGAAAGCGGTCTACGTGCAGCAGCTTCGTTCGGTTGAAGAATAAGCCGAACAGAACTTTTTGCTGTTTTTTCGCCTGAATTATTTGGCGAATCAAAAAGATTTCTGTAATTTCGTGGCACAACACCGACCCGACACTCATCGCTTATGCCACGTCAGAAGAATTACATAGAGTCTTTTTTGGAATATATCCGGTGCGAGCTGAATCTTTCGGCTTGCACCGTTTTGGCATATGGCACCGACCTGACCGACTGGGCCCGGTTTGCCACCGGCGGCCGGCCCGAAGAGCTTGAGCCGCTGAGCGTGACCCAGAGCGACCTGCGCCTGTGGGTGGCCGAACTGAGCCGGCGCGGGCTCGGCCGGCGTTCAATACGCCGCAAAGTCAGCGCCCTGCGGTCGTTCTATAACTATCTGTGTGCACGCTGCGGCGCAGCCGGCAACCCCGCGGCCGAACTGCGCACCGCCCGTCCGCCCAAGGACCTGCCCGTCTACGTCAGGCCCGACGAGCTCAACGAAGTGATTGACTCGGGGCTCGACGCCACGGAGTTTGAGGCCGTGCGCAATGAGCTCATCGTCACCATGCTTTACTCCGCCGGCCTGCGGTGCTCCGAACTGATTAACCTGAAAGACTCCGATATAAATCAGGCTCGCGGCGAACTAAAAGTGCTTGGCAAACGTAATAAAGAAAGAATAGTGCCATTCGGCACCGAACTTTCGCAAATGATCGAACGCTACAAACACCTCCGGCCAAGCGGCCCCGGGCCCGACGGCGAACTGCTGACGCGGGCCGACGGACGCGCAATGTATCGCAAGGCCATCTACAACATAGTACATTCTGCCCTTGCCGGAGTGCATGCCACCCGACGCAGCCCCCACGTGTTGCGCCACTCGTTTGCCACCGACATGCTCAACTCCGGAGCCGACCTCAACGCAGTGAGCCGCCTGCTGGGCCACGCCTCGCTGGCCACTACTCAGATATATACCCACGTGACGCTACGTGACCTTCAAAATAATTATCAACTCGCACATCCCCGTGCACAAAAAAAAGGAGGAAATTATGGAAACCAAAATTCAAGCAATCCACTTTGAGTCAACTCAAGCTCTCGAAGCTTTCGTAAACAAAAAAATAGAGAAACTGGCCCGCAAGAGCCCAGCCATAATCGAAGCTGCGGTTAACCTGCGCCTCATCAAGCCCGAAACGGCCATGAACAAAGAGGCCAAGGTGATGATATTCGTGCCTCAGCGCGAAGAAATCGTGGTGACCAAAACCGCCGACACCTTCGAGGAGGCCGTCGACCTGGCCATCGCCGCCATCGAGCCTCAGCTCGAAAAGCTCAAAGACAAAAAGTAATCACCCCCACACACACTACACACACAAACACAATTAACCCGATTAGTCTTATTGGTTCGATAAGGCTAATCGGGCAATTTATTTTATTATTTTTCAGCGGCCCTGCCAGATGCGGTGCATCCGGCTGCGGATCACGTAGACGTTGATCAGCGAAACGATAATCAGGTAAACGACCGCCGTGAGCAGCACCGGATACACCGGGGCGTTGCCGATGCCTATTTCGCCGAGCATGCCGGTCCAGAGGCTGCGTGCGGCAAAAGTGGCGAACACCGCGGCCACGGTTATCACCACATTCAGAATCAGAACCACTCTGATATAGTAGCGGCCTACGTTGGCCGGAGAGTAGCCGAGCAGCATCAGGTTGCGCAGCTTCTCCTTGCTCTGCTGGAGCAGCAGGAAGATGCTGAGGAGCAAAATGAAGAGCGCCAGGGCGCATATCACCACTCCGTTAATGGTCACCACTCCGGAAACCACGCTGAGGAACTGCGATATCTTGCCTTCCTGCGCATTGTCGCCGGCCACTTCGATATCGTGTTGCATCAGGTAGGCGTTCATGGCGTCGGACTGCATGCGGTCAACCTCGACAATCAGGCGCGAAGGCTCCTGCCGCACGTCCGGCTCGCCGGGCATGGCCGGATGGAAGCGCTCGTTGGCCCAGTCCATGAATGCCTGGGGCACGGCAATGGTGTTGAGGCGCTGGGAAAATCCGACTATGCGCGCCTTGAAGTATTCGGGCTCGATGCCCTCGCCGGTCAGGCGCACGTTGAGCGTTATTGCGCTGATAACGTCCTCGCTGAGCTGCGGAAGCCCCTGGGGCACGGCGAAACCGAAGTTATACAGGGTCAGATAGTCCTTGCTTATCACCACGGGGATAAAGCCGCTTTCGGGGTCAAAGCCCCATTTCTCGGGCTTCACGTCGAAGAATTCATCGGGAATCGACTCGAAGAAGAGATATGTCGACAGGCCGCGGCCATTGAGCGTAACGGAGCCGTAGACCGTAAACTCGCTTGCCGTGAAGCGCCCTATGCGCTTCACCCACGGCTGCGCCTGCAGGTCGGCGATATCTTCCTCGCTGAAGTTCACTGGGTCGAAGCCGATGCCGTCCACCCGCTTCGACATCACGGCGTAGTCGTTGCTGAAAAACGGCTCCTGATTGTCGGCGCTATGACGCGAATCGAGGAAGAACATCAGGCCGACGAGCACCACGGTGAGCCCCACAACGTTTGCCAGCGAATAGCCCAGCAGCTGCCCCTTGGAAATGTTGCGCTTGAGCAGCTGCCACACTCCCGAGTATTTTTTATTTGTGTCGGTATTGTTCATAACGGTCAGAGAGCTAAATAACTGGCATCGGGCAGCAACAGGTGGTGGCCCACCGAGGTGGCCACGATGCCGGCGTTATTGCGCGCGGCCTCCTCGCACACAATCTCGGCCACGATGCGATTGTTTTTCTCGTCGAGATGGCTCACCGGCTCATCGAGGAATATGAAGTCAAACGGCTGGCACACGGTGCGCACAATGGCCACGCGCTGCTGCTGGCCGATGCTGAGCTTGCCGCAGGCCACTCCGGCCTTGCCCTCGATGCCGAGGCGGCTGAGCAGCGCCATGATTTCGTCGGTGGTTTTGCGGCCCGTCAGCCGGTTCTTTATCTGAATGTTTTCCATCACCGTCAGCTCCGGAAAGAGGCGCAGTTCCTGCGGCAGCAGCGCCAGCGAGTTGATGCGCAGCTCGCACCATTTTTCGGTCGAAAAGGTGGAGGTGTCGACCCCATCGAAAAGAATCGTACCCTCGTAGTCCGAACGGTTGCCATAGATAAAGCTGAGCAGCGACGACTTGCCGCTGCCCGACTCGGCCGCCACGCAGACCCGGCACCCTCGCTCAAAAACCACGGGCGACTTGAGCCAGACCTGCGAACGCCTTATTGAATCAAAATCTTCCATCCCCAGGAACACCCGGGGAAGAAGATTTTGCAAAGTTATATTGTCGGTCATTTAATCAGCCTGCTTAATCCCAGTCATCATAATAGTCCATGATTTCGGCGGCGCTGTCGGCGACAGCTACTTCTTCATAGTCGTCGTAGTCGTAGTCGTTGAAGTAGTCAACCGACGAATATACGCCGTCAAAAATATTTTTCAGGCGATAGAAGTTGCCATACACGTCGAATCCGGCCTTGATGAGAGCCTTGAGCAGCGGATCGGAGGTGCCTACGGCCTTGAGCGAAAAGGTGGCCTCGGCGCTCTCGGGATTGCTGGCGGCAAGCAGCTGCAAACCGATATTGCAGCCAAGCTGCTCAATGATTTCAGAATTCTTGTCGGCCACAATGGCAAAGGCCGCGTTGTAGCGGCCGAAGTCTACCGCCTTGCTTACGGCGTTATTGCTGCGGCCATTGACCGGCACGGTCGACACAGTGAGCATATCGTCGAAAGCAGCAACGTAGAAGGTGGCGCCGATTTCAGGAATGCTGATGCTGAAACCGTTGCCGGTCACGTCATAAGGCATGCCGGAGGCGGCGACAAACGATGCCATGTCGCTAAACATGCTTTTGGCCTTGCCGGGCTTGGTCTGTACGGCAGCCGACAGCACCAGGTCGTCGAACGGACGGCGGTTGCGGTCGTTTGCCAGACGGGCAATCGAATTCAGGCCGTCTTTAACGCCCACGCCGATGGTAACGGTGCCTTCGAGCGACTTCAGATAAGTCACGGCCATGCGTATCACGGTTTCCTGCTCGCTCGACATTCCGCCCATCTGGTCAGCCACCTGATCGATAACGGCGTTCCAGTCGATGCCGCTGAACGTAACGGCAGCCAGCGCGCAAGTTTCGGGTGCCAGATACTCAACGGCCTTCTGGCTGATAGTGGCATCGGGATTGATGCAGATGCCGTTGGAGTATTTCGAGGAATCGAACTTCGAGCCGTTCTTATCAAGAGCCTGAGCGGTGAATTTCAGCTCATTGCCCTCAAGGTCAAAGCGCACTCCGATGAATGCGCCCTCGATATCGCGAGCTATTTCGGGCGTCAGGCCACACTCACGGCGCAGAAGCCGGGCATTCTTCTCGGAGCATACCAGCGCCAGACCGCCGGCATTGCCTTTGGCGATATATTCGCCGGCGGGAGTCGAAGCGAAGTCGGCCGAAGCTACGGACTTAACGGCCTTGACCAGATCGCGCTTGGGGTCTCTGCCATCGTAGGCATACACCTCATCAACATATGAATAGACATAATCACCGTTGATTACCACGCAGCTAACCTCGCCCCAATAGGAATCCTCATCAGTCACGGAATAAACCTTAAAGCCGTCAGACGAAGATTCCTTCATGCCGAACGACTTCAGCTGCGAAGTCAGAGCCGACGAATCCTTTACGCGGGCCACGACAACCGGCAGCGACAGGCTTTCCTTATAGAACATGGCGGCCGCGGTGATGTCAACGCCAAGCTCCCCAATCTTTTTATTGAACTCCTTGAGCAGGTCGTCGGTGGGATACGGAATCCGGTCGGCGAGATAAGAGGGCAGCGAGGACACGCCGTCGTCGGTAATCTCAACCTCGGCCGACTTGGCAATGGCGGTCATATCGACTGCAACAACCACTTCAGCATCGGCCGGAATCTGCTTGAGCAGGTCGGACGAAAACGACGCTTCATCTTTCGAACACGAAACGAGCGACAGGGCGGCAAGCACCACACCCATTGCTCCACTTAGAAACTTTTTCATAGTCATTTGGTTATTTGGTTTAAATAATATGGCACAAAGTTACGCAAAAATCCGACAACTTGAGCATCCAGAGCGTCCAAAAGCGGGCGGAAATGTTAAAAATATGCCGTAAAACATATTTTTTCTCGAAAAACACTTGCAAATATTAAAAAACTCCGTAACTTTGCATCGTGTTTTTCATGGTATTAGATTTAAGGTTAAGTAAGATTGGTTGTCGCGACGACAATCAATTTTTTTGTGCGCAACCGGATTTTTTCGTAACTTTGCCGACGTATGCAACAGAAAATCATCATTCTTGACTTTGGCTCGCAGACCACTCAGCTGATTGGTCGCCGCGTGCGCGAATTGAACACTTATTGCGAAATTCTGCCCTACAACAAGTTCCCTTACGATGACCCGTCGGTTATCGGCGTGATACTGTCGGGCAGCCCGTTCAGCGTCTACGACGAAAAGGCGTTTAAAATCGACGTCAACACCCTGCGCGGCAAGATGCCGGTACTCGGCATCTGCTACGGAGCGCAACTGATGGCATGGGAGCTTGGCGGCAACGTCGAGGGCGCCCCCTCGCGCGAATATGGCCGCGCCAACCTCACGGAGGTCGACTCGGCCAACCCGCTGCTCAAGGGTATCGAACCGGGTGCGCAGGTGTGGATGAGCCATGGCGACACCATCACCGCCCTGCCCGAGGGCTTCCGCATCGTGGCCTCCACGGCCGAGGTGCCCGTGGCCGCCTATCAGGCCGGAGGCGAGGAGCAGACCTGGGGCGTGCAGTTCCACCCCGAAGTGTTCCATAGCGAATGTGGCATGCAGGTATTCTCATCATTCTCAATAGGTTTATTCAAATCTCCCTCTCCTCCGGCTTTTCG
>CAYUFQ010000089.1:0-7292 GCA_964444045.1 uncultured Bacteroides sp.
CCTATCGGCCTGCCTCGACTTCTACGCCCAGCAACTCGCCTACCACCGCCTCCTCACCCTACTCTCCTCCCTCTGAATCAATCCCTACTTGTCGTCGTAGTGCCCTTTAAGCGACACTACTGTCACAATTACTTTCTCATCTTCAATGATGTAAATAAGTCGCGCACCCTTTGATATTTTTCTGCTCCACATTCCCGCCAAATTGCCTTTGAGCTGTTCAACCCGGCCAGTACCTGTGGTCGGGTGTTCTCTCAATTCTTCAAAAAGTTGAACCAATTTCTTAAGCGTTTTCTTTTGTCCGGATATCTGCCATTCCTTTAAATGTTTCCTTGCTTCATCCGATAAAACAAGCTCGTATGTCATACGCCTAATAGTTGCCTGATCTCATCCATAGAATAAGCCCGGCATTTTCCGGTTCTTACATCTTCCCGGCCGCGCTCAACCGCTTCCAAATTTTCAGGGTCATTAAACCACGAATCTCCTGAAGGAGAAGGATTTTCACTCACCTCAATTGCTACCGAATCAGCCTTTGCGATGAGTATGGTTTCGATAAAGTTTTTCAAACTTTTACCTTGTGCCACGGCCATAAGTGAAAGTTTTTGCAATGTATCAACAGGAAGGTCGATGTTTTTACGTTTAATATTCAATATAGTTGCCATAATTTCCTTTTTTGACGCAAAGATATAAAATATACACTATATACACAAATATAACAACAAAAAAGTTTGCGTATTTAAAGTGACAACATTTAATAAATATGTTTTACAGCATAAAATTAGAAGAAATAGCCGTCTCCTCCACTCTCCACTTTAGGGAATCCATGAGCGGGGGCGGAACAGTCGGATAAGGAAAATGATGCCGCGGAAGGTAAGCTCTACGGCCATAGCCATCCAAACGCCGTTAAGCCCGTAGAGGCGGCTCAGCCACCAGGCCAGCGGGAGGCGCAGCAGCCATATGCTGGCAAAGTTCATGCAGGCCGGAACGAGGGTCTTGCCAACGCCAACCATCGCCCCGTAGGCCACGATTGAGGCGGCAAACATCGGTTCGGCCCAGGCGGCGATGCGAAGCACGTCCACGCCCTGCCGGCGAATGGCCTCCACGGGGGTCATCACATCCATGAGTTGCGGGGCAAACACCCACATCACCACGCTCATGACGCTCATAACGGCAATGCCGAGGCCAACGGAGATATAGCCGAAATTCTTTACCAGCGACGGGCGGCGGGCGCCGTGGCTCTGGCCGGTAAGCACCGTGGCGGCATCGCCTATGCCGTAGCCCGGCATATAGCAGAGGCTCTCGGCAGTGACGGCAAAGGAGTTGGCGGCGATGGCCACCACACCCAGGGGCGCCACGATGCGCGTCACGGCAATCTGCGCGCCGCATATCACGGCATGCTCCAGAGTCATCGGGGCCGCTATGCCGGTGGCCTTGCGTATCACGCTCCGGGTTGGCCGGTACGAGCCGCTAAGCCCCTTGAGCCTCAGCTCGGGCTGGCGATAATACAGAAAATACATCATCGCGGCGGCAGAAACGATTTCAGCCATTACAGTGCCGAGGGCCGCGCCGAGCACCCCGAGGCCGCACACGTAGATGAAAACGTAGTTGAACAGGCAGTCGAGCACGCACATGCCCACGTTGACCAGGCTCGGCACCTTCATGTTGCCTACGCTGCGCAGCATGCCGCCCGCCAGGTAGTTGACAGTGAGCAGCGGCAGGGCGCCGGCAAAAATGGCGAAATAGAGCGAGGCATCGCGGCAAATCGACTCCTTGCCGCCGAGCCACGCAGGCAGCGGAGATGCGATAGCCACGCCCACAACGGCTATGCCCACGCCAAAGAGCAGGCTTGCCGTGATGCCCTGGCGCAACACGTCGCGCGCCCCGTCGAAGTCGCTGGCGCCGACACGGTGAGCCACCTGCACGGTGAATCCGGTAGTGACCATCGAACATACTCCCCAGAAAAGCCACAGAGTGGTGCTGACCAGGCCGATTGATGCCGACGGGTCTTCGCCGAGATGCCCCACCATGGCCGCGTCGATATACTGCATGAGTATGCTCGAAAGCATTGCCAGCATGGCCGGCAATGCCAGTTTCACGGTAAGGTAAAGCTGCTGACTTCGGGTCAGCAGCTTACCGTTACGTATGTCATGAATGTCGGCCGTATCAGTCGTTTATAGGATACGTGAAACGAATCGGGTCGTCATACTGTTCCTGCAGCTCCTTCAGGCGCTTGCGCATCTGGGCGGTGATTTCCTCAGTGCCGGGCTGACCGTAGATATTGTGCATCTCGGTGGGGTCGGCCTGCAGGTCGTAGAGCTCCCACTGGTCAATGTCGTTATAGAAGTGCATGAGCTTATAGCGGTCGGTGCGCACTCCATAGTGGCGCTTCACGGCATGTTCGGCGGGATATTCATAGAAGTGGTAGTAGATGGCGTCGCGCCAGTCGTCGGGGTGCTCGCCCTTGAGCAGCGGCAGCAGCGACTCGCCCTGAATATCGTCGGGCACGGGGTAGCCGGCGATTTCAAGGAATGTGGGGGCATAGTCGATGTTCTGCACCATCTCATCGATGTCGCCGCGGGCATCAAGCCCCTTGGGCAGATGCATCAGCAGCGGAGTGTTGAGCGACTCCTCATACATGAACCGCTTGTCGAACCAGCCGTGTTCGCCCATGTAGAAGCCCTGGTCGGAGGTGTAGACCACCAGAGTGTTGTCGAGCATGTCGTGCTCCTCAAGGTAGTCGAGCACCCGGCCAACGTTGTCGTCGAGGCTCTTGAGGGTTTTCAGATAGTCGCGGATATAGCGCTGGAACTTCCATTCGGCCAGTTCCTTGCCCTGAAGGTTGGAGTTGTAGTATTCTTCGATGATAGGATTGTAGAAGGCATCCCATGCGGCGCGCTGTTCGGCATCCATGCGGCCTACGAAGGCCTCATATGTGCCCTTGAGGCGGGTAATGGAGTCGGGATGATACATCTTCAGGTCATAGATGATATCCATGTCGTGAGGGCTGCTTATGCGCATCTCGGCGGCCTCGGCGGCGGGGCGGCCGGCATAGTCGTCATAGAAGTTCTCGGGCAGGGGGAACACCTTGTCCTCATAGAGCGACAGGTTGCAGGTGTCAGACATCCAGTTGCGGTGCTGCGCCTTGTGGTGAATCAGCAGGGCGAAGGGTTTGCTCTTGTCTTCGCGCTTATCGAGCCAGTCGAGGCTCATGTCGGTTATGAGGGTGGTGAGATAGCCGTGGAGAATCTCGCGCGAGCCGTCCTGATTGATAATAGTGGGGTTATAGTAGTCGCCCTGACCGGGAACCACGCGCCAGGTGTCGAAACCGGTCGGGTTGGAAATCAGGTGCCACTTGCCGAAGAGCGCGGTTTCGTATCCGGCCTGCTGAAGATATTTGGGGAAAGTGGGCTGCGAACCGTCGAAAGGCTTGCCGCTTTCGTTGTCGGTGAAGCCGTTCTTGTGGCTGTGCTTACCGGTTACCATGCATGCGCGCGATGGGCCCGACAGCGAGTTGGCCACGAACGAGCGGTTGAACTTCACGCCATCCCGGGCAATGCGGTCAAGATTGGGAGTGTGGGCATAGCGGGTGTCGTAGGCCGACAGCATCTGAGCCGTGTGGTCGTCGGTCATGATATACACGATATTGTAGCGGGGAGCTTGCTCCCGGCAACCGTTGCCGCAGCTGTCAGAACCGCAGCAGGCCGATTGGGCGGCGGCGCCGAGCGGCATGGCAATCAATGCCGCGCCGATGGAGTAGAATGCGTTCATAATGTGAGTTGAAATGCGTAATAATGGATGATAATATCCGCAAATTTAAGCAATTATTTCCAAACCCGGAAATAATTCAGTCGTGGAGTTTGCGGCGGAGGAAGAAAAGGCGGGTAAAGGCGGCGAAAAGCAGCGCGCCGAAAGCCTGCAGAGCGGCCACGAGCCAAAAGGCGGCGGCATAGCTGATATATTGCGCCACGAAGCCGCCAAGGAGTATGCCGAGGCCCATGCCGACGTCCCAGGAGATGAGGATGGAGGAGTTGGCCGTGCCGCGCTGGTCGTGGCGGGCCACTTTAACGAACATATTGAGAAACGCCGGATACATCTGCCCGTTGCCGAGCCCCACGAGCAGGGCCGACAGATAGAAAGCCCACACGCCCGGAGCCAGCGCAAAGAGCAGATAACCGAAGGTGGAGGCCACCACTCCGCGCATGCAGTTGCGCGTGAGCAGGCCGCGGCGCAGCGACTTGGCGCCATAGAGGCGCGACATTATCAGACCCGCCGACAGCAGGGCGAAAAACAGGCCTGTGCCGTCGGTGATGCCGAGCTGCTGCTTGCCGTATATGGCCACGTAGTTGCTCATTGCGCCCCAACACAGGCCGAAGAGCATTATGTTGATGGCCATGAGCCACGCACGGGTAAGAAAGAAATGGTCGAGGCTCATCCTGGGCTTCCCTTCGACCGGCTGCCGCAACGGCAGATTGACGCGCGTTGTCGTGAAGAAACCGAGCAGGGCCAATATGAGCGAAATCCAGAATAGCAGCTCAAAGTTGCCGGTTGCATGATATATGTAGATGCCGGCGCTCGGGGCGATGGCCATGGCCAGGTTGTTGCTCAGGCCATAGTAGCCTATGCCCTCGTTGCGGCGCTCAGAGGGGAGCACGTCGATGGCCACCGTGCTGTTGGCCACCGTGGTGGCTCCGAACGGAATGCCGTGCATGGTGCGCACTATGGCAAACATCAGCAGGGTGCCGGCGCCGATATAGCCGGCAAAACAGATGAAGAAAACGAAGAAGCATATCATCAGCACCCGCTTGCGGTCAAAGCAGTCGACCACAAAGCCGCTGAAGGGCCTGACAAGCAGCGTGGCCACCACGTAGCCCGACAGCACCAGGCCAATCATATCCTTCTCGGCATGGAATTGCTCGTCGAGATAAATCGGCAGCAGGGGGGTGAGAAGATAAAAGGCGAAGAAGAGCAGGAAGTTGCTCGTCATCACCTTCATGAATTCACGGTTCCAGAGTTTCGCACTCATTTTTTAGTCTTTTCTTCGGTCTTCTCTATGGCCTGGATTTCATCTTTTTGAAAGTTTTCAATCACGCGCACCGTTGACAGAGTGGCAAAATCGGTCGATAGCAGCACTTTGAGCGAATAGAAGTTGTCGTCGGCGTCGCGCATCTGCTCAACGACGGTGCCAACCGGAATTCCTTCCGGAAACACCACCGAGGCGCCTGAGGTAATCACGGTGTCGCCGAGGGCGAAGTCGACATGGCGCGGCAGCTCCTCGAGCACGGCATAGCGCGGCGACTCGCCGTCCCACACCAGCGACCCGAAGGCATCGCTCCCCTTCACCTTGCAGCTCAGGCGCAGTTCGGAGTTAAGCATCGAGATGACGCGCGAGGCATGAGTGCCCACAACGTCGACTATCCCCACTATGCCGTTCTGGTCAATCACGCCCATCTCGGCGCTGATGCCGTCGGCCGAGCCGCTGTTGATGGTTATGTAGTTGTTGGGGCGCGATATGGAGTTATTGATCACGTGGGCCACTATGAAGCGATATGGCGCCAAGGCCGGCTCCACGGGCACGCTGTCGGCATAGAGCCGCTCATTGGCCCGCTGAAGGCTCTGGCGCAGGCTTATGTTTTCGAGCTCAAGGTCGGCCAGGCGGCGGTTAAGGTCGTCGTTGACCGAACGGAGATGGAAATAGCCGGTAACTCCGTTGGCAACGGAGTAGATGCCCGACGTGATCCGTCCGGCCGAGGTCATGAACACCGCCTGCTGATATGGGTTGCCCCTGACCAGCATAAAGCCGCTCACTCCGGCCAGCAGCAGGAATGTGAGCGCGGCGGCATGGCGCACAAAGTAGTCTATGAACGCGCGCATCGGCTATTTCTCCTTCGCGTGAGCCGGTCAGCGAATCAGGAACGAGAACTTGTCGATGTTTTTCAGCGCCACGGCCGTGCCGCGGGCCACCGAGAGCAGCGGGTCGTCGGCCACGTGGAATTGGATGCCGATTTTGTCGGTCAGGCGCTTGTCGAGTCCGCGAATCAGCGCGCCGCCACCGGCAAGCCATATGCCGTTTTTCACTATGTCGGCGTAGAGTTCAGGAGGGGTCTGCTCAAGGGCGCTGAGCACCGCAGCCTCGATTTTCGATATCGACTTCTCGAGGCAATGGGCTATCTCCTGATAGCTCACGGGCACCTCCATAGGCATGGCCGTGACGTGGTTGGGGCCGTGTACCACATAGTCCTCCGGCGGATTTTCGAGTTCGGTCAGGGCCGAGCCCACGTTGATTTTGATGCGCTCGGCAGTGCGCTCGCCCACACGCAGGTTGTGGGCGCGGCGCATGTGGCCTATGATATCTTCGGTGAGGTCATCGCCGGCAATCTGTATCGACTTGTTGGTGACGATGCCGCCGAGCGAGATAACGGCAATCTCGGTGGTGCCGCCGCCTATGTCGACAATCATGTTGCCGGCCGGCGCCTCCACGTCAAGCCCGATGCCGAGGGCGGCCGCCATCGGCTCGTAAATCATATACACGTCGCGTCCGCCGGCATGTTCGCTCGAGTCGCGCACGGCGCGAATCTGCACTTCGGTGGAGCCGCTGGGAATACCGACCACCATGCGCAGCGACGGCGAGAACCAGCCGCGCGAGCCGCTGCTCTTCTTCACCAGGCCGCGAATCATCAGCTCGGCGGCGTTGAAGTCGGCTATGACTCCCTGACGCAGCGGGCGGATAGTCTGAATGTCGGGATTCTCCTTGCCCTGCATCAGGTGAGCCTCCTTGCCCACGGCAATCGGCTTCTGCGTGAGTTTATTGACGGCCACTATCGACGGCTCGTCAATCACGATTTTATCGTTATGGAGAATGATGGTATTGGCCGTCCCCAGGTCAATCGCAATCTCCTTGGTAAGCGAAAACAGTTTCACTTTTTAGGGTTTCGGGTTAATAGGGTTAGGGATTAGTGTTTGAAATGGCGGATGCCGGTCATCACCATAGCCACGCCGTTAGCGTTGCAATAATCAACGGTTTCGCCATCGCGGATGGAGCCGCCGGGCTGAATCACGGCGTTGATGCCGGCCTCATGGGCAATCTGCACGCAGTCGGCAAACGGGAAGAAGGCATCGGAGGCCATCACGGCGCCGTTGAGGTCGAAATTGAAGCTCCGGGCCTTGGCTATAGCCTGCTTCAGCGCATCCACGCGCGAGGTCTGCCCCACGCCCGAGGCAAGCAGCTGTCCGCCCTTGGCCAGCACTATGGCGTTGCTCTTGGAGTGCTTCACGATTTTGTTGGCAAACAGCAGGTC
>CAYUFQ010000090.1:0-7144 GCA_964444045.1 uncultured Bacteroides sp.
TCCTCAACCTCGAGGGCGACAAGATTTCGACCTCGCGCAACTGGGCGGTGTGGCTCCACGAATATCTCGAGGAATTCCCCGGCAAGCAGGATGTGCTCCGCTACGTGCTCACGGCCAACGCTCCCGAAACCAAAGATAACGACTTTACCTGGGCCGACTTCCAGGCCCGCAACAACAACGAGCTGGTGGCTATTCTCGGCAACTTCGTTAACCGCGTGGTGGTGCTCACCCATAAGTATTACAACGGTGTGGTGCCTGCCGTGACCGCCCTCGAGCCGATTGACAGCGATGCCCTAACCGAAATATCTGACCTGAAGGCGAAGATGAGCGAGCTGCTCGACGGGTTCCACTTCCGCGACGCGCTGCGCGAGGCCATGAACATGGCGCGTGTGGGCAACAAATACCTTCAGGAAACCGAGCCCTGGAAGATGTGGAAGATTGACCCCGACCGCGTGGCCACCATTCTGAACACGGCGCTGCAAATCACCGCCAACCTGGCCATAGCCTTCGAGCCGTTCATGCCTTTCATGTCGGCAAAACTCTGCCAGACCCTTCATCTCACCGACCTGAGCTGGGATAAGCTCGGCCGCCGCGACCTCATTGCCGCCGGAGCTGAAATAGGAGCCGCCGAACTGCTGTTTGAGAAGATTGACGATAGCGCCGTGGCCGCTCAGCTCGCCAAGCTGCAGGCCGCCAAGGAGCAGAACGCGCGCAACGCATGGAAGCCCGAGCCGGTGGCCGCCGACGTGGATATTGACCTCTTTGCCAAGTGCGACCTGCGCGTGGGCACGGTGCTCGAGTGCGCCAAGGTGCCCAAGGCCGACAAGCTGCTGCAATTCAAGATCGACGACGGCACCGGCGAGCCCCGCACCATAGTGAGCGGCATAGCAAAGTATTACGAGCCTGAGCAGCTCGTGGGCAAGCAGGTGTGCTACATAGCCAACCTGCCGGCCAGGAAGCTGCGCGGAGTGGAGAGCTGCGGCATGATACTCAGTGCGGTCAATTCCGACGGTTCGCTGACGGTAATCAGCCCGTCGGCCCCCGTAGCTCCCGGTTCAAAAATAGGATAATCGGAGAAATACGCCATGAAGCCAAGAATACTCATAATCTACACGGGGGGAACGATCGGCATGATTGAGAACCCGGTGAGCGGTGCGTTGGAACCCTTCAATTTCGACCACCTGATTGACAATGTGCCGAAAGTGAAGATGCTCGACTATGATATCGAGAATATCCAGTTTGAGCATCCGCTGGATTCGAGCGACATGAATCCTACCCACTGGTGCGAGATAGCGCGCCATATCGAACGGAATTATGAACTGTTTGACGGCTTTGTGGTGCTCCACGGCACCGACACGATGGCCTACACGGCCTCGGCCCTGTCGTTTATGCTCGAAAATCTGCATAAGCCGGTGATTATCACCGGCTCGCAGCTGCCCATAGGCGAGGTGCGCACCGATGGCGAGGAAAACCTCATCACGGCCTTGCAGATTGCCGCCGCCACGTCCGATGGCGGGGCGCCGATGGTGCAGGAGGTGGCAATCCTGTTTGAAAACTACCTGTGGCGCGGCAACCGCGCCACCAAGATGAGCGCCGACAACTTCAATGCCTTCAAGAGCAACAACTACCCGTCGCTGGCCAAGATAGGCCTTGGCATTCATTTCGATCAGGATGCCCTGATGCACCATAAGGCCATGCGCCCCCTGCAGGTGCGCTGCAAAATGGACCCGTCGGTGATATTCATCGACCTTTATCCGGGCCTGACGGAAAAGACCCTGAAATATATGCTCGACACCCCCGACATCAAGGGGATTGTGCTGAAAACCTTCGGCGCGGGCAACTGCCCGACCGAATCATGGTTTTACGACTGCATAAAGAGCGCCTGCGAGCGGGGCATCGTGATTCTCAACGTGACCCAGTGCGTCAACGGCGGAGTGCACTCCCGGCGCTATGCCGGAGCCAACCTGCTCGGCGAGGCAGGAGTGATTTCGGGCCACGACATCACCTCCGAGGCCGCCATAACCAAGCTGATGTATCTTTTTGGTGTCGGACTCTCCCCCGAGGAGGTAAAGCAGTATCTCGTTTATCCCCTCGCCGGCGAAATGACAATAGAATAAACCGAATAATCCGCAAACAAGATGAAAATAAAACAGATTGCCATGGCGTCGGCTGCTGCTCTGACAATGACCGGATGCATAATAGTCAATAAAGGAACCACCGTCAGCAAGGAAACCACCGTTGGCGCTCCGCCGAGCCTCGAGGCCAAGGTGATTGGCGGCGAACCGAAGCAATATGTGCCCAAGGCCGTGATTTACCGTATGAGCGGCGATGCAACGGCCGCCAACGTGCCGGTGCAGGTCAATTCAAAAGGCGAGATTCTGAGCTTCCCTGACCCCACCGACCTGATTGGGCAGGAGCCGGTTGAACTTGCCGACGGCTATCTGCTCGACCGCAGGGGCATAGGCAACAGCTCGCGTTTCACCGAATACACCTATGCCGAATATGCCGGACTGAAACAGGCGCCCACAGTGGCCGACCTCAAGGCCGCCATCATACCCGATGCGCGCGCCGTCGACATCCGCACCCTCTCCATGACCACCTCCGAGGCCGTTGCCGACACTGCCGCCGTCAACCGCATCATCCGCTCCCTCCGCTAACCGGCCCGCATTTTTTATCTGAACTTCAAAAATTATTCCGAAAAGTTGCAGCATAGCAAACTTTTCCATAACTTTGCATTGCATATCGCTTGCAGAGGCCCGATATGAGGGCCTGAGGGCGGGATGCAGACATTTTGTAATAGATAGCGTTTATCTACGCGTTCTGTCTTGACGGACCGGAATCTCGCAAATTCTAACAATACAGTCAGGATGGTGCAACGATAGATGCCTTTTGTGGTATGATTGCCATGTGCATTGACTGGGCACGCCTTTGCTGCGTGTCAGGTATGATGTGCATATATGCACATACACAGCGTGAGGCCTCTGCGTTGCTCGATTCTCCTACTGTATTGGGCAATGCGAGAGCCTCGGTTCGTGGGACGTCGGGCAGACAACAGACCCCACGCTCTCTTTTTTTGTGTAACTTGTTGAATAATACGTGAATATCATTCTGGCGGTCTGATGATATTCGGTAATTCATGTGCATATGCCTCCACAACTACCGCCACCCGTTCCGCCGCCGATGCCCTGTCAGGCGACTTTGACAATCCATTATGCCGGCAATTGGGCCGCAATGGACTGGCCGATAAAAATCTCGGTCAACGGCACCCTTATCACAACAATCTCCTTTCTTAAAGAGAGCATTTTAAGCCTACCGGTTCAGCCGGGCAAGTTGCATCTGCACGCAAAGATGTCGTTCCGGTCAGCTAAACTGGATATTGATGTCATGCCGGGCATGCATTACAATGTTGCGCTGGTTTATGACCGCTTCTGGGGCTCTATAACCTTTGTCCACACAAAAAACTAACCACATACATTAACTTTACAAACATTTCAAACAATGAGACAGTATTATTATGTAGACGCCGGTGGCAAGCAGGCCGGACCAGTCGGCAAACATGAGTTGAAAAGTCGTAACATCGGCCGTCAGACAATGGTATGGTGTGAGGGAATGTCGGGTTGGGCTCCCGCAGGTTCGGTTGCCGAACTCAACGAAATTTTCGCCAATATTCCTCCTTCCCCACCGTCACCGTCGGTACCTTCGTCTTATCCATCTGCGGCTCCAACTCCTTCTCCTTTCAATCAGGCGCAGCCGCAGGTGCAGCAGAAGCCCAGCAGCTACATGTGGCTTGGCATTTGCACTACTCTTCTTTGCTGCCTTCCGTTTGGCATCGTTTCGATTTATTATGCTTCGAAAGTTGACTCCAGCATGGCGCAAGGTAACTATGATGCCGCGGTCAAGAACTCCAATAACGCTCGCACCTGGGGAATAGTTTCCGCTACAGTGGGATTCATAGTTTGTTTCCTTGCTTTTGTTGTCGGTATGGCCGGTGCATAATTGGAAAGCGAGTCATATGACTAAGCTTTTTTGCAGAAGCAGAAGAAACGTCCTGATTATTGTCATGGTTGCCGCGATTGTGGCAACCATGATATTATATTATCGGTTTAATCCCGCCGATTGTGTATGGATGCCAAAGTGTCCGTCGAAATTCATAAGCGGTTATGACTGCCCGGCATGCGGAAGTCAGCGTGCGCTCCATGCGGTGCTCCATGGCCGGTTAGGCGAGGCCTGGCATTTGAACCCGTTTATCTGCATTGCGCTTCCGTTTGTCGCCGCTGTTATTTGGAGCACATTTCCGCGCTTGCGCGGTAGTGCAACCGTCCGCCGGATCACTCACTCTCGGATGGCTGCCAGGATATACATCGCGGCTTTTTTCGCGTGGTGGATTCTCCGTAACACCAGCATATGGTGAGGCTCGCGCCGCAATCGCCTGTACTGCTCTCTAATGTTCTTCTATTGTCTTTTTAGTTCGGCAATGATGCGCTGTTCAATATCTTCAGGCTGAACGTTATATATGGGTTTCAGCAGGTCGAAGTTGTTGTCTTTTACAAATCTGCTTGAGCGGGTCAACATCGCAATCAGATTTTTAGACTTCAGTTTGTGGTCAGAGTATTTCAATGCCAGACTTATGAGTTCATTGATATTCTCTCCCGCCTCAAGCAGTGAATATATGTCGTAGTAGTCGCGGAACTTGCTGCGCCGAAGCATCACCTCCATCTTCATTGCCCCTATAGCAGTTTTGTCTGCAAGAACTATGTTGTTGATTAGCGGAATTTTTGCTTTAAGCGGCGAGCGATGCGGATTGGCGTAAAATGAGAGTTTAATGCCATTAAGTATAAACTCAATATGGTCAATGTCGAGAATGTCGTAATGCTCAACGTTGCCAACTGTTTCTAATTCTTTTTTTATCTGAGGCCAATCAATTTCTCTTTTTTCTCCCTTATGTGTGCTCCACGACATAAAGTCAAGGTCTTCGCTTTCGCGGTTGCCTAATTGCAGCGATAATGCAGTGCCGCCAACCAGAACGTAAGGCTTTATACATTCGAGCTTTGACACTGCTTCAAGTATGATGGCGGTAGATGGTGTCAGTCCTTTCATTGCGGCGATAGGGCGGCATTAAGGCGCCGTGTCTCGATTGATTTCAGGTAGGCGTCGGGGCGTTTTGCTTTAAAGTAATACCATGCCAGGAACCGGTTGAGGGTGTATAGGTATTCTCCTTCAGGCACAAGGATATTTCGCCAAGCCTCTTTTATTTTTTTGAAAGAAAATATTTGAAACAGCATCCCAATCTCCGGCAGGTCGAGATGGCGCAACGTCAGGGCAATCAGTTGCTCGTCCGATATGGTGGTTTCGCTCACTGATTTTGGCGCGTATGACCAAAAGGCATTTTCCTCCTTGAGCTTCTCGAGTAGTTTGCCTTTTATGTCGTTGACCCTTTCTTTGTTTCTGATTAGCATATCGCAAAGTTAGCGAAATTTTGTCAGATTTCAATCGCGTCACGGTGAATTTGTTGCCGGGCTAAGAAGAATAGGGGCGAAGCTTTGCGGCTTCGCCCCTGCTAATATTGGCTGGTGAGAAATTTTGCGGATTAGTCCTGATTGAGGTTTACGCGCTTGAAGCTGACTACGGTCAGGCCCTTCTGCGACTGCTCGAGGTACTGGCCTACGGTGAGGTTGCCGTCTTTGATGAACTCCTGTTCAACCAGGCAGTTCTCTTTGTAGTACTTGTTGATGCGGCCCTTCACGATGTTCTCAATCATCTGCTCGGGGAGATTGGCTGCCTTCTGGGCGCCTACTTCGGCGATAATCTTGCGGGCCTGCTCAGCCTGTTCGGGGGTAATCCAGCCCTTCGACATATTGCTCTCGATGTGAGCTTCGCTGTCGACGTGGGCGGGGTTGATGCCGGCTTTGCTCAGGGCTGCGTTAACGGCCTTCTGCACCTGCTCCTGCTTGGTCTTTTCGATGGCAACGGCCTTTTCGGAGTCGATGATCGAAGCGGGAACGGCGTCGCGGTCAACTGCAACGGGGTTCATCGATGCAACCTGCATGGCAACGTCGCGGCCCACCTGATATTCAACGCCGTCGAGGTTGAAGCCGCAGATGGTTGCGAGCTTGTTGCCCTGGTGGTTGTAGGAGGTGGTTGAGGGAGCCTCGATGCATTCGTATGCGCCGATTTCCATCTTTTCGCCGGTCTTGCCCACTTCTTCAACGATGAGGTCGGCAATGGTGCGGCCGTCGATGGTGAGGGCCTTGAGGGCCTCTACGGAGGTGACCTTATTGGCCACGGCGGCGTCGAGAATCTGCTTGGTGAGGGCTACGAAGCCGGCGTTTTTGGCAACGAAGTCGGTTTCGCAGTTCAGAGCCACGATAGCGGCAAATGAGCCTTCGTTCTTTGAAAGAACGCAGCCTTCGGCGGCTTCGCGGTCTTCGCGCTTGGCGGCAACAGCCTGACCCTTCTTGCGAAGAATCTCCACTGCGGCCTCTATGTCGCCGTTGGTTTCGGCGAGAGCTTTCTTGCAGTCCATCAAGCCGGCGCTGGTGAGGTTGCGCAGCTTGGTGATTTCTGCCATTGTTACTGCCATTTCAGTATAATTTGGGGAGTTAAGTTTAGTAATTAGGGTTGATTAAGCCTCGGCTGCTGCGGGAGCTGCTTCGGGTTCGGCGGTTTCGGCTGCGGGAGCTTCGGCTGCCGGGCGTGCTATGCGTGCGCGGCGTTCGCGGCGGGGAGCTGCTTTGGGAGCCTCTTCGTCGGCCTGAGCTTCGGCAGCGTCAGAGTCGGCTTTTTCAACCTTGCGCTCTTCCAGGCCTTCGTTCATGGCGGCGATAACGGTGTCGAGCACGAGTTCGATGCTCTTCGAGGCGTCGTCGTTGGCGGGAATAACGAAGTCGATGTTGTTGGGGTTGGAGTTGGTGTCGACCATTGCGAACACGGGGATGCCGAGACGCACGGCTTCAGCCACTGCGATGTGCTCTTTGTGAACGTCGACAACGAAGAGGGCGGCGGGCAGACGGTTGAGGTCGGCGATAGAGCCGAGGTTCTTCTCGAGCTTTGCGCGCTGACGGGTGATCTGCAGTTTTTCGCGCTTCGACAGGTTGTCGAAAGTGCCGTCTTTGGTCATCTTGTCGATGGCGGTCATTTTCTTCAC
>CAYUFQ010000091.1:0-7126 GCA_964444045.1 uncultured Bacteroides sp.
AAGGTCCTGAGAAAACCTGTGAGCAGATGTAACAATAGCAGCTCACGCTATACGCATGAGAGCCGCTATGCTTATCTCTTGCTCCGTTTACGAATTTCTCAGGTTCTCAAACTACAAGATGAGCATACGCTTCTATGTATCAAGTATGTCGCAGGCAGGCGTGCGCCTGTCTGCCGGCAAAGTTACGAATAATTTTGCAAAAAACGGCAATATTCAAATGTTTATCGCCGCTTTACCGATATTTGTTCACATATTGAGACGCCACTTTAAAATATAGCTCGCGAGAAGTTAAACAAGAGATTATAAATGAAAGAGCCGTGTGATGGAACAAAATTAGTCGGCCTAATGTTTCTATATATGTAACAAATTTTGTATCTTTGCAGCCTAAACAGGAAACCGAATGGAACTGAAAGCGAAATTTGATGTAACCTACATGGAGGAGGCTCTTGTCTTTCTCGAATCTTTGCCCGACGTAAAGAAGACGCAGAAGGCTCCCGAAAGCGAGATTTCCCATGCCGAGGCGCTGAGAAAAAACTATTACAAAGAAAAGAAGAAATAAGATATTGAAAAGATGAAACTATATACCCACGAAGAAATGCTCGACCGTGTTGTCGGCAAAAAAGGAACACAACGTCGTGATGCGATGGAAGCCGAATTGCAGTCTTATCTCATTGGCGAGGCTATCAAACAAGCGAGAAAGGAGAAGAATCTCACGCAGGAGCAGCTTGGCGAACTGATGGGAGTACAGAGAGCGCAGGTTTCAAGAATCGAGAGCGGTCACAATCTCACAATTGGCACTATCGTAAGAGCATTCAAGGCTATGGGAGTGCCGGCGGCATTCTCGTTTGGTGGCGTGTCGCTGTCTCTCTGTTGATACAGTATATCAAGGCTCTGGTCGAGACCCGTGAATCGGAGAGTTCCGACGGTTTTCCGTCGGTTTATGACGGATAGACTGCTCAGGCAGCTTGCCGGAGATATTTCGGCCTTTGAAAAGTTGATGGAGGAGTGAGACTTCACCCTTCGCTTGCACAGGTGGAAGTTTTTGCGTAATTTCGTGGGCAGAATAAAAGATATTCAACCATGAAAAAAATCGCATTTCTATTTGCAATGACGGCCGTTACGGGGATGTCCGCAATGGCCGAAGGGCTGACGGCCGAGCAGGCGCTGAATCGCGCCGTCAGGGCCGAGCATAGCTCAGTGCGCCGCGCCAAGGCGCTCGATGCCGTTGATTATAAGCTTGTTTACTCGGGCCGGGAGCTCCGGCCGGGAGCCAGTCCGGCTTTCTACGTGTTTAATGGCGGCAACGGGTTCATCATCGCCTCGGGCGACGACCGCATGCGCCCGGTGCTTGCCGTGAGCGATGAGGGCGCGTTTGATGCCGCCGATATTCCGGCCCCCATGGCCGAATGGCTCGCGCAATATGCTGCCGAAGCCGAGGCCGTGCTCAACGACAACGTGGCCGTTACCGCCGCCGCGTCGGCCGACAACGTATTTGACCTCTATGCCTCATGGCAGCCCATCGAGCCGATTGTCACCACCAAGTGGAATCAGCTCAGCCCCTATAACCGCAATTGCCCCACGCTCAACGGCAATAAGTGCGTCACCGGCTGCGTGGCCACCGCCATGGCCCAGGTGGTCAAGGCCATTGGTTATTACAACGGCAAGGGCTCGCGCTCTTACCAGCCGGGCAAGCTCGGCGGCCAGACCGTCAGCTTTGACTTCGAGGGGTGGAAGCCCGATTTCAGCCAGATGCTCGACGACTATAACGACAAGAACGTCACCCCCACCACCGAACAGCTCGACCAGGTGGGCAACCTGATGCTTGCCTGCGGAGTGGCCGTCGGGGTGAACTACGACACGTCGGCCTCGGGCGCAGGCGAACCGGTGGCCGGACTCAAGGAGTATTTCGGATATGACGATTCGTCGGTTACCCTCTATCGCGAGCTGTTTTCGTCGGCTCAGTGGGAGTCGATGATCTACGGGCAGCTGCAGCAGGGGCGTCCTCTCTACTATGCGGGCTCGGGCTCGGGCGGCCACGCCTTCGTGTGCGACGGTTATCAGGCCGACGGCCTGTTTCACTTCAACTGGGGCTGGGGTGGCCTGAGCGACGGCTACTTTGCCCTGTCGGCTCTCAATCCGCGCTCGCAGGGCGTCGGGTCGTTCGAGGGCGGATATAATATCGGGCAATATATCAGCGTGTTCGTCAAGCCGGGCTCGAAGCCGGCCGACGTGAGCAACGTGTACTGCCCGGCCATAGTGGCATGCGACGGCAAGCTGTCGCTGCCGTCGGTGGGCAAGAGCATCGACCAGTTCTCGCTGCTGTTCACGATTGCGCGCTCGGTCGACGGCCGTGGCCGCGACGTGGCCTTGAGCCTGATGATAAAAGACCCGTCGGGCAATGTGCCCGACACTTATCTCGCCCCGCTGACGAGCGAGTATCAGTGGGTGGGAGTGCGCGGCGTGGCCTATAACTACAAAGCCCGCTTCAGCAAGGTGGATTTGCCTGCCGGCACATATCACGCCTATCCTTACTACAGCATCAAGGGCGTTGACGGCTGCTGGCCGGTGGGTCAGCTCGTCACCCCCGGGCAGTATAATCCCAAAGACCATTTCCTGCTCACTGTGGGCGAGGACGGCAAGCGCACCTATGAAATCGCGGATATGTCGAATCCGGGTATCGACCTGTATTGCCTGACCGACAACGGCCTCTATGCAAACGATAAGAGCAATCTGCTCGAATTCGTCATAGCCAACTATTCCTCGACCGACTTCGCCGAGCCGATATCGCTCTATATCGACAGCGCCGACGGCAAGACCTCGACCAAGGTGGGCACCACATATTCGGTGATTCGCGCCGGTGAGCCCCTGGCAATGTCGCTCACCCTTTCGTCGGTTAAAGCCGGCAACTACAATGTGCGCATGGCCCGCAACTATTACGGCGATGCACCTCTGGGCGACAATGCCTTCCCCATCACCGTCAAGTCGGGCAAGCGTCCGGGTGGCGGAGGCACCATCACCACCGACGAGTTTGAATATGAGGGCATCAGCTATCGCATCAATCCCGACGGTTCGGGCGTGAGCGTTATCGGCACGGCGCTGACCGACGTGACTATCCCCGAAAAGGCAGGCTCTGCCGGCAAGACCTTCGCCGTGACCGGCATTGCCGACGGCGCGTTCGACGGCATGAAGCAACTCGCGGCAGTGACCGTCCCGGCCTCGGTCAAGACCGTGGGGCTTAACGCTTTCAGAGGCACCGTGGGGCTGCAGAGCGTCAGGTTCGAGGGAACCGAGGTGCCCTACGCCAACTCGGTGCTGCCGTTCTACGGCATCAACGCCGGCGCCACCATCTACGTGCCTGCCGATGCCTACGCTGCATTCAAGGCCGTGCACCACTCTCCCTGCGAGTTGAAGGCCATCGGCGAGTCGGCTATAACGGAAGCCGTTGTGGCGCCCTTTGCCGTCAGTGCCGCCAAAGGGTGCATCGCTGTGAGCGGCGTAGCCCCCGACTGCGTCACCACGGTCTATGGCGTCAACGGAGTCAAGGCCGCCACGCTCACGGGCTCTGCGTCAACCCCGACTCTGGCTCCGGGCCTCTACATTGTCCGCGTAGCCGACAAATCGGTCAAAGTAACCCTCTGAGGCCTCACGCATAAAAACTAAAAACCGCTTCCAACCCCGGGCTTCCAACCGATGCCCGGGGTTGCCGTTCTCAGCCAACTGTACCAACGAAAACCGGCCAACTGTACTAATGAAAATCGGCCAACTGTACCAACGAAAATCGGCCAACTGTACTAATTAGGGTTAAATTCCTTTGAAAATCAAAATAATATGATTAACTTTGCAGCTGTTAAAAAAGGAGATATCATGAATGATTACAGACCGAGAATCGCTGACAAACTGCTCGAGATGAAGTTGGATTCAATGGGCGGGGTGTTGGTAGAAGGGCCCAAATACTGCGGCAAGACTACTTTGGCACGCCAACATGCCGGAAGCGTCCTGTTTATGGCCGACCCTGACACCCGGGAGCAGAATATCATTATGGCGCAGACTAATATCAGCCGACTGCTTAAGGGTGATACTCCGCGCTTGATTGATGAGTGGCAGATTGCTCCGCAATTCTGGGATGCGGTGCGAAACGAGATAGACAAACGCAATGCCAACGGACAATTCATATTGACCGGTTCGGCTAATCCGGTTGATAGCCGGCTGATTTTTCACTCCGGAGCCGGGCGTATGTCATGGCTCAGACTGCGCACAATGAGTCTGTGGGAGTCAGGTGACTCCACCGGAGAGGTCAGTCTGGCTGCGCTATTCAAAGATAGCGGCAGCGTGGACGGAAGCAGTAAGCTGGATATTGACCGTCTGGCATATATTATGTGTCGGGGCGGATGGCCCAAGGCGTGTACGACCGAAAAGGAATCGTCGGCTTTGCTTCAGGCCGAAGAATACTTTGAAGCCGTTGTAAGAAGCGATATCTCAAGGGCGGACAATATTCAGCGTAATCCCGAACTGGCGCGACGGCTGATGCGCTCATATGCCCGGAATCAAGGTTCGCAGGTGGCGGTTTCGACATTGCTGTCAGATACAACCGGCGGCGCACCTATCGCAAGCGAGTCAACAATATATTCGTATCTCGATGCGCTGAAAAGCATATTCGTCATCGAAGACTCACTTGCATGGAACCCTAATCTGCGAAGCAAAACCGCAATACGAACGTCGGATACGCGATATTTCGCCGACCCGTCTATTGCCACGGCCGCACTGGGTCTTGGCCCTGAGGATTTACTTAACGACCTCAATACTTTCGGGTTGATATTCGAGACGTTGTGTGTTCGCGACCTAAGGGTTTATGCCGAGGCGATAGGTGGCACTGTGTATCATTATCGCGACAAAAACGGCTTGGAATGTGATGCTGTGGTGCATTTGAAAAACGGCAGATACGGCCTTATAGAGATTAAACTCGGCGGCGAGAAGTTGATAGAAGAAGGTGCTTCTACGCTTAAGGCACTTGCCGAGAAAATCGACGTTTCGAAAATGAATGTTCCTTCGTTTCTGATGGTTCTTACCGGAGTGGGTCAATATGCATACTGTCGACCGTCGGACGGTGTTCTCGTTGTGCCGGTGGGAGCGTTGCGAAATTGATGGATTAAAAGCGGTGACGGCACTTGCCGGCGCCGGGATTTTTGCGTATATTTGCGCTTGATTTTCAGTAAGGGAGATGCAAAAAACGGCTCTACAGCTCACTCTGTTGTTCATGGTTCTGGTGGTGGCGCAAGCCGTCATCTTCAATCATGTGATTCTTTATGGAGTGGCTATTCCGTTCGTTTTCATCTACTTCGTGATTAAATTGCCCGTCAGCATGAGCTCGGCCAAGGTGATTTTCCTGGCCTTTCTGCTGGGAACGGTTATGGACGTTTTTCAAGACACTCCCGGCATGTGCGCCCTGGCGTGCACGTGTCTCGGCGCGGTGAGGCGCACCATATTGAGGCTCTACGTGCCGCGCGAAGACGATATTTTTCACTCCACTCCGTCGATACGCAGTTTCGGCGTGGGGGTGTTTATGCAATATGTCATCACCATGTCGCTGGTGTTTTGCATATTGGTGTTTGTGATCGAAGCCTTTACGTTTTTCCGTCCTTGGGTGCTTCTGACCCGCATCGGGGCCTCGACAGCGCTGACCTCGCTGCTGCTCATCGCCACCGACAGCCTTTCACGCCGCTCTGTAAGTGAGAAAAGACTATAATCTCGAGAAGCGCAGGTATGTGATTACCGGATTCGTGCTGGTAATCGCGGCGATTTATCTGGTGCGGCTTTTTTCGCTTCAGGTGGCCGATGACAAATACAAGGAATTTGCCGAAAACAATGCCTTTCTGCGCAAGGTGATTTATCCGAGCCGCGGGCTGATGTATGACCGCAACGATGAGCTGGTGGTGTACAATCAGCCGGCCTATGACGTGATGATGATTCCGCGCGATGTGAAGAATCTCGACACTCTCGACTTCTGCCGCACTCTCGGCATCAGCACCGACGACTTCAAGGCGCGCATGAACGACATTCGCAAGTCGGTGAACTACAGCGCTTACACCCCTCAGCGCTTCATGGCCCACCTCACGGCCGACGAATATGGGCGCCTGCAGGAGAAGCTCTACCGCTACCCCGGATTTTACACCCAGAAGCGCATTCTGCGCCAGTATAACTATGCCACGGCGGCCAACGTGCTCGGCAACGTCAGGGAGGTGAATCAGAACGACATCGACAAGGCTGAAGACGGCTACTATGCCCCCGGCGACTACACGGGCGACCTTGGGGTGGAACGCAGCTATGAGCGCTACCTGCGGGGCGAAAAGGGAGTGGAGATTCTGATGCGCGATGCCTATGGCCGCATTCAGGGCCGATATGAGGACGGGGCGTTCGACCGCTCGCCCCGCTCGGGGCTGAACGTGAAGCTGAGTCTCGACATCAAGCTGCAGCAATATGCCGAGAGCCTGATGGTGAACAAGCTGGGCGCCGTGGTGGCCATCGAGCCGAAAACGGGCGAGATTCTCTGCATGGTTTCGTCGCCCACCTATGATCCACGTCTGCTCGTGGGGCGCGAACGCGGCAAGAACTACCTGCAGCTGCAGAACAAGGAGGAGAATCCCGACCTGCCGCTCTTTGACCGCGCGCTGAGCGCGTGCTATCCGCCCGGCTCCACGTTCAAGCCCACCCAGGCCCTGATAATGCTTCAGGAGGGGATAATCTCCACCTCCACGGCCTACCCGTGCAGCCACGGCTATGCCTACAGCGGCCGAAAGCTGAAGTGTCACGGCCATTATTCGCCGCTGGCGGTGAAGTCGGCGCTGCAAACGTCGTGTAACGCCTTTTTCTGCTGGGGCTTCAAGAACATGATTGACCGCAAGAGCAAGTATGGCTCGAGCGCCGATGCGTTCGAGGTGTGGAAAACCTATCTCGTCAAGATGGGCTATGGCTACAGGCTCGGCGTGGACCTGCCGCACGAGTCGCCCGGATTCCTGCCCAACGCGAAGTATTACGACAAGTATTACGGCAACGGCCGCTGGAGCGCCAACACCATCATTTCCGTGAGCATAGGCCAGGGCGAGGTGCTGGCCACTCCGCTGCAGATTGC